>NZ_CP041243.1:0-310833 GCF_006547065.1 Brevundimonas sp. M20 | reverse complement strand
CGCCCCTTCGAAACGGTCGAGGCGTTGGCGTCCACGGCCACGAATTTTTGTCCGTGTTCGGCCAACAACTCTCCAACCAGCCGACCAACCCGCCCGAAGCCGACGACCAGAACCTGCCCCTCGACCGAAGGGATATGCATCGCCTCGGGCGCAAGATCGGGTTGAGTTGGCGCCACCTTGTTCGCAAGACGATCCGCAAACATCGCCATCAGAGGGACAGTAAATATACTTATCGTCGCGGCCAGCATCACCGTCCCGGTGAATCCGGGCGAGGCGATGCCTTCGACCAGACCGGCCCCCAGAATGACGAAGGCGAACTCCCCCGCAGGGCCCAGCACCAATGCGGTCTCGATCGCCGTGCGATTTTTCACGCCCCACAGCCGCGCCGTTCCGTAGATCAGACCGGCCTTGAGCAGGGTCAGCAGAATCGCCAGTCCGAAGACCGCCACCGGATCGGCCGCGACCGCGTCCAGATCCAGCCCGATGCCGACCCCCACGAAGAAGACGCCGAGCAACAGCCCCTTGAACGGCTCGATGGACACCTCGATCGCCCGCCGGAACTCGGTCTCGGCCAGCAGAAGGCCCGCGACCAGCGCGCCGAGACTCATCGACAGCCCGGCCGCCTGCGCGCCCAGACCCGCGCCGACGACGACCAGCAGACAGGCCGCGACGAACATCTCCTGCCCGCGTCCGCCGGTCTGGGTCTTCGCCACCGACCGGAACAGCGGCCGCAGCACCAGCCGCCCCAGCACCACGAGAAGCCCCAGACCGATCGCGGCGGGCACGAGGGTGAACAGGGCCGGCCGCAGCACCGCCGGATCGAACTCTCCCCCATCGGTCGCCCCGCTCTGCGCCAGCGCCGCCAGAACCGTAACGGTGATCAGGATCGGCGCGACAGCCAGATCCTGCGCCAGCAGGACCGAGAAGGTCGTCCGGCCCGATGCGCCGCTCAGTCGCCCCCGCTCGGCCAGCACCGGCATGACCACGGCGGTCGAGGACAGGGCCAGCCCCATGCCCAGCACCGCCGAGGACACCAGCGGCTGCCCCATCAGCATGAAGACCGCCGCCAGCCCGACCGTGCAGACCGCGACCTGGCTGAGCCCCAGACCGAACACCATGCGGCGCATCGCCTTCAGCCGCTCCCACGACAGCTCCAGACCGATCATGAACAGCAGGAAGGCGACGCCCAGTTCCGAAAGGGCGCGCAACTGGTTGGCGTCCGAAATCGTCAGCCAGCCCAGCCATGGAACCGCATCCGCGAAACGCGCCAGACCGTCCGGCCCGAGCAGAACCCCTGCCGCCAGAAAGCCCAGAACGGGGCTGATCCTGAACCGGTTGAAGAGCGGAACCACCACCCCGGCCGCCGCCAGGAAGACCAGAAGGTCCTTGTACTCGCCGCCACCGCCGTGATGAGTCATTCGCCCTCCGTACGGTTCAGCCTACAGGCTGAAACGACGCCATGTCCGGGTTTCCGTCGATTCATGACAAATAATTCAGGCGACAGCTTCTGAGGCGGGCGTAGGGTCCGCGCCGCCCCTTTAAGGTTGGTGAAAAGAAGTCCGGAAACCCACGCATGAAGAAGCTGCTTATCGGCGCCGCCCTCGGGGCGCTGCTCCTGCCCGCCGCCGCCCAGGCCCAGTCCTGGACCGACACTGACGACCACGCCTGTATCGATGAGGCCTGCACCGTCTTCGAACTCTTCCAGGCGCCGACCCAGGGCGCCGCTGTTCAGGGCTATCAAGGCACCGTGGCCCCGCGCTACGGAACCTGGGGCTTCGACCTCAACGGTCGCGACACCTCGGTGAACCCGGGCGACAGCTTCTTCCGCTACGCCAACGGCGCCGCCTATGACCGACTGCAGATTCCGTCGGACCGCACCTCCTACGGCTCCTTCAACCTGCTGCGCGAACTGTCCGACAACCGCGTCAAGGAAATGATCGACGAACTGGTCGCCCGCTCGGACCTGACGCCGGGTTCGGACGAGCAGAAGATCGCCGACGCCTACCGCTCCTACATGGACGTGGCCCGCATCGAGGCGCTGGACGAACAACCGCTGCAGCCCTATCTCGCCGCCATCCAGGCGGCGGACACCCACGACAAGATGGCCGTCCTGATGGGGTCCAGCCAGGGCCGCATCGGCGCTTCCATCTTCGGCACCGGCATCACCATCGACCAGAAGGCGCCGACCCGCTACGTCGTCTCGACCGGCCAGTCGGGCATCGGCCTTCCGAACCGCGACTACTATCTGGAAACGCGCTGGGCCGAGAAGAAGGTGCTGTATCAGGCCTATGTGGCGCGCATGCTGGGCATGATCGGCTGGGCCAACCCTGAACAGGCCGCGGCCGACATCGTCGCCTTCGAGACCAAAATCGCCGAGGCGCACTGGACCCCGATCCAGAACCGCAACCGCGACGAGACCTACAATGAGTACACCATCAGCCAGCTGGCGTCCGAGGCGCCCGGCTTCCCGTGGCAGGCCTACTACAACGCTGTCGGGGTGGGCGAAGTCCCGCGCCTGATCGTCCGGCAGGACACCGCGATGCCGAAGATCGCGGCCATCTATGCCGAGACGCCGATGTCGGTGATTCAGGCCTGGCAGGCCTTCCACACCGTTGACGACGCGGCTCCCCGCCTGTCGCAACGCTTCTCGGACGCCCAGTGGGAGTTCCGCTCGCGTGACCTGAACGGCCAGCCGGCCCAGCGTCCGCGCGACAAGCGCGGCATCAGCTTCGCCGAGGGCATGCTGGGCGAGGCCGTCGGCCGCCAGTACGTCGCCGAGTACTTCCCCGCCGAGTCCAAGGCCAAGATGGAAGAACTGGTCTCCAACCTGCGTCTGGCCCTGTCCCATCGCATCGACAACCTGACCTGGATGGGCCCGGAAACCCGCGCCGCCGCGCAGGAGAAGCTGGCCAAGTTCACCGTCAAGATCGGCTATCCGAACAAGTGGCGTGATTACTCGGCGCTGGAAATCCGCCCGGACGACCTGTTCGGCAACGGCGAGCGCGCGGGCCTGTTCCAATGGCAGTACCAGCTGAACCGCCTGAACCAGCCGGTGGACAAGGACGAGTGGGGCATGACCCCGCAGACCGTCAACGCCTACTACAACTCCGCCAATAACGAGATCGTCTTCCCGGCCGCCATCCTGCAGGCGCCGTTCTTCGATCCGGACGCGGACCCGGCCGTCAACTACGGCGGCATCGGCGGCGTGATCGGTCACGAGATCGGCCACGGCTTCGACGACCAAGGCTCCAAGTCCGACGGCGACGGCGTGCTCCGGAACTGGTGGACCCCCGCGGACAAGGCGAATTTCGACGCCCTGACCACCCGCCTGGGCGCCCAGTACGACCAGTTCGAGCCGATCCCGGGATTCCATGTCCAGGGCGGCCTGACCATGGGCGAGAACATCGGCGACGCCGCCGGCGTGGCCGTGGGTCTGGAAGCCTACCACCTGTCGCTGGGCGGTCGCCCGGCGCCGGTGCTGGACGGCACGACAGGCGACCAACGCTTCTTCTACGGCTGGGCCCAGGTCTGGCAGTCGAAGTACCGCGACGACGCCCTTCGCAACCAGATCGCCACCGATCCGCACAGCCCGGCCGAGTTCCGGGTTATCGGCCCGGTCCGTAACGTCGACGCCTGGTACGACGCCTTCGGCGTTCAGCCGGGCACGAAATACTACCTGGCTCCGGAAGACCGCGTCCGCATCTGGTAAGCGGATCGCGCTGAAAAGACAGAAAGGCCGGAGCGCACGCTCCGGCCTTTTTTGTTTGGCTGCGGTCAGAAGGCTCCGCCTTCCCGATCCGACGCGGCCTGGCGCTTGGTGCAGGCTGACCGTGAGGCAGCGGTGACGGAGCGCGCTCGAGCAGCGAGGCTCCGCAAGCCGCGCGATAGCGCCGGAAGCCGCGCTCAAGCAGCGAGCGACCGCGTCGCAAGCGCTAGCGCCACCAAGTATGAGACAATAAAAAAGCCCGCCGCGGGGGATACATCGCGGCGGGCTTTCTTTCGCTCTTGTCGAGCGGACGTTTCCTCCCCGAAACGCCTCCGGGCTGCAGCTGCGTCGAAACGCTGCGCTTCCCGAGTGCGTCAGAAAGACGACAATTCCCGTCCCAAGTCAATCAAGACCCTGACGCCGTCAGGGATTTTTCCTTTGTTATCAGCGATAACTCACGCAGCTGTGCGTCAGTGACCGACGATACGCCGGACCGTGGCCACAAGTTCACCGCGAGGAACGACCCGCTGACCCGGCCGCTCGGCCTTCCAGGCCTCGTTGTCGGCCACTCCGGCCGCGGCGGCGCGACCCGCGTCGAGATCCTTGACCGTAACGGTTCCGGCCGCGATCTCGTCCCCGCCGAGGATGATGGCGGCGGGCGCGCCCCGCCTATCCGCGTACTTCATCTGGGCCTTCAGCCCCGCCTTGCCGAGATAGAGCTCAGCGGCGATCCCGGCATTGCGCAGCTCGGACACCGCGTCGAGGTAGTGCTGCATGTCGGCCTCGGAGAAGACGATCACGACCACCGGGCCGCGCATGGCATCCTCGTCGCCGCGCCCCGCCGCGCGCAGGGCCGAGGCCAGGCGCGAGACGCCGAACGAGAAGCCCGTCGACGGCAGACGCTCGCCGGTGAAGCGGGCCACCAGGTCGTCATAGCGACCGCCGCCGCCGATGGAACCGAAGCGCACGGCGCGGCCCCTCTCGTCGGTCGTTTCCAGCAGCAATTCGGCCTCGAACACGGCGCCGGTGTAGTACTCCAGCCCCCGCACGATGGTCGGGTCGAAGCGGACGGCGTCCTGCCCGACCTTCATGGCGTTCAGGGCGCTGTCGACGGCCGCCAGTTCCTCCAACGCCCCCTCGCCGACGGCGCCCAGCCCGCCCGCCCGCGCCACGGCCTCCAGCGTCTCCGCCCGGCCCAGGGCGGCGTCACCCGCCGAGGCGAGGAAGGCTTCGATGGTCGAGGCCACCGCCAACGGCAGCTGCGCACCCTTGGTGTAGTCGCCGGATTCATCCAGACGCCCCTCGCCCAGCAGGGCGGCGACGCCTTCCCAACCCAGACGGTCGAACTTGTCGATGGCTCGCAGGGCGGTCAGCTTCTGGACCGGATCGGTCACGCCGCCGGCCTCGAACAGGCCGTCGAACAGCTTGCGGTTCGAGACACGGATAACCGCCTGCCCCGGAGCCAGACCGGCGGCCCGCAGGCCCTCGCAGGCCATGGCGATGATCTCGGCGTCGGCCTCCGGGCGATCCGAGCCCACGGTGTCGGCGTCGCACTGGACGAACTCGCGGAAGCGGCCCGGCCCCGGCTTCTCGTTGCGCCACACCGGCCCGAAGGCATAGCGACGGAAGGGTTTGGGCAGGGTCTCCCAGTTCTGCGCCGCGAAGCGGGCCAGCGGCGCCGTCAGGTCATAGCGCAGGGCCATCCACTGATCATCGTCGTCCTGAAGCGCCAGCACGCCCTCGTTCGGACGGTCCGTATCGGGCAGGAATTTGCCGAGGGCGTCGACATATTCAAAGGCCGGCGTCTCCAGCGGCTCGAAACCCCAGCGCTCATAGACTTCCGACACCCGATGCACGAGGCGGCGCTCGGCGACGAGATCGCGACCGCGGCGGTCGGCGAACCCACGGGGATTGCGGGCTTCGGGGCGGATGGGAGCGTTGTCGGTCATGCCGCGCGCTTAAGCCAAAGGCCGCGCGCGAGCAACGATCAGGCGGCCTCGCGCTTCAAAAGAGGCACCGCCCGGCCATAGGTCAGGCAGCGCCACAGCCACTCCAGCGGCCCCATGGTGAACACCGACAACCACAGGGGCGACCAGATCAGCTGGGCGATCCAGACGCCGCCAACCACCAGCCACAGCTGCGCGGGCGGCACGGTTCCGAACCAGTGCAGCCCCCAAGGCATGTAGAACAGGGTCGCCATGATCAGGGTCTGGGTCAGGTAGTTGGTGAAGGCCATCCGCCCCACCGGCGCCAAAACGCCGGTGACGACCTTCAGCCCGAACCGGGTCATCAGGATCAGCAGGCTGACATAGGCCAGGGTGATCAGCGGCGCGAAGCTGCCCAGCACCCCGGCCAGCCCCTTCGTCGGGTCCGGGGTCCCGTGCGGGGCGGCGTAGAACTGCCAGTCGTACCAGCCGAAGGCCGCCAGATTGGCGCCTCCGATCAGCAACAGCAGGACATAGACCCATGTCGGCGAGCGCCCGGTCAGGAAACCCGACTTGAACAGGCCGAGCCCAAGCATCATCAGCCCCGCCGTGATCGGAACGAGCGTCAGGCTCATCAACTGCAGGAAGACCGCCGCCTTCAGGTTCTCGATCTGCGCGCCCGGCCAGCCCGCCTGATAGGCCTGGATGATCGCCGTCAGCTGCTCCGGCGTCGTGGCGAAGGGATTGCCGCCCTGCGCGGCCTGCGCATCGCCCGCCATCAGGCCCGCCAGCAAGGCGGAGCCGACCGAAAGCACGGCGAAGACGGCGTTCAGCGCCGCCCCCGTCCAGAGCAGCCGCCTGGCCGACCAGGACCGGGCCATCATCACCAGCATGCCGCTGTAGGCGTAGTGCAGCAGGATGTCGCCGAACCACAGGGCGAACCCGTGGATCAGGCCGAACAGCCCCAGCCAGAGCAAGCGCCGCCACAACAGGCGGCCCCGCGCCTCATCGAACCGCTCGCCGCCGATCAGGAAGATCGACACCCCGAACAGCATCGAGAACAGCGAGCGAAACTTGTCCTGGAAGAAGACATCCTTTGCCCACTCCGCCGCTATGTTCGCGGTGTCGTGCGCCCACATCGGCGGCAGGGTCGGGTCCATCTCCAGCGCCATAGGCCAAGCGAAGGCCATGGCGTTGACACCCAGAATGCCCAGGATCGCCAGACCCCGCAGCATGTCCAGGGTGAAGATGCGGTCCTTGACCGCGATCGGCGCGAGCCGCGCGCTGGAACCGGCGTCTGTGGCGGTCATGAATTGCTCCCCCGAGTAGGGCCGGAAAAGTCGCCGCGTGACCGGACACCGTCAAACCAATTCGCCGTAAGGTTTCAGGCGGCCCCGTCGCGATACAGGTCGCGGCCCATGACGCCGAGGCGATCCCGCACCTCCGGCTGGGGCGAGAAGGCGATGAAGGCCACGCACAGGCCTGCCCACAGGGCGTAGGCCACCCCGATCACGGCCGCGAAGGGCATGCCCGCCACGCCGTAGATCAACAAGGTCGTCTCGCTGCTGCCGACGCCCTCGCCCAGATTGGCGGCGTTGATCCACTGCAGAACCAGCTGCCAGACCGTGAACAGGGCGGCCAGAATGACCGCCAACAGGCCGCCGTAGAACATGAAGCGCCAGACGACGCCCAGCCGGGTGGCCGGTCGTCCCGACCGCCTGCGCTCACGCGCCAGCAGCCAGAGGATCGCCGGCACCCCGATCAGGCCCAGGATGAACAACTGCAGCCGCCAGTCCATCTCGAGACCCGGCATCCAGTTATGCGGCCTCCAGATCGCCAGCGTGATCCACAGCGGGGGCCAGCAGACCGCCGCGACGACCGCCAGCACCGTCCGCTGCGGCTCCTTGCGCCAGGCCACGCGTTGCTGGCCCGGGAAGGTCTCGGGCTTTTCGAAGCGGGAGATCATCGGGTCGGAACCGGCGTTTCGCCGGAATAGTCATAGAAGCCCCGGCCCGACTTGCGGCCCAGCCAGCCGGCCTCGACGTACTTCACCAGCAGCGGACAGGGGCGATATTTGCTGTCCGCCAGCCCGTCGTAGAGCACGTTCATGATCGCCAGAACGACATCCAGCCCCATGAAGTCGGCCAGTTCCAGCGGCCCCATCGGATGGTTGGCGCCGAGCTTCAGCGCCTTGTCGATCGACGAGACGTTCCCGACGCCCTCGTACAGGGTGTAGATCGCCTCGTTGACCATCGGGACCAGAATCCGGTTCACGATGAAGGCGGGGAAATCCTCGGCATTGGTGGTGGTCTTGCCCAGCGATTCCGCGAAGGCGACCGCGGTCTCGTAGGTCTCCGCCGAGGTGGCGATGCCCCGGATGATCTCCACCAGCTTCATTACCGGCGCCGGCTTCATGAAGTGAAGGCCGATGAAACGCTCGGGGCGATCCGTGGTAGAGGCCAGACGGGTGATCGAGATCGACGAGGTGTTGGACGCCAGCAGGGTGTCCGCGCCCAGATGCGGCACGAGGTCCAGCAGGATCGCCTTCTTGACGACCTCGTCCTCGACGGCGGCTTCAATCACCAGATCAGCCTTGGCGGCCTCGGCCAGCGAAGAGGTGGCGGTGATGCGCGACAGCGCGGCGTCGGCGTCGGCCTGGGTCGTCAGTCCGCGACCGATCTGGCGCGACAGGCTGGCCGCGATCGCGCCCAGCGCCTGCGGCACGCGATCGCCGGCCGCATCGTAAAGCTTCACGTCATAGCCGCCCGCGGCCACCGTCTGGGCGATACCCGCGCCCATCTGGCCCGCGCCGATGATGGCGACTGTCTTGATCGTGGTCATGTAGTCCGGTCGTCTGTCAGGCCAGCGGCCCCGTGGGCGGGCACCTTAGGACGGTCGCCGAACGGTGCAAGCGCGGAACGTCGAGTCAGCCGCGAAGACTGACAGGCGTGACCTCCGCGCCGCGCCGGTCAGTAAGGAACCAGGCTCAACAGCGCTGCCTTGGAGGCGGGCAGCAGATAGGTCTGGACGCCGGTGATCAGGATCCAGGCGATGATCGGCGTGATGTCGATGCCGCCCAGCGACGGGATGATCCGCCGCAGCGGAGCCAGCACGGGGCCGACGATCCGGTCCAGCGCCATCGCCAGCGAGGACACGAAGCGGTTCCGGTGGTTGATCACGTCGAACGCGAACAGCCAGCTCAGGACGGCGTTGACGATCAGCGCCAGCACGAACAGGCGCAGCAGCGTCTCGATGATGAAGAACAGAAACTCGATGATCGCCGCCATGCCGCGGAACGCTCCAGCCGTCAGTTGATCCGCGCTTCTAGCGGGACCGGCGCTCTATCGCCAACATTTCCGTCGCCCGGCGGCCCTACGCGCATGCGACCGGTTGACACCACCGGCCCGCCGCTCGTATGTCGCCCGCTCGCCTGCACCCGACGATCCCGTGGGGTTTGGGGGGCCGTAGCTCAGTTGGTAGAGCGCGTCGTTCGCAATGACGAGGTCAGGGGTTCGACTCCCCTCGGCTCCACCATCCCAACCCAAGCGGTTGAGATGGAAGGACAATCCGGCGAAATCAATACCTTAGCCTGTCGGAACGCCCTGTGTCTGCTACACATGGAGCAATGAGTGACATGCCAACCGGACTAATCCGCAGGAATGCCAGCTACAGCCTGCGGCGTCGCATCCCTCTCGACTTGATTGCGACTTACAAAGGTCGGAAAGAGATCGTCCGCGCCTTGGGAACCAAGGATCGCGAGGAAGCCAAACGACTTCACGCCGAGGCTTGGGTGGCGCTGGATCGCGAGTTCGCCAGTGCGCGCCAAACAGCCGGACCAGACCCTGCGCCGCCCCCTACTCCCGAAGTAGGGATGCGGGAAAAAATAAGACAGATACTCGCCGCAAACGCTGGCAAGCCCCGCCCGCTGCTGACCCCCGACGAGGCCACCTATCAGGTCGAACAAGCGGAGTTGTCTTTCCGGGAATGTTTCGAGGAAGAAGCCCGATACGAGCAGCGAGAGTTCGCACGCCTCAAGCTTCTCGCCGTGCTGAACGTCGCCGATCCAGACATCTTGTCAGAGGAGCAAATGGCGCTTCGGGACCTTCTCTCGGATGCCAAATGGGATCTGGAGCAAACGAAGGCTCAACTGACCTCGGCTGAGAACCGAAGCGCACCGCTAGATGCTCCCGGCCCCGCTCCGGTGGCGACAGCCAGTGTATCTCAGACATCAACCCTCAAGGATGTTATCGACCGATGGGCGAGGGAGCGTCAGCCTACCGATAAGACGGTCAGGGCACATATCTCTGTGATCGACTGGTTCATCGCCCGAACGGGGGTTGATCGTGCAGACATGGTCGAGCCCAACCATGTCCAGCATTTCAAGCGCACCCTTATCAGCGAGGGCACGTCGGCACCGAACATCAAGACAAAGCTATCCCGCCTCCGCACTATTATGAGCTTTGCGGAGCAAGAAGGGACGATCACCACAAACCCCGCCAAGGACGTTCAAGCACCACCGTCGAAGAGCGGAAAAGCTCGCCTGCCGTGGTCAACGAACGACTTGAATGCCCTTTTCGCTGGAGAGGTACACGCCGCTGGCGCACGCCCCGTACGGGGCAAGGGTGAGGCCGCTTACTGGCTACCTATTCTCGGGCTTTTCACAGGCGCTCGTCGCGAAGAGCTAGGACAGCTGAGACATAGTGACATTGTGCAGGTCCCCTATGATGACGACGGCACCGACAAAGTCGCTTGGCACATCAAGATTGGGCAGGACGCACAAGGGCGCAATCGCCTCAAGACGGCATCCAGCGAGCGGATGGTTCCCCTTCACCCAAAGATCATTGATCTGGGGTTTCTTCGTTACGTGGACACACGGGGAACGGATGAGCTTCTGTTTGATCTCAAACCCAATCGAGACGGCCGCCTGACGGAAAAATGGGGTGAGTGGTTCAGGGAGTACCGCCGAGCGTGCGGCATTACCGATCCACGTGTCGACTTCCACTCGTTCCGCCACACCTTCAAAGACTTCTGCCGCGAAAGCGGAATTGAGGAAGGCGTCCAACGTCAGATGATGGGGCACAGCGCAAGAGACGTTGCGGACGGCTACGGCAACGGGTTCAGCACTCTCGCCATGGTCAAAGCCATATCGAGATATCGTATTCCGAGACTGAAGCTAGCGTCACCCCCTCAACCGAATACGTCTCTCATATCCAGTTAGTACTCCAGTTTTAATCTCGGTTACCCCCACCACCCCCACAACCAAACTTACCATGGTATGTGTGTGTTGCTCGTAGGCTAGTCCGTCTCTCCCTCTTCCTACTCCTACAACAGAGGCGCAGTCCTCCAGAGGTTGATGTTCCGGGGGTATGAAGAGGGTTCAGACGGGTTTTATCTTACCATCGGCTGCGTTGTGCGCTGCGTAAGGAAGCCCGTTGATCGCGGCTAGCGCTAGGCTGGCCTCTCCCGTGCGATCATGCCTGTTCTAATGTAAGGCCCCCGCCTGATGGCGGACATTGCCAAGGGGTGTTTCCCTTGTTCGTAACGGTATCGATTTAACCCACCCTCAGAAACGATAGGTATCGTCTCCTAGACCGCGCGACGGTTGGAAGCGGTTAGGGCTGCCAGCAAGGGAGTTGGCCTCCACGAATTTTCTGTCGTTCTGTGTAGTCCAGGTATCGCGTTTCGGCGGTCCGTGACGCGCTCAAGCCTAAAGTCGTGCTTCGCCGGCAAGCGCGGCGACACTGCACTGGAGTGCATCGGCTATCGCCATAAGGGCGACAAGGCTTGGATTGCGCTTGCCTCTTTCCACTTCGCCCATGTGCGTTCGGTTGATGCCTGCCTGATCCGCCAACGCTTCCTGAGACAGCTTGAGCGACTGCCTGCGCGCACGGATTGCGTCGCCCAGACGGACGAGCGAGCGTTGTTGATCCTGACCGACAGCGAGCCTTGGCACATGGCGAGGCTCACCGGATGTTGGATTTACGCACCACCTGATCTATGCACCAATCGTGACGCTTGTTGGTTGGAGGAGAACCTAGGTGGAGTTCGTTGTCGGTGGGATCGTCGTAGCGCTCGCGGTGTGGGCGTTCATCTCGCATCAAGGCAAGAAGGCCGACGAGGCGCTGGATCATGCGTTCTACTCAGCGATGCGGGAGGCCAAGGCGACGCTGGGTGAAGACGAACTAGTCTTGCTCGGCGAGCAGGCTCTCAAGCTCGAAGCGGAGACGAAGGCGCAAGTGACATCTGGCGCTATGTCTCGTCAGCGCGCCGATAGAATGCTGAAGCAGGCTCTTATCCGGAGCGCCCATGCCTCCATCGAGGTGAGGCGGATGTTCAACTCACCGTCCCGCGCCTAGCCCATCTTCGCTAGGCTCGCATCGCCAGCGGCGGTAGGGCGCTGTGCGCAGTACCGTTTCACTGTCGCGACGGACAATCCGAACTGCCGGGCGGTCGCCGCGATACTGGCCCCGTTCTCCCGCCTCCAGAGGGCGACGGCAGCGCCGTCCGCTGCCTTGGGTCGCCCGAGCCCCTCTTTGCCCCTGTGCGTCCTCCCTGTGGCCTCCAGCGCCGCTCTCGCCGCGTTCCGGCCAGCTCGCGTTCGTTCGGCGATGCGCTGGCGCTCCATGTCCGCGATCTGGGCCAGCACCGCGAGGATCAGTTCGCCGACGCCGCGACCGATTGGGCCCAATCCATGCACGTGGACAGTGACCCCCAGGTCGAGCAGGCGGCGTACCGTGGCCTGCACGTCCAGCGCATCCCGGCCTAGCCGGTCAACGGCATAGACATACAGGGTATCGCCGCTGCGAGCCTTGGACAGAAGATCAGCAAACCCCGGACGGGAGGCGGCGAGGGTGGCCCCGCTCACACCTTCGTCGGCGAACTCCTGATCGAACCCGCCACCAAGTGCGGTGCGTTGGGCGTCGATGGTCTGGTCCCCGGTGCTGACCCGGTAGTAGGCGAGGCGATGCATGGTGGCTCACAAGTTAGGGCTGACGTTTCCCTAGCTCATAAGGGTGGCGCAAATTTCTGTCAACATATCTTATGAGCCATGGCTCACAGGTTAGAACTTTAGAGCCGGGCCGAAGTGCGACGCTAGCAGGCCGGGGCACGGGGCATCGCTGTTGCGTGATGCTCGGATCCTTCTCGCGCATGACCAAGAAATTTTTTGATCCTACCCGTCGCGGCGGTTCAGAGCCTACAGGTTCTGAGCCCCTTCACGGAAATAGGAACCGCCCCACCCCAACGGGGGGATACTGGCTCGTAAATAGCTCTGAGTGGGCTCTCGCACGGCAACATCAAATTTTGGCCGCCAAGTAGCTCCGTCACGCTCTGGTGACAGCGCGCTACTCTGGGGCGAGGAGGTTTGCACGTACCACCTTCACAAGGCTAAGGTTCGGCCTTTGCCGTATCGAGGAAGCGATGAAGCAAGGCCTCCCAGCAAACAACGGGCTTTCAGACTTCGTCCTAGGTGTGCCGGAGCTATTGCCCCGAGCTGCTGGCGAACCGCTGCTGACAGATGTTCAGTTCGCATCGTTGGAAGCTGGTGTAGCAACGGGGGCCGACCTGTTAGTCAGTGCGCCGACCTCAACCGGGAAGACCTTAATTGGATGGTGGGCAATCGCTTCGGCAATAAAGTCCGGGGGGCGCGCCGTTTATCTCGTCTCTCACCGAGCCCTCGCCAAGCAGAAGTTTGAAGAAGCTCAGCGGCTCTTTCTCAATGGCCTGTTTGCAGGAGACCGATCCGCTATCGTTTGCGCCACCGGTGACGGGGTGGAAGATGCATCCGGCCGAAAGACCAATGCACCTCTCGCGGCTTCTCTCGTGGTTGCGACATACGAGAAATTCTTGGGATGCCTGTCCGTCGGGGGCCCGCCGAAGGACCTCACTGACACTGCAATCGTCTGCGATGAAATCCAGCTAATCGGAGATGCTCACCGGGGTCGAAACGTTGAGCTTCTCCTGACCCTGCTTCGGCGGTCAGGTTGGCGGCAGCTTGTTGGCCTGTCGGCGGTGATAAGCGCCGATGACGGGCAATCGTTGGCCGATTGGCTTCGTCTCGGCCTCGTGCGGAACGTTACACGAGAGAAGGCCCTCAGAATTGAATGCCGAACGCCGACCCATATCCTGGAGGTATCAGCCTCGCCCGGCCATGTGGGCGAGCTTACCCAGCGAGAGGGTCGAGCAAACCAAGGGCCGCTGGACATCGTAGGGGAACTTCTCGCGAGGCCGGGCGCGGGTCCCGTCATCACGTTCTGCATGAAGGTGGACCAGACATACGAGCTGTGCCGTGATTGGTCCGCCAGAAGGCCTGAAACAATGCGCGTCGTCGTCCCTCAAGGACTGGAGTTGGATGCCCAACTGAGGAGCGCCCTCGGTCGGCGCGCAGCCTTCCACAACGCTGAACTTGGCGAGGATGAGCGGCTCTACGTAGAAGAACGGATCGCTAGCGGTCTCGTTGATGTGGTTTTCGCAACGAGCACCTTGGCCGCCGGGGTGAACTTTCCTCTTGGAAGCGCGGTGTTTGCCGCTTGGAAGCGCTGGAACTTTGATCGGGGCCGCGCGGAGCCTATAGGCCGGGCCGAGTTCCAAAACATGGCTGGTCGCGTCGGTCGAATGGGCCAAGCTGCTGCCGAGGGGCTGGTTATACTAGCCGCCGATGGAGGCGCATCTGCGAACCAAGCCTCGCAGTTGATGGATCTATCAGCCCAAGACGAACTCGGTATCGGGATCCATCCGGAAGACTTCGGAAGCCTCACCCTTCAGCTCTTCGCTGGTAGGCTCTGCGCAAACCGCAGAGACGCCTTTGACCTCATTGCATCGACATTGAGCGCGTCCCGAGAAGCGGCGCTGGGAGACGGAACCGTTAACCATTGGGAACCCGAGCTGAACGCCCAAATCGACCGGCTGGTGAGAGCAGGCTGCTTGATTGAGGGGCGCTCGCAGGTATCGGCAACGGCGTTTGGTGTGGCTGTCGCTCGGAGTGGTTTGAAACCCGAAACCGTCCTCTTCTTCATAGAAGGCTTGGTTCGTCGCTCAGTCGAACTTTCCGAAATGCTACCTAGCGACGAGGAGCCAGGCACCGAAGATGATTTGCTGTTCGTACTCGCACACGCAGCTCTTACGTCGCCGGAGTTTAATTCTGAAGGTGGCGAAGCAACTCGCCGCATAAACTGGCGCGTCGGACGAATGCTGGTGGGCAACGATTTCGCGCGGCGGCTCGACCGCCTCCTGTGGGAGCGACCGTGGCAGGCCGACGTCTCGGCGTCCAACGGTGCCTTGCTGGTCACCGGGTGGGCCGCTGGGGAGACTAGGCTTCAGCTAGACGCGCGGGTGCCCGGCGTACGCCTCGGGGTCATCGAAGCCACGGCCCGGGACGTGGCTTGGATACTCACGGGGATCGCAGAAATCATTGCGGAGATGACCTCGCCCGTGCTCGCGGATGAAAGCAAGCCGGAAGCACTACGGGGGAGCGGTGCGCAGACGCAGGCTGCGCGAAGGCTCGCGCGATCGTTTAGACGCGTCGCCTCTCGCATCGCTTCCGGACTGCCGTCTGACATCCTTTGGATGACTAGTCTTGAGCTTCGCAATGCCGCTCGCCGCCGTTTGACGCGGACCCAGATGCTTGCCCTACGACATCAAGGGCTCACGAGGCCGCACGAACTGATGGATGGCGGCGCGCCAGCCGACGAGAGACGCCGGCTGGCTCTTGTAGCCGGGGAGGAAGGTCCAGCGCTCGCCAATCAAGTTCGGGATGCAGCCCGCATTTGGAAACAGGACGAGCGCGAGCATTTTAGACGGCTACATGTTCGCCGGGCCGAGAGAATGCAGGCAGAGGCGATAATTGCGGCCATGTATGATGCGAGAGGCGACGCTCTCGAAGCTGTGTTCGAACAGGCCATGTCGCTAGTGGCGGTAGGGTGCGAACGTCTTGATCAGCCCGGGAACCAAGCTCATCCCGACTTCCTCGTGACCATAGAGGAATTCCCGTCGATCGTCGTCGAGTTGAAGACGAAGGCCAACGACGCTGCGCTTGTCCCTCTTAACGCAGCCACGGAAGTGCTCAGTGCATCCGAACTAATTGGGCTCGGCGGCAGCTTCTGCGTCACTGTTTGCAGCCCCGGCGTCGAACCGAACGTGCCGGGTATTATTGAGCGGTGTGGAAGGCTTTGTGTCGTTTCGACCTCCGATTTGGCAGAGGCTATTCTTCGTCTCCGCGAGGGGAGCCTTACACGCGAAGGGCTGTACAACTGGCTGACCACGCCGGGCGTGGCGCTGCGTGAAGACCTTCCGCATCCGAGGTAGGTTCCGCGATCACTCCGAGCCAAATCGCAAGGCCGGGGCGCGAGGGAACTCATACGATCGCAGTGCGCCTGATGGCCCACGCTTGAGCCTTCCGACATTGGGTCGCGGAGTGAGGATGGTAGCCGCCGGTCTGCAATCACGTTAACGAAACACGAACGACAAACTGAGACGGCTTGGCGCGTCCTTTCTTGGGGGTTCTGTGTCCGCCATTATCTCGCTCATTCCCGACACCCCGCCAGCAAACGAGGCGGATGCGGAGATTTTCGCAGCCGCTCAGCTCAAAGCTGCCGGTTATGACCTGACGATGCGAGCATCGCGGAGCCCGCTTCTAAAGAAGCATTGGCCGAGCAAGGCCAAGGTTGGGAAGGCAGCAGGTTTCCCGGACATGCTGTTGCACCTCGCCAACAGCGAGAAGCCGATTGGTGTCTGGGAGAATAAATCGCCGACGGAGACCGCTATGCTCGGGCTCAGAGAAGCGAAGTTCTATGTTGAGGGCCTGAGGCTCGCGCTGCCAAACGAGCCAGCCCTGCCGTTCATTGCAGCCGGATACAATGGGTCCGAACTGCTTGTGTCGGTCTATACGAACGACGGCAAGTGGGTGCCGCTGCGAGCCAACGGGAAAGAACTGCGAGACGCCTTCCCTATCGCGGAGGTCGCCTCGATCGGCATCTCCTCAACGGGCGAGTTTACGGCAGCCAATGGCTCCGCCTCAGCGCACGACCTCCGAGCGTTGCTTCCGAAGCTCAAGACCCTTTACCGAAATATACCGACGCTCGCTTCTGGACGGACGCCGATCGATTTCACGATCGCGCTCCTTACGCTTAAGTTGATCGTAGAACAAAGCCCAGACTGGGGCACGTGGAGCGAAATACCCCGCTTCTCGCCCGGCAGCACCACTGAAGATCACGCCATTGGTGAGAGGTTTGAAACTCTCACGAAGAGGGTAATGAGTGATGTCGAACTCAGAAGAAAATATGGCGACATCTTCGACTTCCACGAGAAGAGCGATACACTTGAGATTGCCTTCTCGTTCTCTGATACCCTATCCACGATCCCAAAGGGTACGGGCCATTTTTCGAGACTGTTCCAGCTACTTGATGAGCTTCCGCCGCTAACTGGCGCTGACTTCGATATATTCGGAGAAGTTTACCAGTCTATCGGAGACGAGGCGACCAAGAAAAAACTAGGCGAGTTCTTCACTGGTCGTCACATTATTGCAGGTGTTCTCCCGGTACTGTTTGACCGCACGGGATTGTCTGGAAGTTTTGACGGCATAGAAAAACTGCGCATTGCCGATATAGCTTGCGGCACAGGCGGCTTTCTTACGGAAATCCTTCGCTTCCTCAAGAAGGAGCACTCGCTTGCTCCCGATCAGATTAAGGAGTTCTCGAAGAAGTCCTTCTTTGGGTACGACCTCGGACATGCGAACGCTTCGAGAGCCCGGGTAAACATGTACTTCGCAGGGGACGGCTTCAGTGTCATCAGCGGAGGCTTCGATAGCCTTTCTAAACACGCTCCGGCACAGTTCCCGAGCGGGGGCTTCGACATAATCGCGACGAACCCTCCATACGGAAAGTCGTCCTACGGGCGGCTCGAAGAAGCTTTCCTTGAACGAACAATCGAGAGCATCCGCAAGGGTAGCGGCTGGGCGTTAGTCGTGCTGCCTACGGGGGTCCTCGAGAACCCCCGATCAAGCAAAGCCCGTTTTGCCCTGCTTAATCAGGCGCGCGTGACGGATGTCATTTCGTTGCCGAAGCACGCCTTCGCTCCCTACACCCAGCAGCGTACGGCAGTCGTGATCGCTCAGCGCCGGAAGGACCCGCTGGTCGCTAAGAGCGCCAGCTGGGCGGACCTCTTGGCCGCCGCCGGGCACGAGAAGGTGAACATGTTCATCGTGGACAATGATGGGTTTGCGAACAGCGACAAGCGATACGCCACCGACCTTCGGAACACTGCCGGGGAATGGATGCATAACGACCTGGCCCCTTGGATCGGAACCGATGGCGTTCTCCGGGAGAGCAAAGTCTTCATGGCCCTTGTCCATGGACAAGCGCCCAAGGATGCAATCGATGAGGTTGGCCAGCCCCTTGAGGCCAAGCATGGCGTATTCACGCTCGCGGCTCTTGCGGATCATGAGCGCGGGGTCGCGCTTCTCCCAGACATCCCTCTGAGGGCGGAACTACGATCCATCGCCCTCAAGCAATGGGAGAAGCGGGTCGACGACCTTCTCGCCTACAGTCGCGGCGAAGACGTCGCCCTCCCCACCAGCTTCAAAGAGGAACTGGGGCACCTCCTAGACTACCACCTTGAGCTTGCCCCCTCGTCGCTCTCACCCTCAAAGCCGATCCGCGACCTTTTCGACCCCATTCGAAAAGGTGACACCAGCCTGACGGAAGCGGCGATCTACAAATCCTTCGATCCTAAGGGTTACCCCGTTTACGGCGGAGGAGGAGGACGGCCCAAGTTCCATGCCGCTGCTCAGCTAACTCGTTCCAACGGAGTAGCCGCCTCCCTGTTCGAGGGACCCGCCGTCATCGTTTCGATGGATGGATCGTCGGGAAGCATCCAAGTCGTGGAAAGCGGAAAGTTCTTCTGCAATCACCACGGCGCGGTACTAAAGCCCAAGCAAGGCGTGAACGTGTGGGCGTTCGCTCAAATAGCAGAGCCTGCACTCCGACGGCTGGCATCGAACCAAAGTGGTTCCGCGACCCTAACGAAGCCCGCCCTTGAGGGACTGGAACTTCAGATGCCGAAAGGTGCGGTCGCCGACCGCATCGGCTCGCGCCGTCAGGCCCTTTCGAAGTTGGCGAAGATGCTGCGAGGCTAGGCCGCTGGCTTTGTCTGCGGTCTTTGCTTGGCGAGGAGGCAATGCTACACTGTAACCTTCCACAGAGGGCGCTTGACCTGAGCTAAGTGGTTGATTTTCCGGTGACCGGGGAGCCTCCCCTCGGCTCCACCATCCCGTCTCGCGGGATGAAGACAGGACAGGACCGATGGTCCCGATCATCAGATGACCCAGCCTGTACGCATCGCCGCCCTCTACCGGTTCGCGCGCATCGACGACCGCGAGGCCGTGCAGGCGCGGCTGCGCGACCTGTGCGCACCGGACGTGCGCGGCATCCTGCTGGTGGCGCATGAGGGGCTGAACGGCACCATAGCCGGTCCGTCTGATGCGATAGACCGGGTGCTGGACGGCATCCGCGCCCTGCCCGGCTTCGACACGCTGGAAATCAAGTTCGCCGCCGCCGACGTCATGCCCTTCTATCGCATGAAGGTTCGCATCAAGGCCGAGATCGTGACCATGGGCGAGCCGGGCCTCGACCCTGTGGCCAATGCGGGGACCTATGTCACGCCTGCCCGATGGAACGCCCTGATCGCGGACCCGGACACCATCGTGATCGACACCCGCAATGACTACGAAGGCGCCGTGGGCGCGTTCGTAGGCGCGATCCAGCCCAATACCCGCACCTTCCGTGACTTTCCCGACTGGTTCCGGACCGAGGGCCGCGCCCTGTTTGAGCGCCCCAACCCGCCGAAGGTCGCCATGTACTGCACCGGCGGCATCCGCTGCGAGAAGTCGACCGCCTTCCTCAAGTCAGAAGGAATCGAGGACGTCTTCCATCTGGAAGGCGGCATCCTGAAGTATCTCGAGACCGTGCCGGAGCCGGAAAGCCTGTGGCGGGGCGAGTGCTTCGTCTTCGACGAACGGGTCGCCGTCGGTCACGGCCTGACGGAGGGAACCCACACCCTTTGCCGGGGCTGTCGGATGCCGGTCAGTGCGGAGGGGCGAACGTCACCCCACTATGTCGAGGGCGTCAGCTGCGATCGCTGCCACGACACCCGCTCGGAGGCGCAGAAGGCCGGCGCGCGTGAACGGGCGCGTCAGATGGAGATCGCCGAAAGCCGGGGGCTGGACCACGTCGGCGCGGCGCCGCCCCGACAGACCTGAAACCCGACGGCTACTGGTCCTCGTCGAACTTGCGGTTCACCAGATCGGACAGGGCCTCTACAGCCTCGGCGGCGTCAGACCCCTCGGCCTCGATGTGAACATCACAGCCGTTGCCCGCACCCAGCATCAGCAGGCCCATGATCGACAGGGCGTTGACGGTGACACCGTCCCGGGTGACCCGGATTTCGCTCTCGAAGCTGGACGCCAGCTTGACGAATTTGGCCGAGGCGCGGGCGTGCAGTCCGCGCTGGTTGCAGATGCCGACGGTGGCGTTGACGGTGTCGGTCATTTCTCGCCCTGAAGGACCCAACTGGCGACGGAGATGTATTTGCGCCCGGCGTCCTGGGCGTGAGCGACGCAGGATTCCAGCGGCTCGCGACCGCGCACGCTGGCCAGCTTTATCAACATCGGCAGGTTCAGACCCGCGATGACCTCGGCATGGGTCTCTTCCATGACCGAAATGGCAAGGTTGGACGGGGTGCCGCCGAACATGTCGGTCAGCAGAATCACGCCCTCGCCGTCATCGACCGCACGCGCGGCGTCGACGATGTCGCGACGACGGCGCTCCATGTCATCTTCAGGGCCGATGCAGATGGCCGCGACCCCGCGCTGCGGGCCCACGACATGCTCCATCGCCGACAGGAATTCGGAGGCCAGACCCCCGTGGGTGACGATCACCAGCCCGATCATGAAGGCTTCACCAAGACTTACGCCCCCGCGTTCCGGCCGCTCCCTGAGCTGACCGCAAGCCGCGCGGAATAGCCCAAGTCCGCGCCGGGTTAAAGTCGGGCGATCGCCGCCGCGACCTTTTCGCCCGCCGAAGCCTCTCGCGGATCGAGCCGCAGGCGTGGAAGGACGACGCCGCAAATCGTCGCCGTTTCGTGTTCCGGCAGCCGTTCTACCGGTCCCGCGGCCAGATCCAGGACCAGAACCACCCGCGCGATATCAAGCGTCGGGATCGACAGAATTCCCACACCCCGCACCTCGATCCGCCCCCGAATTCTGTCCGGCGGACAGGCGTAGAGCCCATCTCCCGAAGCGAAGAGGTGGGCGTAGTCATCGGCGACCAGACGCCAGCCCGCGCCGACCAGACGCAGGGCCAGATCGCTTTTTCCGACGCCGGACGCCCCCCGGAGCACCACCGCGCGCCAGCCCTGCCCCGAAAACCATCGAGCGACCACGGTGGCGTGCAGAGGTGAACTCACGCGCGTCGCGCGGGCGGAGCGGCCACGGGCAAGGCGACCTCGAAGCGCGCACCGGCGGGACCGTCCTCACCCGGCCGGTTCTCGGCCCGCACCGTGCCGCCGTGCGCCTCGACAATCTGGCGCACAATCGACAGACCCAGGCCCGAGTTGGCGCCGAAGGCCGTGCCGCGCGGGCGGGAGGTGTAGAAACGCTCGAACACCGTCTCCAGATTCTCGGGCGGAATACCGGGGCCGTCGTCCTCGATCAGGACACGGATCGGACGGGCGTCCAGATCATCGCGCTTCAGGATCAGCCGGACCTCGCCGCCGGGCGGGCTGAAGGACCGGGCGTTGTCGATCAGATTGCGGAAGACCTGCCCCAGGGGACCGTCCCGACCGACGATCAGCGCATCCTCCCCGGCTGGCGGGGTGAAGACCACGCGCGCCTCGCCCGGCTTCCGACCCGCCTCATAGACGCTGACGATGTCGGTCAGCAGGCTGGTCAGGTTCACCATCCGCGGGCGATCCCGGTTCAACTCGGCATCCAGCCGCGAGGCGTTGGAGATGTCGGTGATCAGGCGATCCAGACGCCGGACGTCCTGTTGCAGCAGTGCGGTCAGCTTCTCGCGCTGGGCCTCGGTCTTGACCAGCGGAAGGGTCTCCAGCGCCGACCGGATCGAGGTCAGGGGGTTCTTGATCTCGTGACTGACGTCCGCGGCGAAGGCTTCGATGGCGTCCATCCGCGCGGACAGGGTCTCGGTCATGGATTCCAGCGACCGCGCCAGATCGCCGATTTCATCCTTACGACCCTCCAGATCCGGCAGGGAAATGGCCCGCGCGCGTTGCAACCGCACTTCGTCGGCGGCGGCGGACAGGCGCATGACCGGCCGGGCCACGAACAGGTGCAGCAGCAGCGAACCGAGCAGGTTCACCGCCAGCGCCACAAGGGCGAAAGGCATCAGGGCCCGCCGCTGGGCGCCGACGGTCTCGTCGACATCCCCGGCCTCCAGCGTCAGCACGCCCAGCACCTGCTGCACATGGCGTACGGGGGTGGAGACGGAGACCACGCGATCTCCCGTCTCGGACAGGCGGACCTGCGCCTGCGTCTGCCCTTCCAGCGCGCCCTCGACCTCGGCCGCCAACGCGAGGCGGGCCTGCTCCTGCTTGCGGGTGGTCCCGGCGATGACCTTGGCGTCCGGCGTCGCCTCCGGCGTTCCGGCCGGGCGGGCCGGCGGCAGGGGACGCCCGGGGATCGCTTCCGTGACTTCATAGCTGTCTGCGACGGGGATGCCGTCGACGTCGAACAACCGCGCCCGCTGGCCTTCGGGGATGAAGTTGTCGCGCAGCCACCGACTGGCCTCGATGGAGTCGAGGTAGGGAACCGGCGATCCGCGCGTGACGCCGATCTGGGGCTCGCCCAGCACTCGCACCAGCATTTCGGCCTGGGCTTTCAACGTTTCCTGACGCGCCTCGATCAGCCCACGCTGCCACTCGTTCAGCGCCAGGGCGCCGACGAAAAGAATCAGCAGGCTGAGGAGGTTGAGCGCCAGAATGAGGCCGCCGAGCCGCGACCCGCCAAACCGCTTGGGTCGGCGGGAGCCGCTCGGGGACGCCACGTCGGGCTCAGCTCTCGCGGTAACGGTATCCGACGCCATACAGGGTCTCGATCGCGTCGAACTCGGGATCGACGACCCGGAACTTCTTGCGCATGCGCTTCACGTGGCTGTCGATGGTGCGGTCATCAACATAGACCTGATCGTCGTAAGCGGCGTCCATCAGGTTATCGCGGCTCTTCACGAAGCCGGGACGCTGGGCCAGCGCCTGCAGCAGCAGAAACTCGGTGACCGTCAGCTTCACCGGCTTGCCGTCCCATGTGCTCTCGTGGCGGGCCGGGTCCATGCTCAGCTTGCCGCGCTTGATGGCCTTGTTCGAGTTCTCGCCGGCCGGCTCAGGCTCGCCGCCGTCCACGCCCGTCCGGCGCAGCAGGGCCTTCACCCGTTCGATCAGCAGGCGCTGGCTGAACGGCTTGTGGATGTAGTCGTCCGCCCCGAGGTTGAAGCCGAGGATTTCGTCAATCTCCTCGTCCTTCGAGGTCAGCATGATGACCGGAATTTGCGAGGTCTGACGCAGGCGACGCAGCACCTCCATCCCGTCCATGCGCGGCATCTTCACATCGAGGATCGCGAGGTCGGGCGGCGACGTCTCGAGCGCTTCCAGGCCAGAGGCGCCGTCGTGATAGGCGGTGATCTTGTGGCCGTGGCTCTCGAGCGCCAGCGAAACCGACGCCACGATGTTCTCGTCGTCGTCCACCAGGGTAATATTGGCCAAGTCGGCTCTCCTTGCAGTCCGGTCTTCCGCGCCTTCAACGCACGGCAAGCGTAACCGTTCTATGTCATCGCGGTTAGATTACGGCGCAAAAGATGGGCCGGTCCGTACAAATCCGCAATGAAACCCGCCCTTAAAGTCTCCGGGGGTAAGATACGGGCGAATTACGCGAGCGCTCGATGGCCGGCCCGATCCACTACGAAGTCTATATCCGGAGGACCGCGCCATCATCGTGGGCGCTCGAGATTGCGACCGAGCACCGCGCCCACGCCATCGATACAGCGGAGGACCTGCTGCGTGACGGCTACGCGGCCGCCGTCCGGGTGACCAAGGAAACGCTGGACCCCGACACCATGGAGTTCAACAGCGTCACCCTGATGACCAAGGGTGTTCCCGAGGTGCAGACCCGGCGCACCACAACAGAAGATGACGCCGGTCCGCGCTGCGCCACGCCCTATGACCTCTATGCGCCCATGGCCCGTGAACAGATCGGGCGCGTGCTGGAGGACTGGCTGCAAAGGCAAGGCGTGACCGCCTTCGAACTGCTGCACCGCCCGGACATGGCGGAGCGGCTGGATGCGTCCGGCGTCGAATTGCAACACGCGATCCAGAAGGTCGCCGTCCCCGAGGCGCAGGCGGACGGGAAGCCGGTTCACGATCTGGTCCGGCACTATCAACGGCTGTCGGACGTCGCCATCGAGCGCCTGGTGACGGCGGGGCGCAAGACCCGCTTCCCCAGCCTCGAGCATCACTCGCTGGCGGACCTCGCCCACCGGCTGGAAGGCCAGAACGACCGCGCCTTCATCATGGGCGGGGTGATCGCCGCAGCCCTGACCGGGCTGAAGGACGGCCGCGCGCGATTGGCCAGGCTCATGGACCTCGCCGATCAGGCGCCGAGCGACGGCCAGCCCCGGGCGATGGTGCTGGTGCCGATCGAACAGATTCTCTGCGAAATGCTGGGGTCGCGGGGCGGCCTGACCGACATTCTGGGTCCGTCGCTGGATCAGGGAGCCGCCATGGCGGCGGTCGTCCGGATGGTGGCGCCGCGCGAGGTCGAACTGCTGATCCGCCAGGACCCCCGCATGGCGTTGCAGATTCCTGCAGTCGAAGGTCCGGCTGCGCGGCTGGGCGAGCGTATCCAGAGCGCGGAACTGCCCCTGTTGTCCGCCGCCCTGGCGCGGATGGTCCTGCGCGAACTGATGAGCCCCCGTCGCCTGCGCCCCAGCGATGCGGCGGGCGAGATCGACATTCTGCGCACCCTCGCCACAGGCCTGACGGCGACGGCGGGCCGGCTGCTGACCCTGGAAGAGGTGCAGAACGCCTTCAATGAGCGCTCCAAGGCGCTGGTCACCGCCGATTTCGTCGGCGCCTTCATGAGGACCTGCAGCACAGCCCTTTGCGAGGCCGAGGCCCTGACCCGGCTGTGCGAGAACGTGACCGGGGTCGCCAACAAGCGCGCCGCCGCGCGGTGGCTGTCCGCCTCCGTCGGTTCCCTGCGCTTTGAAACCGAGATGCGCCAGTCCAACGGCCAGACCGTGGCCCAGAAGCTGGGCGTACTGGCGAACCTGCAACGGGCCGCGCGACTTTGTGGTCTGTCGGACAAAGACGAGGGGGACGTCACCGTCGCCATCGGCTTGGTCGGCGGCGTGATCGAAGCCGAAGCCCGTATCGTCAGCCAGCTGGCCCGCTCGCCGGCCCCGCCACCGCAGAAGCTGTCGGTCCTGCTGCGAATGGCGGCGGGCGAAACCGCTCCGCTCGGTCCGGCGGCGGATCGGGCCAAGGCCGAGGCGATCAAGCTGTTCCGCGCGCCGGAGGCCCGCGCCGCGCTCGCGGCCGCGCCCGAAACGCTGGCGCCGCTGAAGACACTGATGAAGGCGGCCGGGCTGGCCGCCTGAGCATCACTTCAAGCCGAAGCGGCCTCAGTCGAAGATGTCGAAGATACTGTCACGCTTCTTCTTTTTGTACCGGTACTCGTCGTCCCGACGGTAGCGGTCGTCGCGATAGCCGGGCTGACCGCCCCATGGCTGCTGGGCCTGTTGCGGCGGGTACTGGGGCTGAGGCGCCGGAGCAGGCGCGACCTGCGGGGCGGAGGCGCGGCCTTCGGCGGTGGCGGACTCCATCAGTTTTTCAAGCTCGCCGCGGTCCAGCCAGACGCCCCGGCAGGTCGGGCACATGTCGAATTGGACGCCGCCGCGCTCCAGCGTCTGCATCGCGGCGTTGTCATTGGGGCACATCAGAAGCGGCATGCAGGTCTCCTCGCGTTTCCATCAACAGCTACGTGCCGGGCGCCGTTGCGGTAACCCCCGCGCGGCGATCCGCCGCGTGCTTGCGGGGCCCGGCGACACTCCCCACAGTCAGGCCATGACCGACCTCCCCAAATCAACCGCCGAGGCCATGGGCCGCATGCCCGGCATCGAACTGTTGCAAGCCGTTCTCGACGGTCGCATACCGCCCGCGACCATCGGGGAAACCATGTCCTTCGCGCTGACTGAGGTCAGCGAAGGTATCGCGATCTTTGAAGGACACACCGGGCCGCACATCCTGAACCCGCAGGGCATGGTGCACGGCGGCTGGGCCCTGACGCTGATCGACAGCGCCACCGGCTGCGCGGCCCACTCCACCCTGCCTGCGGGCGTGGGCTATACCTCGATCTCGACCCAGACCAACTTCACCCGACCGATCACGGTCCAGACCGGCAAGGTCGTCTGCGAGGGCCGGGTCATCAACGTCGGACGTCAGATCATTACCGCCGAGGCGACGATCAAGGACAGCGAAGGTCGTCTTCTGGCTCACGGCCAGTCGACTCTGATGGTCCTTCAGCCCCGGCCTTAATCTTCCGGCGGAGGCGCCGGCATCAGGTCACCGAACGGAGCGGCGTCCTCCAGCGCCCGCAAGAAGGACGGCCGCGCCATCAACCGCGCGTGCCAGGCTCTGATCCGTGGCCTGTCGCCGAACGGAACCAGCCGTCGCGCATAGGTCATCAGGGGCGCCGCCGCGCAGTCGGCCAGGGTGAAGCTCTCGCCCGCGCCCCAGGTGCGGCCATCGGCCAGCCTGGTCTCCAGCATGTCCCAGGCGGTCTCAAGCTCCTTCGCGTCCTGCGCCATCGCCGTCTCGTTCGGCGCGCCCGCCCGGCCCAGACGATTGAACACGATCCGGTTCATGTTGCCGCCGACGTAGGTGTCCAGGACCCGGTCGATGAAGCGCGCCTCGAGCGCCGCTTCGGGGTCATCCGGGATCAACCGCCCTGCGCCCGCCAGCCGGTCGAGATACTCGATCACGATGCTGGACTCGATCACCGTCCGGCCCGCCGCCGTGTCGATCAGGGTCGGCATCTTGGCGAAAGGGGAGACGGCGAGGAAACCGTCCATGACCTCCGGCGAGCCGTCGACCAGCTTCAGTTCGAACGGAAGGCCCAGCTCATACAGGGCGACGGCCGTCTTCTGGCCGTAGCCGGAATAAGGGTGAGACCACAGGATCAGGGACATCAGGCGACGCCCTCCAGAAATCGGGCGAGGTTTTCCAGCATCTGCGCACACCCCTCCTCGCGAAGCGGGATGTGGGCGGCTCCGTCCTCTCCGAAATAGGCGCCTTGCTCGGTGTAGGTCAGCAGCACGCCCGCGCCGTCCGCAACCAGTTCGATGGTCGCCTGCGAGGCCGAAGACCTCGTCCGTTCACCGCCGACCTCCGTGCCCATGACGTAGCTGAGGATGATCCGACGGTTCTCCACGATGTCCAGAAAGAGGGTGTCGTTGAAGCCATCAACATTCTGGGGTCCTCCGAAACGATAGCGACCGCCACCCTTCCCGCCCACGCGGAAGTCATGCCGCCACTCATGAACCGTCGCGCCCGGCGCCTCGACAAACCAGCGGCGGAAGGAGATCGGATCGGCCCAGGCACGGAACACCCGCTCAGCGGCGGCGTCATAGCGGCGCTTCAGGACGAAAGTTCCATGGGCGACACTCGGGGTTTCAGCGGTCATCACAAGTCCTCCTCGGGTTTGGTCTCGTCCAGAAAGACGCCCAGCCCGTCGAGGCTGCGCTCGACGGACTGGCGCCGGGCGTTCAGCCAGCGTTCGGCGGCGGTCAGCGCATCGGGCTCGACCCGGCAGGTGCGGACACGTCCGACCTTTTCGGAGCGAACGAGCCCCGCCGCCTCAAGGATTTTCAGATGCTGCATCACGGCCGACAACGACATCGGAAGGGGATCGGCCAAGGCGCTGACCGACACCGGCCCCGCCGACAGCCGCTCGACCATCCGCCTGCGGGTCGGATCCGACAGAGCCTGGAAGGCGAGATCAAGCGGTTCCTGATACTGAAGCATGTACTTAAGTATCCCCCCGAAGCGGCGATGGCAAGCGTCTCCCGCCATCAGTGCAACGCCCCGTTAATCGACGCAGCGCAGGCTTCAGACCCGATCGTGTTGGGAGAAGCGCGATGTCGACCATGCAGACCGGCAGCTATCGTCGGCAAAGAGACCATTTCGAGCCGCAGGACATCGATCCGCAGGAACAGCGCCGCCTGCGCGGCCTGCTGGAGCAGATCGACTACTCGGCCTTCATCGCCAACCGCGAAGTGCTGGGCCAGATGGTCCCCGCGCTGGACCCCGCGACCTTCCAGAGACTGGCGGTCATGACCGCCACCGCCCGGGGCAAGTGGGTGTCAGAGGGACTGCGCCAGTCCGAATCCGGAGCCCCGGCCACGGCGGACCAGGTGGCGCGCCTGACCGCGGCGCGGATCGCCTATGAAGAACTGGCCGAGGTCTATGAAGGCCTGCGTCGGATGGTGGAACGCGGCTACATCACCCTGCGCTGAGGCCCAGCCGGATCAGTCGAGTCTCTGTGGGCGCGTCGTGATCGGCGCGTCCGGATCGCTCGACGGCCGCTCGGCGGCGGTCGGAGGCGGACTGGCCGGCGCCTGCTCGATAGGCGGAGCGGTCACCACCACAGCAGGCGGCGCGGGCGTCGGCTCAACCGGAACGGGCGTCGGACGCATCGGCGTCGGTGCAGGCGTGGTCACGGCTGGCGCGGCCGCGCGAGAGGCGGGAGCCGGAGCGACAGTCGGCGCGACGGGGGCGGGCGTCACAGGCGAAGGCGTTTCAGCTGCAGACGTCGGTTGCTCAACGGTCTGCGCCACAGCCGGAGCATCCGGAACCGCCGACGCCTCGACCGGACTTTCGGCAGGCGCATTGATGACAGGAGCCCCAGCCGGAGCGGCGGCCTCCGGCGACCGCCCAAGGAGCCACCAACCGGCGGCGGCGACGGCAAGGATCGCGATAGCTGCGCCTGCAAACAGCGGCGCGCGTCCACCCGGTCGCGCTCGCGAAAGCGCCTTGGGCTCGTGCCGTGGCGCGGCGGCATCCGGCACAGCCGCGACGACAGGCTCCGCGGCCGAAGCCGTGTGAACGGGGGGAGGCGTCTCAACTACCGGCTCCGGAAGCGGCTCGGGCTCCGGCAGGGGCCTGACCGTCAGGTCCGGCTCGGCCGGAACCAGCGGCGCATCCGGCACGACGAAGCGCGGCGCATCGGGATCGACCGGCGTCGCGGGCGCCGGCCGGGCCTGGGGAGCGGCCCCTTGCGGCGCAGCGCGCGGGATCAGGGAGCCGCTCAGAATGGCCGAGGGGCGGTGCGGGGCGACCGGTTGGGCGGCGGGGGGCGTCACAACTGGTCGCGGCGCCGACGCCGGCGGCTGCGCGAGGGATACGCCGCCGGACGGAAGCGGCCCTGCACGGAAAACCGTCTCGGGCGGACGACCCCAGGTCACGGCGCGCCGGTAGGGCTCGGGCCGGGCCTGTCCGTTGATCGGGGCACCGTTCGCTTCGGGGGTCTTGTTGTCCGTCATACCGCCTCCCGCGCCGTGGCCGACGCGCCTTCAAACGCTTACGCGCGCAGAAAGTGGCGGCCGATCTGGCCGGTTTCGTGACCGGTCAGTTCTTCAGGCGATAGCCGGTGCGGAACATCCAGAAGACCACGCCCAGACAAACGAAGAAGAAGCCCAGCGTCGCGCCCAGACTGACAGCCAGCGAAACATCGCCCACGCCGAAGAAGGCCCAGCGGAAACCCGAGATCAGATAGACAACCGGATTGAACAGGCTGACCAGCCGCCAGCCGTCCGGCAGCCAGATGGTCGGATAGAAGGCGCCGCCGAGGAAGGTCAGGGGCGTCACGATCAGCATCGGGATGAAGTTCAGCTGCTCGAAGCTCTGGGCCCAGATACCGATGATGAAACCGAACAGGCTGAAAGTCGCCGAGATCAGGATCAGGAAGGCCAGCATCGCCACCGGGTGCAGGATCTGCAAAGGTACGAAGAAGGCCGCCGTCGCCAGAATGACCAGCCCCAGAATGAAGGATTTGGTCGCCGCCGCCCCGACATAGCCGAGCACGGTCTCGAACGGCGAAACCGGCGCCGAAAGCAGCTCGTAGATCGTGCCCGTGAACTTCGGGAAGTAGATGCCGAATGACCCGTTGAAGATCGAGTTGGTGAACAGGCTCAGCATGATCAGGCCCGGAACGATGAACGCCCCGTACGGCACGCCGAAGACCTGTTCGATCCGGCCGCCAATGGCTGTGCCGAAGACCACGAAATAGAGTGCTGTCGTCACCACCGGCGTGATGATCGACTGCCAGAAGGTGCGCAGGGCGCGCGCCATCTCGAAACGATAGATGGCCCAGACGCCATAACCGTTGAACGCCATCACGCCGCCTCCGCCTTTGACTGGTGCACAAGACCCACGAAGATGTCCTCAAGCGAGCTCTGGCGGGTGGACAGGTCCTTGAAGCCGACCCCGATCGCCTCAAGCCGCCGCAGCAGGCCCGGCACGCCGGTGTCCTCGGCATTGGCGTCGAAGACGTATTCCAGCTCCGCGCCGTCATTCTTCAGCTCGACCTTCCAGTCAGCCAGTTCGGCGGGCAGCGTCGTCACCGGCTCCTGCAGTTGCAGGGTCAGGGTCTTCTTGCCCAGCTTCTTCATCAGGGCGGTCTTTTCCTCCACGAGGATCAGTTGCCCCTTCAGGATCACCCCCACGCGATCAGCCATCTCCTCGGCTTCCTCGATGTAGTGGGTGGTCAGGATGATCGTCACGCCGCGCTCGCGCAGCTTGCGAACCATGGCCCACATGTCCTTGCGCAGCTCAACATCCACGCCGGCGGTCGGCTCATCGAGGAACAGGATATCGGGTTCGTGGCTCAGGGCCTTGGCGATCATGACCCGGCGCTTCATGCCGCCGGACAGGGTCATGATCTTGGCGTCCTTCTTGTCCCAGAGACTGAGGTCGCGAAGGATCTGTTCGATGTAGGCCGGGTTCGGCGCCTTGCCGAACAGGCCGCGGCTGAAGGTCACCGTCGCCCGCACGGTCTCGAAGGCATCGGTGGTCAGTTCCTGGGGCACCAGTCCGATGACCGTCCGGGCCTTCCGGTAGTCCTTGCGGATGTCGTGACCGTCGGCCAGCACCCGGCCGGTCGAGCCGTTGACGATCCCGCAGATGATCGAGATCAGCGTGGTCTTGCCCGCGCCGTTCGGCCCCAGCAGGGCGAAGATCTCACCCTTGCCGATGGTCAGATCGACCGGTTTGAGCGCTTGCACGCCCGACTTATAGGTCTTTGTCAGACCTTCAATAACGATGGCCGGCTGCATACGCCCTCTCCCGTGGGCGCCGCAGATATGCGCGACGGCGCCGCCCCACAAGTCCAATCCGGGAACAGCGGCGTATCAGCGGTGTTGAAATCGCGCGGAGACCATCATGACCTTGCGTTCACTTGCCGTCACCCTGCTGCTGACCACCGGCCTCTCGGCCTGTGTGACCGCCCCCTCTCCCTCGGAATATCGGGCGCCCCAGCCGCTCAAACCCGTCGATGCCGAACGCCTTTGGTCCGGTCGGTGGATCGAGGTCGCGCGGCTGCCCGACCGTCTGACCGACGGCTGTGTCGCAGGCGCGTCGAACTATGTGCTCGTATCGCCGACCCGGGTGGACGTCCGTGACACCTGCGAGCAGGGCCAACCGGGCGGTCGCGAGAAAGCCCTCGGCGGACGCGGTGAGATCCTCGATCCCGGCACCAACACCAAGCTTCGGGTCCGTTACCTCGGCGGATTTGTGACCTGGGATTACTGGGTGCTGGACCATGACGACGCCTACAGCTGGTTCATCTCGGCTGATCCGACCTTCGAACGGCTGTTCATTTTCACCCGCGAGGTTCCGACCCAGGCGCAGATCGAACAGCTGACTGGCCGCGCCCGCGCGCTGGGCTATGATGTCAGCCGTCTGGAGTTTCCCGCCCTGCCCCCCAGGTGAAAGAGACCGCATGCGCATAGCCGCCCTCGCTGCCGTCGCCGTATTGACCCTTGTCGGGTGCAGCACGGAATCGAAGCTCGATCCCTCCGTTGGCTTCGGCCCGAACCCTACGCTGCCGGCGCCCCGCACGACCCTGCTGCCGACGGTCAACATCGCCGAGGCGACCCGTTGGCCCGAGGGGCGCATGCCCGTTCCCGCCGCAGGCTTCCGCGTGCAGGCCTTCGCAGTCGGGCTGGACCATCCCCGCTGGCTATACCGGCTGCCCAACGGCGACATTCTGGTCGCCGAAAGCAACGCCCCGCCCAAGCCCGAGGGACTGGATGACGGCGCTGGCGGCGGCTTCCGGGCGTGGGCGCAGGGCCTGATAATGCGCCGTGCAGGCGCCCGCGCCGCCAGCGCCGACCGCATCACCCTGCTGCGTGACGCGAATGGCGACGGGGTGGCGGAGACCCGGACCGCCTTTCTCGAAAACCTGATGTCGCCCTTCGGCATGACTCTGGTCGGGGACACCCTCTACGTCGCCAACGCCGACGCCGTCGTCGCCTTCCCCTATCGGGCCGGCGAGACGCGGATCGCCGCCCCCCCGCGCAAGATCGCGGACCTGCCCGCCGGACGTAACCATCACTGGACCAAGAGCCTCGTCGCAAGCGCCGACGGCTCGCGGCTGTATGTCGGCGTCGGGTCCAATTCGAACATCGGCGAGAACGGCATGGACGAGGAGGTCGAGCGCGCGGCCATTCTCGAAATCAATCCCGCCACCGGCGCGCGTCGCATCTATGCGTCGGGCCTGCGCAATCCGGTCGGCATGGCCTGGCAGCCGGACAGCGGCAAGCTGTGGGTGGCGGTCAACGAGCGGGATGAACTGGGGAACGATCTGGTCCCCGACTACATGACTTCGGTCACGCCCGGCGCCTTCTACGGCTGGCCGTACAGCTATTACGGCCAGACGGTCGACGAGCGGGTGAAGCCGCAGGATCCCGCCCTCGTCGCCCGCGCCGTCCGGCCGGACTACGCGCTGGGCGCCCACACCGCTTCGCTGGGCCTGACCTTCGGCGAAGGAAGTCTGTTCCCCGCCCGGTATCGTGGCGGCGCCTTTGTCGGGCAGCATGGATCGTGGAACCGCATCCCGCGCAACGGCTACAAGGTGATCTTCGTGCCCTTCGCGAACGGTGCGCCGAACGGCCCGCCGCAGGACGTCCTCACCGGCTTCCTGAACGAGGACGGTCAGGCAATGGGCCGTCCGGTTGGGGTTCAGTTCGACGCCCTTGGCGGCCTGCTGGTCGCCGATGACGTCGGCAATGTCATCTGGCGGGTCTCTCCCGCGGCCTGATCCGGCAAAAAGCCCCGGCGGATCGCCGGGGCTTTTCTCGTTGTGCCGGATCAGTTCAGCGGTTCAACGGTGATCACCGGGGGCGGCGGCGTCGGGACCGTGACCGGAGCCGGGTTGGTCTGGGCCGGCGCTGTGTTCAGGGTCGTGGTCGATGGCGACGACTGGACCGGGACGCTGGGAGCGGGCGCGGGAGCCGAAGTGGCCGCCTCAGCCCGCGGCGCGGCGCGGCGAGCCGGCGCTTCACGGCGAGCCGGGGCCGGCGCCGCTTCGCGCTCGACCGGAGCCGGCGCGGCTTCGACAGGCGCCGTGGGCGTCATCGCCTCGGCCGTCGGAGCGGTCATCGGCATCGGCGCCTGTGACACCACCGGAGCGGTGGCCGTCGGCTCGGCCAGCGGAGGTGTCGCGTCGCCACTGTTCATCGTCATCGTCGCAGCGGCCGCGCCGCCGATCACCAGCAAACCCACCGGCGCGAGGATCATCCAGGTCCGGACGCCCTTTTTGCGCGTCCGGCTTGAACGGGTTCGAGCATAAACGGGAACGAAGGTCTCCTCACGCAGGGCTTCGTTGCGGTCGTCGGTATAGGTCACAGACATCTCTGGTCCTCCTTTAGCGTGGGGTCCAAACCTCACCAGGAAGATCGCGGTTCCGCGAGGAGGCGGAATGTCCCGAAGAAACACTGTTCCCGCCACAGTTGGGGCAGCGACTCATCCCGTCCGCGCCGCAAAGCTCCGCAATAAAGGCGATGAAGTGACCTACGTCACCGCCGCATCGGCGCCACGCCCGGCGGCAATCGGCGCGCAAACCGTTCGCAAACCATCAAAAACGCCTCGGCGATTCCCCCACCGGTTGACCCGGGAGGCCCGCTTGTTCATCACCGGAGGGGGCTTCTGACGAGTGGACGTGACTATGGGTCTGGTAGCGAACATCCGGCGCGACATGCGGTTCGTGAAGGGCCTGCGACTCCTGCTCGGACGCATCAAGCCGATCACCATGGACAGCCCCGATCTCGTCTGTGACGACTGGGAAGAGGCCGTCGACAAGTTCGCCGATCACATCGCGATCCAGGATGACCGTCGCAGCATCAGCTACCGCGAGCTCGACGCCATGGCGAATCGCTTCGGGCACTGGGCCGTCAGCCGTCGCCTCAAGCGCGGAGACACTGTCGCCCTGGTGATGCAGAACCGGGCTGAGTACATCGCCGCCTGGATGGGCTTCGCCAAGGTCGGGGTCGGCACGGCGCTGATCAACACCAACCTGACGGGCCACGCCCTCGCCCACTGCCTGACCATCTCCAATGCGTCGCAGGTGGTCACGGACGAGGATTGCTGGCGCAAGGTCGAGGACGCCCGTTCTCTGGTTGATCGCAATCTGATGCTCTGGGTTCTGGGTCTGGCCGACGAGGATGAGGCGGATGAACGTCGCGGCCTCGACAAGCCGGTGCGCGGCGGATCGTCGGTCCGGCCGGCGCGTTCGATCCGCTCGGGCCTGACCAACCGTGACACCGCCCTGTACATCTTCACCTCGGGCACCACCGGCCTGCCCAAGGCGGCCAAGATCACCCATGCCCGCGCCCGCACCTACATGCGGGCCTTCGCCGGCGCCACGGCGGGCACGGACAAGGATGTGACCTTCAACGTCCTGCCGCTTTACCACTCGACCGGCGGCCTGGTCGGCATCGGCCCGGCGCTGCTGAACGGCGGCAGGCTGGTGCTGCGCAAGCGCTTCTCCGCCTCCAGCTTCTGGCCGGACGTGAAGGCCTCGGGTGCGACCCTGTTTGTCTATATCGGCGAGCTGTGCCGCTATCTGGTGAACTGCCCGGAAGCGCCGGACGAGCGGAGCCACAAGCTGCGCCTCGCCTTCGGCAACGGGCTTCGTCCCGACGTCTGGGAAGACTTCCAGAAGCGGTTCGCCGTCCCGAACATCATGGAATTCTACGGCTCGACCGAGGGCAACGTCTCGCTGTTCAATTTCGACGGCAAGGCGGGGGCCATCGGTCGCATCCCGGGCTTCCTCAAGAAACAGATCAACTGCAAGCTGGTCCGCTTCGATATCGACACCGAGCTGCCGGTGCGGGGCGCTGACGGCCTGTGCCAGCTGGCCAAACCGGGCGAGGTCGGGGAAGCCATCGGCATGATCGGCGACGACACCCGCCACGCATTCTCCGGCTATGCCGACAAGGCCGCATCCGAGAAGAAGATCCTGCGCGACGTCTTCGTGCGAGGCGACCGCTGGTTCCGCACCGGCGATCTGATGAAGCAGGACTCGGACGGCTACATCTATTTCATCGACCGGATCGGCGACACCTATCGCTGGAAGGGCGAGAACGTCTCGACCGCCGAGGTCGAGCAACGCCTCGCCGATGCGCCGGGCGTCAAGGAGGTCATCGCCTACGGCGTTCCCGTCCCGGGTCAGGAAGGCAAGGCGGGCATGGTCGCGCTGGTGATCGACGGCCGCTTCTCGGCAAAAACCTTCGCCGAATGGGTCGATCAGGAACTGCCCTCCTACGCCCGGCCCGCGTTTGTCCGCCTTATCAAGGAGGCCGAGACCACCGGCACCTTCAAGTATCGCAAGGTCGATCTGGTCGCCGACGGCTTCGACCCGGAAAAGGTCGACGGCGCCCTGTACGTTCGCGGCGGCAAGAGCGGCTACACGAAACTGACCGAGGCGGCCCGCGCAGGGATCCTGAGCGGCGAAACCCGCCTCTGATCCCGGCTTCGCACAATTGCGGAGCCTTTCGGCAATCGCCGGTTAATCATTAACGTCGAAGATCAGGGCCTCTCGCGCGTTGGGGCTCCCCGTCTTCCATGTTCCAGATTATCGGCATTGTGCTGCTGTTCGCCCTGGTGTTCGGCAGCTACGCTATCTCGGGCGGCAAGTTCGAGGTGATCCTGCACGCCGCGCCTCACGAGCTGATGGCCATCGGCGGCGCCGGCATTGCGGCCTTCCTGATTTCGAACAGCGTGCCTGTCCTGAAGTCCTCGCTGGGCGGTCTGGGCAAGGCGTTCGCCGGCCCCAAGTGGAAGAAGCAGGACTACAAGGACCTGCTGTCCCTTCTGTTCCAGCTGACCAAGACGATGAAGTCCAAGGGCGTCATCGCCCTTGAAAGCCACATCGAGAAGCCGTCCGAAAGCACGATTTTCCAGAAATACCCCAAGGTGCTGAAGGATCACTTCGCCACGGACTTCATCTGCGACACCCTGCGGATGATGACCATGAACCTGGAAGATCCTCACCAGATCGAGGACGCCATGGAGAAGCAGCTCGAGAAGCATCACCACGAGGCGCTGGGGGCGCCGAGCGCGCTTCAGAACCTCGCCGACGCCCTGCCCGCGCTGGGCATCGTCGCGGCCGTGCTGGGCGTCATCAAGACCATGGGCTCGATCACCGAGCCGCCGGAAGTTCTGGGCGGCATGATCGGCGGCGCGCTGGTCGGCACCTTCATGGGCGTGTTCCTGGCCTATGGCCTGGTCGGCCCGATCGCGGCGCGGCTGAAGTCGATCGTCGATGAGGAAGGCGCCTACTACAAGATCATCCAGTCGGTGCTGGTCGCCCACCTGCACGGCAATGCGGCCCAGATTTCGGTCGAGATCGGCCGGGGCGACATTCCCTCGCCGGCCCAGCCGTCGTTCGCCGAAATGGAAGAGACCCTGTCGGCCGCGCCGACCGAGTAGACCGCCCGGCGCTCCGGACATGGGGGGCTTTTAACTTGCGCTCCCGTCGGACCTCCCTTTAGCTCGAGGCTGCAACAGGCCTCGCCCAGACCCGTTTTCGAAGGATCGACCCATGCGTATCGTCGCCCTGATCGCCGCTTCCGCCGCCGTCCTGACGCTCGCCGCCTGCGGCGCCGCGGAGACCGAGGCCCCCGAACACTCCAGCGACGCCCAGGCCGCCTCGGACGCCTCGCTCGAAGCCGCGACCGTCTCGGACGAACAGGCCGCGGCCGACGCCCGCCTCGCCGCCGACCAGGCCGCCACGACGGTGACCGCCCAGCAGGAAGGCGCCGCCGCGCCCGCCCCGGCCGCCGAGGCCGCTCCCGCCGACACCCACGCGCCGGCCCAGGCTCACGGCGAAGACGCCGGTCACTGATCCTCGCCGCGTCGTTTCGCCCCTCGCCCTCGCGGTGTAGGTGGGGGCGATGACTGACGACCGTTCGCCCCGACTGCTGTGGACCGACGACGGCGCGCCGCGATCCGGCCGCTTCGACGATGTCTATTTCTCGCGCGAGGACGGGCTGGCGGAGACGCGCGCGGTCTTTCTGGCCGGATGTGACCTGCCCGTCGCCTGGCGCGACCGGCGCGGGTTCACCGTGGCCGAGTTGGGGTTTGGGACCGGGCTGAACATCGCCGCCCTTCTGGACCTCTGGCGGCGTGAACGCCCCCCCGGTGGAAAGCTGCATATCTTCTCGGTCGAAGGCTTCCCCCTGTCCCGTGAGCAAGCCGCCCGGGCGCTGGGAAACTGGCCGGAAATCCGCGACGCCGTCGACGCCCTGCTCGCCGCATGGCCCGCCCCCATGCCCGGCCTGCACCGGATGGACCTGCCCGACTTCGACGCGACGCTCGATCTGGCCATCGGCGAAGTGAAGGACGCCATAGGCGACTGGTCGGGGCAGGCGGACGCCTGGTTCCTCGACGGCTTCGCACCCTCCACAAATCCCGGCATGTGGTCAGACGATGTGCTGGATCTGATCACCGCCCGATCCGCGCCCGGCGCGCGGGTGGCCACCTTCACCGTCGCGGGCGCGGTCAGACGGGGTCTCGGCGAACGCGGCTTCACGGTCGACAAGCGACCCGGCCATGGCCGCAAGCGGGAAAGGCTCGAGGCGCGTCTCGGCGGATACGTCATTGAACCGAAGCCTCCCGTGGTCGCCATCGTCGGGGCCGGGATCGCCGGGGCCTCGGTCGCCCGAGCCGTCAGCGCCCTCGGTCTACGCCCCACGATTATCGAAGCCGGCCGCCCCGGCGCCGGGGCGTCAGGCTTTGACGCCTCACTGGTGACACCCCGTCTCGACGCCGGGGACCGCGGAATCGCCGCCCTGTACGCCGCCGCACTCGAGCGGGCCGGCTCTCTCTACAGCGCGACACCGGACGCAGTGCTGGCTCGCGGCGTTCTCCAGCTCGAACAGGCCTCGCGCGATGCGGGCCGACACCTCAAGGTCGCGGCGCAGGATTTGTGGCCCGCTGACGCCATGACCGTGCGGGATGCGGAGGCCTGCGCCAGACAAGCCAGGGAGCCGATCTCGACTGGTGGACTGGAGATGCGCGACGCCATGGTCGTCAGGCCGTCCGCGGTGCTGGACAACTGGCTGGCCGGCGTCGAGCGGCGCACCGCAACGGTCACAGGCTTCGAACGCATCGGGAGCCGCTGGCGTCTGACCGACGCCTCCGGCGCGACCATCCTCGACGCCGACGTCGTGGTGCTGACCGGGGGCTGGGGCAATGCGGCGCTTCGGCCGCAACTGCCTCTGTCCCCTGTCGCTGGACAGGCGGATGTCGCGGACAGCGTCATCTCCGCTCCCCTCGCCTGGGGCGGCTATGCAGCCCCGACAGGGACAGGCCTGCTGTTCGGCGCCACCCACGACCGTGGCGTAACCGATCCTTCACCGTCAGCCGAGGCCTCGGCCCGCAATCTGGCCGCCCTCGCCGCCCGCCTGCCGGAACTGGCGGGGCGGGTTGAGGCCTCCGGCCCCACGCGCGCCCGCACAGCCGTGCGCGCAACAACACCGGATCGCCTGCCGGTCGCCGGGGAACTGGAACCCGGCCTCCATGTCCTTGGCGGACTGGGCTCACGCGGCTTTTGCGTCGCCCCCCTGTTGGCCGAGCACGTCGTGGCGCAGGCGCTCCAGGCGCCGTCGCCGCTGGCGCGCGATCTGGCGGGACGGGTCGCGCCGTCGCGATTCTCCCGCGCGGAGGGCTTGTGAAACCGGGCGGGACGGCAGACGCTATGTCTCGACGGGGGTCAAGGAGGGAGCTTCCCATGCGTACAACTGTTCTGACCTGCGTCGGCGTCACCGTCGCCTTCCTCGCCGCGTGCGCCCCGACCACCGGCACCGAAACCGCCGGAACCCCTACCCGCGCCCGTGAATGCTTCAGTGTTCAGCAGGTGACCAATTTCCGCCAGGGCCGATCGGATCAGGTCTTCCTTCGCGTCGGCCGCAGCGATGTCTATGAGATCAACGCCGCGGGCGGCTGTCGCGATCTGGACTTCGCCAACCGAATGGCCATCCTGCCGGACATCGGCGGTATCGGGGGTTCGCGTCTCTGCACCGAGGACTGGGCCCGGCTCGTTGTGCCCGGTTCGACCTCTCCGACCGAGGTTTGCCGGGTTCGCATCACGCGCAAGCTGACGGCTGAAGAGATCGCGGCCCTGCCCTCCGCCCACGCCCCCTGAGGCCGGCCCGGGCGCGACGGGTCGGCGAAGTTGCATATCGACGGCGCCGTTCCGACATGGGGACATCAAACCTTGACCGGAGCCGCTCATGGACGACCTCGCCGCCTTCCCGATCACCCGGCGTTGGCCCGCCGCGCATCCTGACCGGCTGCAGCTTTATTCGCTGAACACGCCCAACGGCGTGAAGATCTCCATCATGCTGGAGGAGATCGGCCTGCCGTATGAGCCGCATCTGGTCGACATCACGAAGAACGAGACCTGGGGGCCCGAATTCCTTTCGCTGAACCCCAACGGCAAAATCCCGGCGATCATTGATCCTGATGGTCCGGACGGGAAGCCGCTGGCCCTGTTCGAGTCCGGCGCCATCCTCGTCTATCTGGCCGAAAAGACCGGCAAGCTGATCCCGTCGGATGCCGCGGGCCGATATGAAACCCTGCAATGGGTGATGTTCCAGATGGCCGCCATCGGCCCGATGTTCGGGCAGGTCGGCTTCTTCCACAAATTCGCGGGCAAGGCCTACGAGGACAAACGTCCGCTGGAACGCTACGTCGGGGAGGCGACCCGGCTGCTGAAGGTGCTGGACGACCGGCTTGAAGGCCGCGACTGGATCATGGGCGACTACTCCATCGCCGATGTCGCCACGATCGGCTGGGTCCGTAATCTGGTCGGCTTCTACGAGGCCGGCGAACTGGTGAAGTTCGATGATCTGAAAAATGTCCCGGCGTGGCTGGAACGCGGTCTGGCGCGTCCTGCGGTACAGCGGGGACTGAACATCCCGTCGAAAGGCTGACTTCAGAAGGTGGGCAAGAAGAAGGGGCGGTCCGCAGGGACCGCCCCTTTCAATTTCGCGGCAGAACGCGCGAGCCCGCGGCGTCGGGGGGAGGACAGGGAGCCGCGGGCCCGCTCCGGTCGCAGGCTTACGCCGCGTCGACCAGAACCAGTTCGGCGTCGGTCAGGGCCGTCACCGTGATCGTTTCAACTTCGGCGATGGCCACCCCGTCACGGGCTTTCGCCTTGACGCCGTTGACCTCGATCTCGCCGACCGCCGGAACCATATAGCCGCGACGGGTCGCGCCCAGCGGATACTCCGCGGTTTCACCGGCCTTCAGGGTCGCGGCGACCACACGGCCTTCCGTGCGGATCGGCAGGGCGTCGCCGTCGCCTTCGAAGCCGGAGGCGAGGACCACGAACTGACCGGCGCGGTCACCCTTGGGGAAGGGGCGCGAGCCCCACGACGGCTTCTCGCCGCGACGGGTCGGCTCGATCCAGATCTGGAAGATCCGGGTCAGTTCCGGCTCGGCGTTGTACTCGGCGTGACGGATACCCGTGCCGGCGCTCATCACCTGCACGTCGCCCGCTTCGGTGCGGCCCTTGTTGCCGAGGCTGTCCTCGTGGGTGATCGCGCCTTCGCGGACGTAGGTGATGATCTCCATGTCCGAGTGCGGGTGGGGCGGGAAACCCGTGCCGGCGGCGATCTCGTCATCATTCCAGACGCGCAGTCCGCCCCAGCTCATCCGCTTGGGATCATAATAGTTGGCGAAGGAGAAGTGGTGCTTCGCATTGAGCCAGCCGTGGTTTGCGCCACCCAGGCTTTCGAACGGTCGCAGCTCGATCATGGTCTTGTCTCCGCGCCCCCGCCATCGGGGGCCGCTATTGCTTGACGCCAAGATAGTGATCGGCTTCGGATCAGAAATAGAAACCCCTGAAACACATCGTTTCGCGGAGCGTGCATGTCGAAACTGCCGGATCTCGAAGCCCTGGCCATTTTTTCCAAGGTCGCGGAGACCCAGTCCTTCTCGCGGGCGGCGGAGGCTCTGGCCCTGTCCAAGGCGACGGTGTCCAAGGCGGTCACCCGGCTGGAGCTTCGACTCGGCGCCACCCTGCTGCACCGGACCTCGCGCCGGTTCTCACTGACAGACGCCGGACGGACCCTCGCCGCGCGCGCTTCCCACATGTTGTCCGAGGCCGAAGCAGCGGAGGGCGAAATGCTGGATCAGGCGATCCAGCCCCGTGGTCTGGTGCGCCTCGCCGCCCCCATGTCTTTCGGCATGGCCTACGTCGCCCCCGCCCTTCCCGAGTTTCTGGCCACCCATCCCGACGTTTCGGTGGACCTGCATCTGTCGGACGAAGTGACCGATCTGGTCGGCGGCGGCTTCGACTGCGCCCTGCGGATCGCCGCCCTGCCGGACTCCTCCCTCACAGCGCGCAAACTGCGCCCGATCCGACGCCATCTGGTTGCGGCGCCCGACTATCTGGACCAACGCGGATGGCCCGAACATCCGTCCGACCTCGTCCGCCATTCCTGCCTTGGATACGCCTACCTGCCCAACGCCGAGCTCTGGCGGTTCGTGAACGGCAAGGGCGATGAGGTCACGGTCCGTCCGCTGGGACCAATGCGGGCCAACAACGCCGATGCCCTGACGGCGGCCCTTTGCGCGGGGCTGGGCGTCGCGCCACAGCCGGACTTCATCTACTGGCGCGACCTTGCCGCCGGAAAGCTGGTCACCGTCATGACCGACTGGACCCTGCCGCCCATCGACCTGCATCTGGTGGCGCCCGGCGGTGGACCGCGCCCCGCGCGAGTCACCGCCCTGATGACCTATTTGACCGCCCGCTTTTCGGCCCCGCTGTGGCCGGGAGACACGGTCGGCCGTGACTGAGCCGACCGTTCATCACGAATGATACCGGTAACATCTTCCACGGAGCATCAATCCGTGTCTTCATACGCCCACCGCTGGTTTTGACGCCTCCCGGTCACACCAGCCGATCCTGACCCAGTCCTCGCGTCGCGTTCGCCGTGCCTTCCACGACGATGATCCCGTATGAACGCGCGGCCGAACCGTCGCGCCCGAGCCTGAGGCCGACCATGACCAAGACCATCATGCTGATCCACGGCGCATGGCTGAACTCGGCCAGCTGGGCGGGGTTCAAGGCTCGCTATGAGGCCAGGGGCTATACGGTTGTCACCCCCGACTGGCCCCACGATGACCGGACGCCGGCCGAGCTCCGTGACTTCCCTGAAAAGGCTCTTGCCAAGGTCGGCCAGACCGATCTGTTCGACCACTATGAGCGGCTGATCCGCGCCCTGCCCGAGGCGCCGATCCTGATCGGCCATTCGCTGGGCGGCGTCTGCGTTCAGCACCTGCTGGATCGGGGTCTGGGCGTCGCCGGGGTCGCGATCAATCCCGCCCCGACACCGGGCGTACCGCTAGGCGGCCACGCCATCGTCTCGGCCCTGCCGGTCTTCCTGGACCTGTTCAGCTGGAAGAAGGTGAAGACGATGTCGCGCAAATTCTTCGCCGAGCGCTTCGCCCAGACCGCGCCGCGCGACAAGGTAACCGAGCTGTATGACGCCTACATCGTTCCCACGCCGGGCAAGGTCTACTGGGACGGCGTCACCGGCGCTTCGGGCAAGATCAGCTGGAAGAACCCGAACCGGGCGCCCCTGCTCCTGATCGCCGGCGAGATCGACCTGATCGCCGATGCCTCCATGGTCCGCGGCATCTACAAGCAGCAGAGCAAGGCCCCCAGCCGGACCGACTTCAAACAGTTCGACGGCCGCTCGCACTGGACCTGCATGGACGCAGGCTGGGAGACGGTCGCCGACCACGCCCTGGATTGGGCGGTCGAGCATCAGATCGCGCGCTGAACCCGGTCACTTCCGGAAAGCTTGAGTTTCAATCGTTTCCGTTTCCACACCGGCGATCCCGGGCGATGATCCTCTCGTCAAACATACACAACCGGCCCCGCCGGACCTTCAGGAGAGACTGCAATGGCCTTCATCACCGCGAACGACGGCGCCCAGATTTTCTACAAGGACTGGGGCAAGGGCCAGCCGGTCCTGTTCAGCCACGGCTGGCCGCTGAGCGGCGACGCCTGGGACGCCCAGATGCAGTTTCTCGGCTCGAACGGCTATCGCGTCATCGCCCATGACCGCCGCAGCCACGGCCGCTCGGACCAGACCTGGGACGGCAACCACATGGACCAGTACGCCGACGACCTGCACGCCCTGATCGAGACGCTGGACCTGAAGGATCTCGTGTTGGTCGGCCACTCGACCGGGGGCGGCGAGATCACCCACTACGTGGGTCGCCACGGCTCCAGCCGTGTCGCCAGGATCGTGCTGATCGGCGCCGTGCCCCCGCTGATGCTGAAGACCGAGGCCAATCCGGGCGGCCTGCCGATCGAGGTGTTCGACGGCATCCGTCAGGGGACCTATGCGGACCGCAGCCAGTTCTTCAAGGACCTGACCATTCCGTTCTACGGGTACAACCGGCCGGGCGCGAAGATTTCGGAAGGCGTCCGTGAGAGCTTCTGGCTGCAGGGCATGATGGGCGGCATCAAGGGGCAGCTGGACTGCATCCGCGAGTTCTCGGAAGTGGATTACACCCCGGACCTTGAGAAGTTCGACAAGCCGACCCTGATCATCCACGGCGACGACGACCAGATCGTCCCCATCGACGCCGCCGCGCGCAAGTCGCACGAGATCGTCAAGGGCTCGATCCTGAAGGTCTATGAGGGCGGCTCGCACGGCCTCGCCACCGTCGAACAGGATCGCCTGAACGCCGACCTGCTGGAGTTCATCCGCAGCTGATCCCCCCGTCGAAGGGAGTCCGTCATGGCCGACGCGGGAAAGGCAGCTGACAGAACGGTTGTTCTGATCCACGGCCTCTGGGTCACGACGGACTCCTGGGCGGACTTCCGAAAGCCGTGGGAGGACGGCGGCTGGACCGTGCTGACGCCCACCTGGGATGTATTGAAGGGGCGTTCAGCGGCATCGCTGAACGCCTCTGCGCCTGCGGAATTGGGGGGTCTGACGGTCGGCCGGATCGTCGATGAATTGCAGGCTGTGATCGAGGCCTTGCCGTCACCGCCCTTGCTGGTCGGCCATTCCTTCGGCGGCCTGTTCGCACAGATGCTGCTTGATCGAGGCGTCGGCCGGGCCGGGATCGCGATCAATCCGGCCCCGATCGGCGGGATCATTCCCGGCGGGTGGACGCTGACCGCCGCCCTGCCTCCGATCCTGCGCTGGAACGGGTGGAACCGTCCCTATGCGATGAGCCGCTCTCGCTGGGCTGCCCGCTTCGCCAACGCCGCGCCGGTCGGCCTGCAGAACAGTTCCTACGACACCTATGTGATCCCGACGCCGGGGCGAGTCTTCTATCAGGCCGCGTTCTGGGCCGGGACGCGGATTGATCCCCGCAGACGGACCCAGCCCCTGCTGATCACCTCCGGTGACCGGGACCGGCTGGTGACTCCCTATCTGTCGCGCGCGGCGTGGCGCATTCAGTCCCGATCCGCCGCCCGAACGGACTTTCACCGCTTCCCCGGCCGGTCCCACCTGCTGCTGGCCGAACCTGGCCGGGAAGAGGTCGCCGATGTCTGCCTGCGCTGGGCGCAAACACTGGATGAGACGAAGCCCTGAGCCCTGACCGCACCATGGATGGCGAAGAACTCGCCGGGACTCCGGATGATCGGCTGGATGAGGCGCTGGAGGAGAGTTTCCGCGCCAGCGATCCCGTGGAGGGCTATCGTCCCGAATTCGATCCTTGGGCGTCGCCCGCCTGTGGCGTCTCGCTGACGCAGAGCGCACCGGCCTCACGTGAAATGCCGGGGCCTTCCGGCGACCACCGCAGGCCGCTGAGCTGTCCGGCCTGGAAGCAGGCCTTGCCGGACCGCTGGCTGAAACCGGTCATGGCCCGGACCAGAGGCTCCTTCCCCGGTCGCTGTTCGACGATCAGAGCCAGCCGGTAAGGACGGATCCACGGCGACCCCATTTCCACCCGCGCGACGAAATCCATCGGCGTGATCGGACCGGCGAGCGTCACCGCCTCCCTGTAGCGCCCGAGAAACAGCGAGGTGCAGTTCGGTCGATCACACAGGGGCTGGGGGTCGGTCTCGGACACCGTGGTGGCGACCACCAGACTGAGTTGATCCGGCGCGGGTTCCGGCAAGGCGGCCGGCGGAGAATAGGCCGGAACGCTGATGGTCTGGAGGACCAGAAACGCCAGAAACCCTTTCATTGACGCCTCCCGCATCGTTGCCCGGCGCAGCCTCTCACAGGACCCGTCTTGGGGCCAGAGCGAACAGCGTTGGGCGCGCGGAAGGCCGACGCACACCGTCCGCCGCGCTTCGGAGGCCGTCTGGCGCCGGGACACTCACACCCAGCGCAGCCCCGGCAACCGCGCCACCCCGGCAGCGGGCCCGAACTGCGGCTTTGGCGCCACACTCTTCCGGTCAGCCACACAAGCCTCGAGGGCCGATGCAACCGCTCGCGGGCTTCGTCTTTTAACCTCCGCTCGTGGGACCTCCTTCCTGCGAGAAGGAGAAAACATGAAAAAGCAATTGATGGCGGGAGCCGCCCTCCTCGCACTGTTCGGCGCCACCCCGGCGCTCGCCGATCCGGACGGCGTCTACGTCGCGGGCGACATCGGCTACCACTGGCCGCAAAGCAACGACTGGGAAGCCTGTAGCGGCGTCGTCTGCGCCCCGGTCGAGGTCAAGGCCGGTGACAACTGGGCCGGTTTTGGTCGTCTGGGCTATCGCCTGAACGCCAACTGGCGGATTGAAGCCGAGGCCGGTTATCGCGAGAGCGACGAGCTCGAGTTCGACGGGCTGACCGTGTCGGACGTCGACGCCAGCGCCACCTCCCTGATGGCGAATGTGCTGTATGACTTCGGCAACCGTGATGCCGCGTTCCGTCCGTTCGTCGGCGCTGGCGTGGGCGCCGCCAAGGTCGAGATCGAGGATGTCGATGACACCGCCTTCGGCTGGCAACTGCTGGCCGGCGCTGCTTGGCGGATGACCGAACGCGCCAGCCTCGATCTGACGTATCGCTACCTGAACGTCGCCGATCTGGAGATGTCGGATGGCGTCGACAGCTTCTCGGGCGATTTCGAGGACCACTCGGTGACCCTCGGCCTGCGCTATTCGTTCGGCGCCGTCGCGGCTCCGCCGCCGCCGGTCGTGGCCCCGCCGCCTCCGCCTCCGCCGCCCGCTCCCCCCGCCCCGCCGCCGCCGCCGCGCCCGGCGCCGACCGTGCCGCAGGATCGGGAGTTCGTGGTGTACTTCGACTGGGATCGCTCGGACCTGACGGCCGAAGCCCAGTCGGTGGTCACGCAGGCCGCCAACTACGCCAAGTCGGGTCGTCCGACGCGCATCCTGATCGTCGGCCACGCCGACACCTCGGGTTCGGCGGCGTACAACATCGGCCTGTCGAACCGTCGTTCGCGCACCGTGGCTGACGCCCTGGTCGCCCAAGGCGTCAACGGCGGCGTGATCTCGCTGGACGGCAAGGGTGAAACCGACCTGGCCCGCGCCACCGCCGACGGCGTGCGTGAGCCGCTCAACCGTCGCGCCACCGTCGGCATCAGCTTCCGCTAAATCCGGAAACTGATCAGGGCTTCCGGTCTGCCCGAGGGGAAGCCCGGTTGATGCGACCAGAAGGCCGCCGGTTCTCTCAGGACCGGCGGTTTTCTTTTGATCAGGTCTAAGCGGAACAACCGCCTTGCGACCATCGGACATCCGAAGCGCATTGCTGCGCCCGGGGCATCGCGGCGGCTCCCACGGCGGGGGCCGCCTCTTTCTCATGAAATCACACCATGCAACCGCCATCAGACTTGACGGTTAAGGGGCATGGCCATGTCACATCACGACCGCGCAAAATGGGAGAAGCGTGGCTTCGTCCTGCTGGCAGCCCTCGCCTTGGCCGTGGTGATTCTCGTGGGCATTGCGTTTCTGAAGCCCGGCCGGACAATTGCCGACGACCAGGCCTCCGCCGAGGCTGTGGCGCACATGGACCAGGCCCAGGCCCAGGATCGGGCTGCGCGTCGGGAAGCCGAAAAGGCGCAACGGTCGGAGTTTAACTAGGCTGGCTCTTCCATGGAGAAGAGGCCGACTGACATGCATCCGCTCGGCCATCCATCCCGATCACACGGGCGCCGATCGGCAAAGTCGATTCGCCCGAAACCACAGCTGTGAAAGGGAAGGAATGGTGGACGCGACAGGGATTGAACCTGTGACCCCTACGATGTCAACGTAGTGCTCTCCCGCTGAGCTACGCGTCCGCCTTGACGGCCCGAAAGACTAGCCCCCGGGCGGGAAGGCGCGGTCTATAACCCGATGGGCTGACAGACCGCAAGGGCAAAAGCCGCTGAATTTACGCGGCGACCATCCGTTCGACCTCACCCACCAGATCGCGCAGGTGGACCGGCTTGGACAAGACCTTCGCCTGCGGACTGGCCTGGGCGGCCGACAGGGCCACGGCGGCGAAGCCGGTGATGAACATGATGCGGATGCCCGGCTGGCGGGCGGCGGCGACACGGGCGACCTCGATACCATCTGCGCCTGGCATCACGATGTCCGTCAGCAGAAGGTCCCACGGCCCTTGGTCAAGGGCGTCGATGGCGTCATCGCCGTTCTCGCAGTCGACGACCGAGTGGCCGGCGCGCTCGAGCGCACGGGTCAGGAAGCCGCGAAGCGAGGTGTCGTCTTCAGCCAGAAGGATGCGCGCCATAGGTCTTTCGTCGTCCGCCCCGGATCGTCTTGGAAAGGAACGCTACGCCCCGACTGGTAAATCCGCCATGAAAAACGCCGTAGGGATCATCCCCGGGCCTGTGGATGGCGGGACGAAACAGGCTATGCGGGACAAATGACCGGCGCCGGGACAGATGCAGTGAGGGACGCTGGCGAGGCCATAACGGTCGTGCGCCCGTTCGCGCCCGGCCGGCTGGTGTTCGCCTCCCCCCATTCCGGCGGCCTGTATCCCGACGACATGGGGGTGGAGCCGACGCTGACGGAGGCGAGCCTGCGCAGCGCCGAGGATGCGCTGGTTGATCGTCTGATCGCCTCCGGCCCCGCTCACGGGGCGACCTTGCTGCTGGCCCGGCACGGCCGCGCCTATGTCGACCTGAACCGCGACCCGACGGATCTGGACCCGCAGTTGATCGAGGGTCTCGATCAACCAGCCTCGCCGCGTTCGGCGGCGGGCTACGGCGTCATTCCCCGCCTCACCGGCGATGGACGCCCGCTGTATTCGAGACGACTGACACAGGCGGAGGCTCACGCGCGCCTGGCCCGGGTTCATGCGCCCTGGACCGCCGCCCTGGAGGCCGAGATGCACGCGGCGAGGGATCGGCATGGCTCCGCCGTCCTGATCGACTGGCACTCCATGCCCGAACGGGCGACGCGCGCGCCCGGCGGCCCCCGCGGTCCGGATGTGGTGCTGGGCGACCGGCACGGCTCCTCCTGCACCGCGGAACTGACGCGCACCCTGCGGGCTGCCTTCGAGGCGCTGGGCTGGCGGGTGGCGCTGAACCACCCCTATGCGGGCGGCTGGACGACGCAGAACTGGGGCCGCCCGGACGAAGGTTTCCACGCCATCCAGATCGAGCTGAATCGCGCCCTGTATTTCGATGAGGCCGAGCGGCGCCCGGGATACGGCTGGTCACGAACGGAAAAGGGCGTGGCGCGCGTCATCGCCGCCCTCGCCTCGGCGGACCTCGGGACATAAAAAAAAGCCGCGCCCGAAGGCGCGGCATATAAAGTCTATAGGGAGGAAACGCCCAGGAAGGGCATGACGCCTCGCGGCGTCGAAAATGAAGTTAGTGTGCAGTGCACAAACGGTCAAGCGGGTATTTCGCGCCTGCGTTCACGGCATGTAACGGCATCCTTCTGCCATTTTTCAGCCTCGTAACCGCTTTCAGCGGAAAAAATCACCGTGAGCACAACGCGCTTGCGAATAAGCATGGCCATGTCGCCGGATTTCAGGGCTCCAACAGTCGCCGGGCGCTGCGGATCGCCCGCGCCGCGGGTGACCCGGATTGCCGCCAGACGAGCAGGCAGAATGACGCGGCCACCCCGGCGGCAAGCCACAACGGCCCGAAAAGCCAGGCCGCCGCGGCCAGGGCGAAGTAGTAACCCCGCACCCCCTGACTGAAGGCGCCCAGCGCCGGGTTCAACAGATTGGTCGCCGCCTCGCCCAGCGCCACCCGATCCGCCTCGGTATGGATTTCCGGCGCGGCTCCGATCAGGGCCAGGGTGTAGTTCATCTGACGCAGCGACCAGATGAAATCCAGCAGGCCGCGCACCAGACAGATCAGGATCAGGGCCAGCTTGGCCTCCAGCACGCGGGTCGGCACGGCTTCCGCGCCCACCGAAGCGAAGCCTTCCAGGGCCGCCTGCCCGCCGAACAGGATACCGCCGACGGCCGCGATCAGCAGCAGGTTGGTGGAGGCGAAAAAAATGGCCGAATTGATCGAGTGACCCATCAACTGGCTGTCGACCAGCCGGATCTCCCGATGGGTCATCGCCGTCATCCAGACACGGCGGACGATGGTCATGTCGTCGTTCAGGGTGCCGGAGCGACGGGCGAGCAGCTTGAGCAATGGCTCGTAGCCCAGCCAGCAGACAAAGAAGAGGCCCAGCGCCACATAGTCCAGGGTCGTCATTCTTGCTCCTTGCGCCGACACGCCATGGTCGCCCGCATCGCCCCCCGGCTCAAGCCGGGACCGTGCGAACCGCCGTCCTTAACGACGCCGCCGCCTTGCTTCGGACGCCGTGCGGGCCTATCACGCCGGGCCTTCCCGTTCGCATATGCAATATAGACGAGCCCGTCATGAACCTCGACGCCATCCCCGTCGGCCCGAACCCGCCCTGGGACATCAACGTCGTCATCGAGATCCCGCAGGGCGGCCTGCCGGTGAAGTACGAAATGGACAAGGAGTCGGGCGCGCTGTTCGTCGACCGCTTCCTGCACACCGCCATGTACTATCCGGGCAACTATGGCTTCATCCCGCACACCCTGTCGGACGACGGCGATCCCTGCGATGTGATCGTGCTGAACCCGACCCCGGTCGTTCCGGGCTGCGTCATCCGCTGCCGCCCGATCGGCGTGCTGAAGATGGTCGATGAAGCCGGTGGCGACGAAAAGATTCTGGCCGTGCCGGTCGACAAGCTGAACCCGTACTACACGGACATCGCCAGCTACCGTCAGCTGCCCGCCATTCTGGTCGAGCAGATCGAGCACTTCTTCACCCGCTACAAGGATCTGGAGAAGGGCAAGTCGGTCACGGTCAAGGGCTGGGGCGACGCCGGCGAAGCCGCCGAACTGATCGCCGCCGGCATCAAGGCCGCCGACGAGAAGAAAAAGGCCAAGGCCGCCAACGCGGCCTGATCCTTCCGATCAGATATTGCGAAGGCCCCGGTGGAGACGCCGGGGCCTTTTCCGTTTCAGGGCCTCGGCGCCGGACGTTCCACCGTTCGGATCCTCGACTGCAGACGCTTTCCGGGGCCGCCGGGCTCAAGACAGCCTCCGTTCAATCAGCCCTCATTTTCCGCCCGACAGGGTTCCCGGGATCATAACGCCCCTTCCCCTCAGCGCCCGGTCCGCTAAGTGTCGCCCATGGCCGCCGCCGAGACCCCTGCAGACCTGTTCAAACGCGCCCTGGCGCACGCCGCCCGCGCGCTGGCCGAACAGTCGGAGCTGGAGGTCGTGTTCGGCTCGGACGGACCGAAGCTGTCAAACGGCGTCCTGACGCTGCCACATCCCCCGCGCGATCCGGGCGCTCCGGAGAGCGCCAGTCTGCGCGGCCAGGCCGACCGGCTGGCCCTGCGACTGGCCAATCATGACGAGAGCGTCAGCGCCCGCCTGCGCCCCATCGACAGCAAGGCGGCCGAGGTGTTCGACGCGGTCGAGCAGGCGCGGGTCGAGGCCGTGGGCTCGCAGTCTTTGGCCGGTGTGCGCGCCAACATGAACTCCGCCCTGCTGACCCGACTTGAGAAGTCGGGCGCCCTGCGCATCACCGACGCCGAGCGCGTGCCAGTGGCCGAAGCCGTGGCCCTGCTGGTGCGCGAGCGACTGACCGGACAACGGGCGCCTGACGGGGCCGGAACCCTGCTGGACCTCGTGCGGACCGAGCTGGAGAATAAGGCGGGGCGCAAGCTCGACGCCCTGACCGAAGTGGCCGAGGATCAGGCGGCCTTCGGCGAGCGGCTCAGGGATGTGCTCAAGGCCCTGGACATGGACCCGGGCGACGGGCGCGGCGATGACGTCTCCGAGGACTCCGGCGAGGACGAGCCCGATCCCCAGGACCCCGACGCCGCCGACGAGGAGGATCAGGAAGACGAGGAGGACGCCGGCGGCGGCGAGGGCCAGTCGATGGACGGCGCCACCGACGACCAGACCGCCGCCGACGAGCGGGACGCCCGCCCCGACGGCTCGCCCGCCGACCCGAATGGCGAGGCCACCGAGGAGGGTCCGGAGCTGAACGAGGGCGCCCAGCCCAATCGCCGGCAAACCGCCGACGACGGTCGCGCCATCGACGCCTACCGCGTCTTCACCACCGCCTATGACGAAATCATCGACGCGGCTGACCTGTGCGACCCGACCGAGTTGGAACGACTGCGCGGCATGCTGGACCAGCAGCTGACGGCTCTTTCGTCAGTGGTGGCCCGTCTGGCCAACAAGCTGCAACGCCGCCTGATGGCCCAACAGAACCGCAGCTGGCATTTCGATCTGGAGGAGGGGGTGCTGGACACCGCCCGCCTGACCCGCATCGTCACCGACCCGACCAGCCCGCTGAGCTTCAAGGCCGAAAGCGAGAGCCCGTTCCGCGACACCGTCGTGACCCTGTTGCTGGACAACTCCGGCTCCATGCGGGGCCGCCCGATCATGGTCGCCGCCGTCTGCGCCGACATTCTGGCGCGGACGCTGGAACGGTGCGGGGTGAAGGTGGAAATCCTCGGCTTCACCACCCGGGCGTGGAAGGGCGGCCTGTCCCGTGAAAGCTGGATCACCGCCGGAAAGCCCGCCAGTCCGGGACGCCTGAACGACCTGCGCCACATCATCTACAAGGCGGCGGACGCCCCCTGGCGGCGGGCCAAGAAGAATCTCGGCCTGATGATGCGCGAAGGCCTGCTGAAGGAGAACATCGACGGCGAGGCCCTGCTGTGGGCGCACGACCGCCTGATGGCCCGGCCCGAGCAACGTCGCATCCTGATGGTCATCTCGGACGGCTCCCCGGTCGATGACTCGACCCAGTCGGCCAATGCGGCCCTGTATCTGGACAAGCACCTGCGGCAGGTGATCGAGCAGCTTGAGACGAAATCGTCCGTCGAATTGCTGGCCATCGGCATCGGCCACGACGTGACCCGCTGGTATCGCCGCGCCCTGACCATCGTGGACGTGGAACAGCTGGGCGGCGCCATGATCGAGAAGCTGGCCGAACTCTTCGACGCCCGGGACAGCGCGCCGAAGCGCCGGAGGAAGGCTGCATGATCGCCCTGCGCCGTGGGCTCGCCGCCTTCGCCCTGCTGGCCCTGTCAGCCTGCGCCACCGTCACGACCCTGCCGCCGACGCCCGCGCTTCTGCCGGGCTGGACCGCCGCCGCGGCAGGAACCCGGCCGGTCAACCTCGGCCTGCCCGGCGGCGCGGTTCTGGCGGATAACGTCCGCTTCGCGGGCGGGATCGAGATCGTTCTGGACGACACCTCGCCCCTGCACAGCCTGTCGGATCTGAAGCTGATCGGCGACGCGCACGGCTTCATCAGCGTCAGCGATGCGGGCGATCTGGTGCGCGGTCGGCTGGTGCTGGACCGCCGCGGCCGCCTGACCGGGGTGGACGGATTGCAGTACCGTCGCCTGACCCTGCTGGACGGCGCCCCGATCACTGAGAAGTTCGATGGCGACGCGGAGGGGCTGCTGATCACCCCGCAGGGCGACCTGTTCATCAGCTTTGAGCGCAATCACCGCATCTGGAACTACGGCGCGCCGGACGCCCCCCGAACGCAACCCACGCCGGAGCGTCACCCGTCCGTCGAGTTCCCGCTGAACGACGGCATGGAAGGCATTTCGGCCGGGCACGCAGGCGAGTGGCGTGTAACGGGCGAGAACGGCGGGGTCTGGGACTGCCGCCCCCAGGCCTGCGCGACTGTAACCCCGGTCCCGGATCTGCCCGCCACGGACGCTGACTTCCGCGTCACCGGTCTTGATCGCGACCCGTCAGGCCCCGGCTACTATGTGCTGCAGCGCCTGTTCCGCGCGCCTGCCGATGTCCGCGCCCACCTCCGTTACATGGCCGCCGACGGAACTCTCGGTCCGGTTCTGGTGGAGCTGAAATTCCCCGGTACGACGGACAATTTCGAGGGATTGGCGGCAGTCGCCCACAGGGGTGGAACGCGCCTCTACATCCTGTCGGACGACAACACCTCGAAGAAGCAGCGGACACTGCTGCTGGCCTTCGATGTCACCCGATAGCGCTCAGATCCGTTCGGACACCTTGATCGCCACCTTGCAGCCCGCCTTGATGACCGCGCTGAGCAGTTCATAGGCTGGGGCGTCGCGGCTGCCGTGTTCAACGGCGTGATCGTGGTGGGCCAGCTCCTCATCGCGGAAGACGCTCAGCTCGGCGGCCAGCGCCGGGTCCTGCTCGCGCAGTTCCGCGATCTGGTCGGCGTAGTGTTCCTCGATGACGGCCTCGACCGCCTCGGTGCAGGCGTGGGCGGCCTTCTCGCTGATCAGGGCCGTGCCGGCGCCCAGCGTCAGGGCGGCCAGACGCCAGATCGGGGTCATCACCGTCGGGCGGACCCCCTCGGCGTTCAGCAGGGCGTTGAAGCGGGCCAGATGCACCTCTTCCTGACGCCCCATCTCGGCCATGTCGGCGGCGATGGCGTCCTTGCCCCGGCGGCCCTCGAACACCGCCTGCTGGGCGCGATAGATGTGCACCGCGGCGTATTCGCCGGCGTGATCGACCCGCAGGATTTCGCCGCGACGCCGCTGGCTGGCGCCCCGACCGGGACGCGGCAGCGGAATGCGGCGGGCATCGTGAACCACGGTGTCCGACGGCGGAACGGGATCAGGGTCGCGGGGCGCGGGCATCCTTGGGCCTTTTCGCAGCAAGCAGGCTGAACACGGCCAGCGCGGCCGCGATGATGGCGTTCCACCCTGCCATGCTCAGGCCGAGGAAGCTCCACGTCACCGCGTCGCACATGGCCACCTTCTCGACCGGGCCGGTGCCCATGGCCAGCGAAGCCATGCTGGCCAGATCCACCGAACCGCCGCCCATGCAGGTCGCCGGCAGGCTCCACCACTTCAACTCGCCGCCCATGTGGAAGACGGAGGTCACGGCGCCCGTGGCGAAGATCACGGCCAGCAGGAAGGCGGCGATGCGCGGAGTGCCCCGGCTGCCCCGGCTGAGCAGGTGCCACAGGGTCGCCACCAGGGCAACGGCGGCGGCGCCCCAGTAAACCTCGCGCGCCTTCAGGCACAGATTGCAGGGAGAGATGTCCCAGATCACCTCTGACGCATGGGCAAAGCCCAGCAAGGCCAGCGAAGCGGCCAGGGCGAATGCGGTCCACCACCGCGTCAGGAGTCGGTACAAGCCTCTCATCGGACGACGTTCATAGCCGGGCCGGAGGCGTCCGTCGATTGGCGTTTAGAAGAGCAGCTTCACCGCCGCGAAGGCGCCGATCAGCACGACCAGTCCGATCACCGTCCACAGGGCCAGACGCTTCTCGACCATCTCGAGCATGGCCGGGCCCCATGTCTTCAGAATCCAGGCTTCCAGGAAGAAGCGTCCGCCGCGCGTCACAACCGACGCGGCCACGAACGCCGGGAAGCTGAAAGCGGCCAGACCAGAGGCGATGGTCACCAGCTTGTAGGGGATGGGCGTCAGGCCCTTCACCAGAATGACCGCCAGACCCCATTGCTCAAACCAGCGTTTGAACTCCTCCAGGCCCTCGGCATGGCCCAGCACGCTCATCAGCCACAGGCCGACATCCGTCAGGAAATAGCCGATCGCATAGCCCGCGATGCCGCCCAGCACCGAGGCCACGGTGCAGACCCCGGCGTAGAAATAGGCCTTCTCCGGCCGCGCCAGGATCATCGGCGCCAGCATCACGTCTGGCGGAATCGGGAAAAAAGAGCTCTCGGCGAAAGAGACCACCGCCAACGACTTGGTGGCGTGCTTGCTGCGGGCCAGCGAGAAGACCCAGTCGTAAAGCTTGCGAAGCATCAATCCTCCGGCGGAAAAGCCGAGCCACCGCCTCTAGCCGATCCGGGCGCCCCGCGCATCCGCCGAAACGCCTGTTGAGTCGCCGTCGCGTCGATCCGCCGCTATAAGGCCGCCTTCGCCCTCCCCAGGCCCCGGAATTTCCATGCGTTATCTGCACACCATGGTCCGCGTGACCGACCTCGACGCCTCGCTGCGCTTCTGGTGCGACCTTCTGGGTCTGCAGGAGATGCGCCGGATGGAGAACGAGAAGGGCCGCTTCACCCTGATCTTCCTCGCCGCACCCAAGGACACGGCGCGCTCCGAGGCTGAACGCGCCCCCGAAGTCGAACTGACCTACAACTGGGATCCCGAGACCTACACCGGCGGCCGCAATTTCGGCCATCTGGCCTACAAGGTCGATGACATCTACGCCGCCTGCCAGAGGCTGGCCGACGGCGGGGTGACCATCAATCGTCCGCCCCGTGATGGCCACATGGCCTTCGTCCGGTCGCCGGACGGCATCTCCATCGAGCTGCTGCAGGAAGGCGAGCCGCTGGCGCCCGCCGAACCCTGGGCCTCCATGCCCAACACGGGGAGCTGGTGACCTTGAGAGCTTTCGCCCTTCTGCCTGTGGCCCTGATGGGCCTGACGGCCTGCGCCTCCACATCCGAGACCTATCCGTCGCGCTCCGCGACGGAGCAGCTGCTGATCGCCCGCGCGGCGGATCGGGCGGTCGAGGGCCTGACCTTGCCGATCCCGGCGGGCTCGCGCGTCTTCGTGGACGACACCTATTTCCGCGCCGAAAGCAGCCCCTACGCCGTCAGCGCCATCCGCAACGCCCTGTCGGACGCCGGCTACGCCCTGGCCCCGAGCAAGGCCGAGGCCGACGCGGTGTTTGAACTGCGCATCGGCGCCCTGTCGCTGGAGCAGATGCGTCGCGTCTTCGGTCTTCCGGACATGCGGGTGCCGATCAACGAGACCTTCAACGTCGTCTCAATCCCGGAACTGTCGGTCTACAGCCGCCGCGACCGGATCGGCGTGGCCGAGTTCTCGGGCTTCCTCTACGAGCCCAAGACGGGCGCCCCGCTGGGCGGCGTCCTGCCGATGACCGGCCAGTTCCGCATCCGCAGCCACAAGCTCTTCATGATCCTGACCTTCGGCCAGCAGAGCGTCGATCCCGGTGAGCGCGACCCCGGCGACAGCTGGCGTCAGTTCTAGGACTTCGCCGCCACCAGCACCTTGCGCGCGCCCATGGTCTCGGGCGTCCGCACATCCCACGCCAAGCCGGCCTTCTCCAGCAACCGGATGAACCGGTAGCCCCAGTCGCTCTGGCCGGGATGCAGGCCGATGCGGGCCGAGCCGGGGAAGGCGTGATGATTGTTGTGCCAGGCCTCGCCCATCGTCGGGATCGCGGCCCAGGGCACATCATGCGCCTGCACGCCCGCCCCCTCGACCAGCCAGCTCTGCGGCCCGCGCCGGTGCGCCAGATGGCCGACGAACCAGTGACCGACCACCGAGGCCGACACCCGCGCGCACACGCCCCAGACCACGAAGCCCCAGCCACCCAGAAGGTAGAGCCCGCCCGCGATCGGAACCTGCTGCAGCATCCATGTGCGTTCGAGGAAACGATAGAAACGGTCCCGCCCGACCCGGCCCATATCAAAGGCGGGCGGATGCGCCAGTTCCAGCCGGCAATGCATCTGCCAGATGGCATCAATCAGCATGGGCCGTCGGTGGGCCAGATAGTCATGACAGTCAGACTGGCGCTGCGCCCAGTCACGCAGATCATGGGTGCGGATCATCCAGAACGGTCCGCTCATGCCCACGGCGGTCCCGATCCAGACCAGCAGATGCTCCAGCCAAAGCGGGCATTTGAAGCTGCCGTGGATCAGTCCCCGATGAAATCCGACCGAATGGCCCAGCAGCAGGGCGCCGCCGGTCGTCAGGGCGAACACCGCCAGCGCGCCCGGACTGACTGTCAACGGCCCCAGCACCAGCGCGCCGGCCAGCATCCCGCCGTTCCACACCGAGTGCGCCGGATCCCAGACCACCCGTCCCTCGACCGGTGAGCAATCGGGCGTCTCGATCAGGCTATTGACCGCGCAGAGGTCGTCATGCGCGTGCGTCATGCCGCCCTCCATAAGCCATAGTCCAGACCACACTCCCGCCGACGAGGCCGCCAAGCGTCCCTGCCGCCCCCAGCACCACGACCGGCCAAAACTCGCCGCTTCCTGCGAACAGTCCGCCCCCGACAATCAGAACAGAGAGCCCCCCACCCACGCTCCCGGCGAGACGGGCGTCGCTCCGGCTGCGGCGGCCAAGCAAATGCAGCAGCGCCCAGACGGGTCCCCCGACGCAGATCATCCCGATCGGCCAGATCGCCAGAGCGACGATGCCGATGAACAAACCAAGAGACCCCGCAAACAAGGACACCAGACATGTCACCAAACCCGCGACCAACCCTCCCGCGGCCAGACTCATGAAGGCATAAAGCCCACCCCGCACACCGTCGAAGAACCTTTCAGCGGTCATCGCCCACCTTTTCGGTATTTAGGACATTCTTTAAATGCCTAAATCGCCATGCTGGCAAGTGGTTCGCAAATCGCTTAAATGTCGCAGCCATGCAGCGCGTGTTCGAAGCCCTCTCTTCCCAGATCCGTCGAAAGATTCTGGCCTACCTCGCCCACACCGATCTGACGGCGGGCGAGATCGCGGCGCGGTTCGAGATTTCCAAGCCTGCAGTCAGCCAGCACCTGACCGTGCTTGAGAACGCCGGCCTCGTGACCAGCGAGAAGAAGGGCCAGTACGTTCACTACAGTTTGGTGCCCGACCATCTGGCCAATACACTGCACAGCTATGCGCAGGAGGTTTGCCCGGTCTCCAAACCGCTGAAGGCCGAAAGCGCCGAGATCGCCAAGACCCGCGAGGACTGACCTCCCGACGGCTTGCGCACATCCGCCCGAGCGTCGAAGGTCGCCCCCTCTGTTTCGGGAGGGTTTCATGCGTCGTCTGCTCGTCTCCACTGTCTGCGCCGTCGCCGTGCTGGCCGGCGCGCCTGTTGCGTCCTCGGCCCAGACCCCGGCGCCCGCTTCCGCCGATGCGGCGATCCAGACCGAGGACGCCCGACTGGCGGCCTTCTTCGAACAGGCCTGGCAGGCGCGGATCGCCCTTTCGCCGCAGACCATGACCTCGCTGGGCCTCAAGACCGACTACGACCGGCTTGACGACACCACCGACGCGGCGGCCGAGCGCTCCCTCGCGCTGGCCGAGAGCCAGCTGGCGCAGATGAAGGCGCAGTTCGATCCGGCTCACCTCAGCGCCGACAGCCGGATGTCGATGCGGCTGTTCGAGTACGGCGTCGAACAGGCCCGGCTGTCGAACCGGTGGCGTGACTGGGGTTATCAGTTCGCCGCCAACGGCAATCCGACGACCAGCCTGCCGGTCTTCATGATCAACAATCATCGCGTCTCCAGCGTCCCGGACGCAGAGGCCTATGTCTCGCGCCTGCGCGACAGCGAGCGTGTGATGGGCGAGATCGCCGCCGAACTGCGCGACCGGGCGTCGAAAGGGGTCATCTCCCCGAACTTCGTGTTCGAACCCTCCATCGCCAACACCCGCAACATCATCACCGGCGCGCCCTTCGACGGCGGTGCGGACAATCCCGTCTGGGCGGATTTCCAGCGCAAGATCGGCGCGCTTGAGGCGGATCAGGCGACAAAGGACCGCCTGCTGGCGGAAAGCCGCGCGGCCCTGACCGGCGAATGGAAGCGCGGCTATGAAGGGGTGCTGACGGCTCTGGCCGAGGTGCAGCAGCAGGCGGCGGCCATGCCCGATCGCGACGGCGGGGTCTGGCGGCTCCCGGACGGCGAGGCCTACTACAACGCCCGCCTGCGCCTCTCGACCACCACCGACCTGACCGCCGACCAGATCCACGAGATCGGCCTCAGCGAGGTCTCACGCCTGCAGGGCGAGATGCAGGTGATCATGGATCGCGTCGGCTTCACCGGCTCGCTGCAGGAGATGTTCACCCTGCTGAAGACCGATCCGCGCTTCCAGTATCCGAACACGCCGGAGGGCAAGGAGCAGTATCTGACCGACGCCCGCGCCTTCATCGCCCAGGTGATGGAGGCCGCCCCGCGCTGGTTCAGCGACCTGCCCGAGGCCGCGCTGGAAGTCCGGGCCGTCGAAGCCTGGCGCGAGTCCACCGCCAGCATCGCCTTCTACAACTCGCCGGCCCCCGACGGCTCACGACCGGGCATCTACTATGTGAACCTGTCGGACATGACCCAGGTGCTGAAGCCCCAGATCGAGGGCATCAGCTACCACGAGGGGGCGCCGGGCCATCACTTCCAGATCGCCTGGGCGCAGGAGATGCAGGGCCTGCCGTCCTTCCGCCGCTTCGGCGGCTACGGCGCATACGCCGAGGGCTGGGGCCTGTACGCCGAGCGTCTGGGCAAGGAGATGGGCTTCTATCAGGACCCTTATTCGGACTTCGGCCGCCTCTCGACCGAGCTATGGCGCGCGGTGCGTCTGGTCACCGACACCGGCCTGCACGCCAAGCGCTGGACCCGCGAACAGGCGATGGACTATTTCCGCCAGAACTCCCTGCTGTCCGAACGCGACATCCGGAAGGAGGTCGAGCGCTACATCACCAGCCCCGGTCAGGCGACCAGCTACAAGATCGGCGAGTTGAAGATCATGGAGCTGCGCCAGCGCGCGCAAACGGCGCTGGGCGATCGCTTCGACATCCGCGACTTCCACGCGGTCGTGCTGGGTTCGGGCTCGGTGCCGCTCGACGTTCTGGAGACCCAGATCGACGGCTGGATCGCGGCGGGCGGGGGCGCGCCGCAATCGTGAAGCGCGCGATGCTCTTGGCCGCCCTGGGGGTGGCGGCATGCACACAAGCCACGGAGAAGACGGAGACCGTTCCAACGGTTCCTCCTGAAGCGAACACCAGTGAACCTTCTGCGGTCCCTCCCTCCAAGGGGTGTCAAGACGTCGAGGTTCGGGTGTCCCCCACCGACCTCGTTCAGGCGGCTTCAGTGATGATGGGTGTTCAAGGCCATGACGGACTTGCCGCATCACAAGCCATGTACGTCAAGGCTGAGTGGAAGGCCGGGCGAAGCACCTTCGCAGAGCTTGAAGGCCTCACGCCGTTGGAAGCCTCAGAAGCTCTCTCCGGTGGGGCAGATGTAACCTTCAGGGTAACCGGTGAAACAGACCCCGGCGGCACACGACTGATCGTCGATTGCCAATTACAGAACTGCGGCGCGAAGTCCGCGAACCTGCAAGGCGCGGAAAACGAACTCATCGCTATCGGTATAGCCGAGGTGGTCGAAAAAGGTGCCCTCGACTCTCGAGGATATCCGCCGCTCAAGATTTTCGTTGAGGACAGGAATGCCTCGCTGCCAACCCTGCGCACGACCTTCGCGGCTTGGTACGTTCTGCAACGAGATCTTCGTGACAGCTACAGGACGGCAAAAGACCTCACGCGCGACGACGCATTGTCCCTGGGCGAGTTCACAACGATCCGACTCAGGGAATGCCGCTTGTAGAGGCTCAGTGCGCTTCGGGCGGGCGCGCGGCCGGGCTGTGGTAGTCGCTGTGCGCCTTCTTCTTCGTCGACAGCACGAATTTACGGTCGCAGTAGCCGCACTCGACGAAGTCGTCCTCGCCCATATCCATGTAGACGAGCGGGTGGCCGAGGGGGCCGCCTCCGCCGTCGCAGGCGACGCGCTTTTCCGTCACCACGATTTCTTCGGCGGGGGGAATGATGGCGGAGGGAGGCATGGCGCGACCTTGGTGCGATGGGCGTAACGCCTCCCTATGCGGCCCCGGCGCAGTCGTCAAACCGCAGCGGGCCGACGACGGAAGACGCGATCAATGAACGCCTTGCGTTTCCGGAACAGACTCCAGCCCAGCGACCCCGCCGCGACCCACAGGCCGATCTCGCCGACCGTCGCGGCCGGAACGCCGTACCACAGGGCTTCCTGCAGGCTCAGCACATCCATCCGCTGCAGGACGACGACCGCGGCCGAGGCGCCGTACCCCAGAACACAGGCCGTCAGGGCCGAAAAACCGATCATCTTCGTGCGTGTCATTTGAACTTCTCCGTCAAGGAAACTATCCATAATGACAAGCTTCCTAGACATAGACAGGTGCATTGTCAAGCATCATTGACACAACGACAGGCACCCTTGTCTCCGGGCGCCTTGGCGAGAGCCCGCCTCGCGCCTACTTAGGCCCGTCCCTGTTCGAAAGCCGCGCATGTCCCAGACCGAAGCCCTCCCCGAAAACGCCATTGAAGTTCGGGGACTGGAGAAGACCTACGCCGGCACCAAGAAGGCCGCGCCGAAGACCGCCCTGCGCGGCGTCGATCTGGTCATCCCGCGCGGCTCGATGTTCGGTCTTCTGGGACCGAACGGGGCGGGCAAGTCGACCCTGATCAACATCATCTCCGGCATCGTGAACAAGACCGGCGGCACGGTCTCGATCTGGGGCCGGGATATCGACAAGTCGCCGCGCGACGCCGCCGCCGCGCTGGGCGTCGTGCCGCAGGAGATCGTCGCCGACGTCTTCTTCACCCCGCGCGAGGCGCTGGAGGTGCAGGCGGGCTTCTACGGCGTGCCGAAGAATGAGCGCCGCTCGGACGAACTGCTGGCCGCACTCGGTCTGTCAGACAAGGCCAACGCCTATGTGCGCGCCCTGTCAGGCGGCATGAAGCGCCGTCTGATGGTGGCCAAGGCGCTGGTCCACAATCCGCCCATCCTCATCCTCGACGAGCCGACCGCCGGGGTCGATGTCGAGCTGCGCCGTCAGCTGTGGGAGTATGTCCGCAAGATCAACGCCGAGGGCGTGACCATCCTGCTGACCACCCACTACCTCGAGGAGGCGCAGGAACTCTGCGACACCATCGCCATCATGAACCGGGGTCAGGTGGTCGCCTGCGAGCCGACGTCGCAACTGCTGCGCCGCCTCGACACCCGCAATGTGGTGGTGACGCCCGAGGGCGAACTGAACGGCCTGCCGACCGTCGAGGGCTTCGACGTCGTGCCTCGCCCGAACGGCGCCTTCGCCATCAGCTACAAGAAGGGCCAGTCGTCGGTTGAGCACGTTCTGGCCGCTGTCCGCGCGGCGGGCGTGACCATCGCCGACATCTCGACCGAGGATCCGGATCTGGAAGACGTCTTCCTGGCCCTGACCTACGGCGATGCGAACCAGGTCGACCCGACAAAGGACTGAACCGGAGGCTCAGACCACCATCACCGTGCCGATGAGCAGCCGGGCGCCCGCCCGGCCCATCACGGTATTGGTGGCCCCCTGCAGGGCCGTGACCAGACGTTCGATGTCCGGCGGCGCGCCGGGCAACAGGGCCGCGGCCTGTTGCTGCACCACCTGCGCATAGGCCGCGCGCAGACGCGGTGCGGACTGGGCCACGCGGGTACGCAGGGCGGCGTCCGGCGTATCCACCCCGACCTCGACCGTCATCACGCCCAGCCCTCCGCCGGGGCGGCGCACATTGCCCGTCACGGTCGGCAGGCCGAGATAGCTGTTGCCCGACGAGCTTCCTCCACCGCCGGATGCGGCGGCAGGCGAGGCGACGGCGGTGGCGGCGACACCCGCCAGAAGCGGGGCGAAGCCGAGAAGAGCGCGACGTTCCATTCGCCTCCTCTGGCACGACCTGCTTTAAAACCGCGTTACGCGCCGGGCAGTTCGGGATGACGCCGTCGCGCTTCATCGGCGGGCAGGGCCTCCAGAAGCCGTCCACCCTCCACATCCACCACCGCGATGATGCTGGACACCTGATCCCACGGACAGTCGCCCGTCCGCCGCCGGACCTCCGCCCTGACATACAGCTGCGCGCCGTCCGCGGCCCAGGCGATCCCGTTCGTCGCCACATCACTTTCGGGCGCGGCCGCGCAGCCGTTCAGCCGCACCAGCTCCGCCACGGCCACGCGATGACTATCCGCCAGCTCGGCGCCGCGACCATTCGAGGTCACATCGAACACACGCACCCGACCCAGTGCGGCATTGCCCGGATCATTGATGAACAGCCGCTGCGACCCCCGGGCCCACGCCGCCCGCGCGGGCAGGCCGATGCGCGCCAGCGCATTGCGATTGAAGAAACCCGCGCTCACCAGAACCTCGCCGTCGCCCTTCGACACCAGCCGCATGGAGCTGTTCGGCGCCGCCACCGCGCTCTCATGACCGGCTTCAAGCACAGACAGTTCTGTCGGCTGGGGCGCGCCCGGCCCTGACGGTTCGCCGGAGCCGCAACCCGCGAGGATCAGACCGAGGGCGACAGGGAAGAGGGCGCGGGTCATCGGCAAGGCTTAACGGCTGGACCCGACTTCGTCACCCGTCGCCTTCCGCCCGACCGCGCGGCTCCCTAGAACAGGGTCATGACTCCGCAGCGCGAGATCGACACCGGACTGGAGGGCTTTCGGCTGTGGCCGGGCGCGCTGGACTCCGACGCGCAGGCCGCCCTGCTGCGGGACCTTCGCACGGCCGTGGCGACCAGCCCCTTCTACCGACCGGTCACGCCCGGCGGCCGCCCCTTCTCGGTCCGGATGACCAACCTCGGCCCGTTGGGCTGGGTGTCGGATCGCGACGGCTATCGCTACCAGCCGACCCACCCGGTCACCGGGGAGGCATGGCCGCCCATCCCGCCGGTCCTGCTCGACCTGTGGCGCGACCTGACCGGCTGGCCCGACCCGCCCGACGCCTGTCTGGTCAATCTGTATCGCGACCAGGCCAGAATGGGCCTGCATCAGGACCGGGACGAGGCCGACCTGAACGCGCCGGTCCTGTCGGTCTCGCTGGGCGACACCGCGATCTTCCGGATCGGCCCGGCGGCGGGAGGACCGACGCGCTCCGTCCGGCTGGCCTCCGGCGACGTCTGCGCCCTGACCGGTCCCGCGCGGCTGGCGCGGCACGGGATCGACCGGCTCCTGCCCGGCTCCTCGACGCTTCTGGAACGCGGCGGACGGATCAATCTGACCCTGCGTCGGGCAGGCCCGTAGAAAGCCGGACTTCACGGCAATCGTGACTCGACGCCGCAAGGGGCCGCGCCCACTGTCCGGCCACCAGAAAACGGAGCCCGCCCATGACGCTGATCCGCCCCGAAGGTCCGCAGGCCGAAGACATGATCCTGAACCGCCGCACTCTGGGCGCCGGCGCCGTCGGAGGCCTGTTCTTCGCCGGCTACGCGCCCGCCGCCCTCGCTGCGCAGGCGCGGCCGGTCACCACGGACAGCGCGGGTCTCGAAACGGCGGACGTGACCTATCCGGCCCCGGACGGCTTCGACCTGCCCGCTTTCGTCGCCCGCCCGGCGGGCGAAGGCCCCTTCCCGGTCGTCATCGTCGTGTCCGAGATTTTCGGCGTGCACGAATACATCCGCGACATCTGCCGTCGTCTGGCCAAGGCCGGCTACGCCGCTATCGCCCCCGGGTTCTTCGACCGCGTCGAGGATCCGGCCCCGCTGACGGACATGAGCCGCATCATGCAGATCGTCTCGGCGGCCGGCTATGAGCAGGTGATGGGCGATGTCTCGGCCAGCCTCGACTGGGTCAGCCAGCAGCTTTGGGCCGACAGCGACAAGGTGGGGATCACCGGCTGGTGCTGGGGCGGCAAGGTGGTCTGGCAGGCCTGCGCCCGCTTCGCCATGCTGGACGCCGGAGTCGCCTGGTACGGCCGTCTGGCCCCCGCGCCCAACGCCACGCCGGCACAGACCGCCGCCGGCCAGCCCTGGCCCGTCGATCTGGCCGATGATCTGAAGTCCCCGGTGCTCGGCCTGTACGGCGAGGCCGACACCGGCATCCCGCTCCCCAGCGTCGAGACCATGCGCAGCGCCCTGGCCCGCGCGGGCCAGACCTCCAGCCAGATCATCGTCTATCCGGGCGCCCCGCACGGCTTCCACGCCGACTACCGCGACAGCTATCGCGCCGACGCGGCCGCGGACGGCTGGTCGAAGTTGCTGGCTTTCTTCGAAACGCGGCTGAAGAAGTGAAAAGCGCTCGTGAGTAGTGAATAGAGAAAGAGCGGGCGGTGGCGCCCCACCACCACTCACTACTCACCACTCAGGCCTTGCCGTCGAAATTTCCGCCGTTTGTCTGGGCGGCGGCATAGGCCGCATTGCCTGCCGCGGCGCCGGAGCCCTTGGCGGCGACCACCACCATGGCCGGGCGCACGGTGCGGCCGAACAGGGCGTATCCGGCCTGAAGGGTCTGGATCACCTGACCGCCCTGAACCGTATCCGACGGCTGCTCCATCATCGCCTGATGCAGATGCGGGTCGAAGACCTCGCCCGGCTCCGGCGCGACGCGCTTGAGGTTGTTGGCCTCGAAGGCCGAGAACAGGGCCTTCTGGGTCAGTTCAAGACCCGAGACCAGACCGTCGGCGGCGCCGTCGGCCTCCTTGGGCGCGGCCTGGATGGCGCGCTCCAGATTGTCGGCCACCACCAGCAGATCGCGCGCGAACTTCTGGATAGCGTAGGCGCGCGCGTCGTTGTTCTGGGCCTCGGCCCGACGCTTGGTGTTTTCCGCCTCGGCGACGGCGCGCAGGGCGCGGTCCTTCCACTGGTCGCGCTCGGCGATCACGGCGTCCAGCGGCGCCAGATCATCGCCCGCGAAGCCCTCGGCCTCGCCGATGTCGGCGTCCAGTTCGGTTTCCGGTTCGTAGTCGGGAGTGTCGTTCACGTTTCTTGTCCGTCCAGCATCCGGCCCAGCACCCGGGCGGTATAGTCCACCAACGGGATGACACGGGCGTAGTTCAGTCGCGCGGGGCCGATGACGCCGATGGCGCCCAGCACCCGCTGTCGGCCGCTCATATAGGGCGCCGCGATCACGGCGGAACCCGAAAGTGAAAACAGTCGCGTTTCCGCGCCGATAAAGATGCGGACACCCTGGGCCGAGGACACCCCGTCCAGCAGGCCGATCAACTGCTCCTTCTGCTCCAGATCGTCGAACAGGACGCGGACCTTTTCCAGATCCTCCATCGCCCCGGCGTCCTGCAACAGATTGGCGCGTCCCCGCACGATCAGGGCCCGTTCGCGCTCCGCACCACCGGACCAGGCCGCAAGTCCGTCCTCGACCAGTCGGGCGGCGGTCGCATCCAGCTCGCGGCGGGCCAGATCCAGCTCGGTGCGCATCTCGGTGCGCGCCTCATGCAGCGGGCGCCCGCGCAGCCGGGCGTTCAGGAAGTTCGACGCCTCCTGCAGGGTCGAGGGCGTCACCCCGGCCTTGAGCGGCATCAGCCGGTTCTCCACCGTTCCGTCGTCGCCGACCAGCACCGCCAGCGCCTGATCATGGCCCAGCGCGACGAACTCCACATGCTTGACCCCGGCGTCGCGCACCGGGCTGGCCACGATCGAGGCCCCGCCCGCCAGGCCGGACAACAGGGACGACGCCTCGTTCAGCGCCTCCTCGAAACTGCGTCCCCCATGCTTTCCTGAATGGGCGGCCAGCCGCGCATCAATCTCGCGCCGCTCCTCCGTCGAGATGTCGCCGATCTCCAGCAGGCCGTCCACGAACAGGCGCAGTCCCGCATGGGTCGGTATCCGCCCCGCCGAGGTGTGCGGCGAGGCCAGCAGCCCCGCCAGTGTCAGGTCCTGCATGGTGTTGCGGATCGAGGCGGGCGACAGGCTGATCCCGCTCAGCGACAGGGTCCGCGACCCCACCGGCTCGCCGGTCTGCAGATAGCTTTCGACAATACGGCGGAAGATGTCGCGTGCGCGCTGATCCAGCCCGGCCAGCCCGCCGGCTTCCAGCGCCGTCGAGGTCAGAAGGGGCGACTTCATGCGACGCTCCCCGACCAGCGGTAATGGCCGTGCGCCGCCCGACGGAAGCCCATCGGCCCCAGACCGTGCTGGACCACGCCCCGCCCGAAATTATGCAGGATCAGCGGTCGCTTCCCGCCCCGGGTCACCAGCGCGATATGCGTCGTCCCGCTGGCTTCCCGCCAGGTCAGGATGTCGCCCGTCTCCAGTTCCCCGGGGAAGGAGGCTCCATCGGTCTCGCGATCCTTCGCCCGCCAAAGCTCGCCTCCGGCCCGCTGGAAGTAGGTCTCCAGATTGGGCACCCGGCGGTGATCGATGTTGACGTCGGGCCGGGCCAGCCCCCAGGTCGCCGGATAGGCGTCGAACGCCTTGCTCATGTCCTCGTGGACCAGCTTCTGAAGGTCTAGACCCAATCCGTCACGGGCGGCCCGCACGATCACATCACAGCAGGCCCCGGTCTTTCGCGGCGGATCACCGCCGGGATAGGTCAGCGCGCGATAGCCGGCGTCATAGTCCGTCGTGACGCCCAGCTGATCCTGCGCGGCCCGGGCCATGGCGGCGGGCGTGCCCGGCGCCGCATTGATCCGCAGGCGGCCCGTGCAGGCGCCGAGCGGCAACAGTCCGGCCAGTCCCCCGGCCAGCAGGAGACGTCGATCGATGCGCGGGGCGGGGGCATACAGGCTCACGGTTTCAGGATAAGCACCGCCGCGACCGCTTCCAAGGACTACCGACATGACCACGCCCCGCCATTCCAACCGCACCCCCGAACAACTCCGCACCGTGACGCTGGAAACCGGCGTGAACCGCTATGCCGAGGGCTCCTGCCTGGTGACCTTCGGCAATACCAAGGTTCTGGTCACCGCGACCGTGGAAGAGAACGTCCCCGGCTGGATGCGCGGCAAGGGTCAGGGCTGGGTCACCGCCGAATACGGCATGCTGCCCCGCGCCACCCACACCCGTGGCCGTCGTGAAGCCGCCGCCGGCAAGCAGACCGGCCGCACGCAGGAAATCCAGCGCCTGATCGGCCGCTCGCTGCGCGCCGTCGTGGACCTGAAGGCGCTGGGCGAGCGTCAGGTGGTTCTGGACTGCGACGTCATGCAGGCGGACGGCGGCACCCGCACCGCCGCCATCACCGGCGCCTGGGTCGCCATGGCCAGCGCCTTTGACTACCTGCGCGCCGAGGGCGTGATGAAGACTGATCCGATCCTCGATCAGGTCGCCGCCGTCTCCTGCGGCGTCTGCAACGACCAGCCCGTGCTGGATCTGGACTACGAGGAAGATTCCTCCGCCGAGGCCGACAGCAATTTCGTCCTGACCGGCTCGGGGACCATCGTCGAGATTCAGGCCACCGGTGAAAAGCGCGGCTTCTCGCGCGCCGAGTTCAACCGCCTGTTCGAACTGGCCGAGATCGGCTGCGGCGAACTGTTCGCCCTGCAACGCGCCGCTCTCGGACGGTAAGCTTCGCCGTACAGGCGTGCGGGGTTTCATCGTTCGTCGAAAGCGGGCATCGTCATTTTTCCGCGTCATGGGGAGATGACGATGCGCCTGCCGATCCTTCTGTCCGCCGCCGTCCTGCTGGTCGCCGCCTGTAGCCAGCAACCGGCCGAACCCGCTGCTGGAGCCGGGGCCGCCGGCCCTGCCGCCGAGGCGACGCCCGATCCGGTCATGCCCGCCGACGCTCCGCCGCAGGAAGAGACCACCGCCCCGACGGAGGCGTCCTCAATGTCCTGCACCCTGGATCAGGGCGCGGACGGCGCTGCCGAATTGGCGGCGCGCTGCACCCGCGTCAGCCCGGCCAGCCATCCGCCGTGCAATCCGGACAACCCCTGCCAGATGATCCAGGACGAGATCGACCGGTCCTGCGCCATGTACAAGCCGGGCGAGACCAAACCGGCCGAGTGCACCGGTTAACCGTTTCGCGACCTGAGCGAGTGTACGGTCACGGGCATGACGCCCGTGGCCACGCCCCCTGATCTCCGCGCGCTGACGACGCTGCGCTTCCTCGCCGCCGCCTGGGTGGTGCTCTACACCGCTTGGGAGCACCTCAACGTCGGGTTTGAGCCGACGCTGGTGAGCAAGGGCTATCTGGGGGTCGAGGTCTTCTTCGTCCTGTCCGGCTTCATCCTCAGCCACGTCTACCTCGAGGCGGCGGGGACAAGGCGCTATTCTCACGGCAGCTTCCTGTGGGCGCGGATCGCGCGGGTCTATCCGCTGCATCTGGTGACCCTCGCGGGCATGGCCGTTCTGGGGATCGGCGCCGGTGTCGCGGGGCTCGCCGTCAGTGACAGCCTGACCGACTGGCGCGCCCTGCCCGCCCACCTGACCATGACCCACGCTTGGGGTCTGGCCCCGTCGTCCGCCTTCAACCACCCGTCGTGGTCGATCTCGGCGGAATGGTTCGCCTATCTCAGCTTCCCGGCCTACGCCTTCGTCGCCTGGCGTCTGAAGGACCGTCCCGTCGTGGCCACCATTCTGGCCGCCGTCGTGGCCTTGGGCATCTACGCCGCCTTCCAGCCGCTGGCGGGCTTCTCCCTGACGGAGGCCACCTTCCGCTGGGGCGCGCTGCGCATCGTGCCCTGCTTCCTGCTGGGCTGCGCCCTGTATCTGATCTACCGTCGCGCCCCCATTCCCCACGCCGGGCTGGTCGCCCTGTTCAGCGGCGCGGGCGTCATCATCAGCGCTTCGCTGGGCTTGTGGGACCCGATCACCGTCCTGTTCGCGGGCGGCCTGATCCTCGCCCTGGGCTCGCTGGCCAACGAGAAGGCGGGCGTGCTGGCCTCGCCCTTCGGCGTCTATCTGGGCGAGATCTCCTACTCGATCTACATGGTCTGCGCCCCGGTCCTGCTGGTCATGACCAATGTCGCGGCGCGCCTGACGGGGGCCGACGACAAGAGGTTTCACATCATTGTGTGGCTGGGGGTCGTCGCGGCGATTCCGGTGGCCGCCATGTTGACCTACCACCTCGTCGAACGCCCGGCCCGCACGGCTTTGCGCGGGCTGGCGAAGCGCAAGAGCTCAGGTCAACCCGCGACAGAAGCGCGCACCCCGTTCGCCTGAAAGGGGACTTCAACACCCGCAAACTATCCGTTACGGGTTGTTTCAGGTCAGTCGGGATTAAGCCTCAGCATGTTCAAACGGCTCAAAGCCGCCGCGGTTGCGGCGACCCTCGGAATGTTTGTGCTGGGCGCGACCGCTCCCGCAGCCAACGCCGGAGAGCCGTACTGGCAGTGCGTGACCTTCGCCCGCATGTTCTCGGGCATCCAGATCTTCGGGGACGCCGTCACCTGGTGGCGCCAGGCCCAGGGCCGCTTCCAGACCGGCCAGTCGCCCCGCACCGGCTCGGTCCTGTCCTTCGAGGCCAACGGCCGGATGAGCCGTGGCCACGTCGCCGTGGTTTCGGAAGTCCTGACCCCCCGCGTCATCCGCGTCACCCACGCCAACTGGGGCGGCAGCCGCGGCAAGGTCGAGGAGAACGTCACCGTCGTGGACGTCTCCAGCAGCAATGATTGGACGGCCGTGAAGGTCTGGTACAACCCGATCAATGACCTCGGCACGACCGTCTATCCGACCAACGGCTTCATCTATCAGCAGGCGCCTTCCGCCGAGGGCGTTCAGATGGCCGCTGTCCCGTCGGCGGCTTCCGGCCACAACTGACGCTCCGGCCCCGGAGCAGGGGCCCTCTTCATGATCCGCATGTACCGGTCCACGGGCGCCGCCTGCGAGGACGCCATCGTCGAGGACGGCCGTCTGACGATCTATCCCGACGTTCTGTGGATCGACCTTCTGAACCCCACCCGGGAGGAAGACGCCGCCGTCGAGGCCGCTCTCGGTCTGGCCGTGCCTACCCGTGAGGAAATGAAGGAGCTGGAGGCCTCCAGCCGCGTCTACCGCGAGAACGGCGCCACCTATCTGACCGCCGACATCATCACCCGGGGCGATGAGGAGATTCCGGGCATTGAGCCGGCCACCTTCGTCCTGACCGCCGGTCCACTGGTGACGATCCGCTACGCCGACCCCCGCCCCTTCGCCATGCTGCTGGAGAAGCTGGAGCGCGAGCCCGGACTGTGCGGCTCCGGCGCCGACCTGTTCCTCAATCTCATGGAGGTGGTGGTCGATCGGGCCTCGGACATCCTGTCCAGAACCGTGCTGCGGGTTGAAGGCATCGCCACCCACGTCTTCTCCGGCGGCAAGACCGTCGGGTTCGAGAAGCTGATCACCAAACTGGGGCGCGCGCAGATCGCCAACGCCCGTATCGAGCAGAGTCTGGCCGGCCTGACCCGCATCTTCGCCTTCGTGGCCATCGACGAGCGGATCGACAGCGGCGACGCCCGCGCCCACCTGCGGTCCCTCAGCCGCGACGTTGAAAGCCTGACCGCCCACAACCAGTCGGTCGCCGCCTCGATCAATTTCCAGCTGTCCGCCGCGCTCGGCCTGATCAACATCGAGCAGTCCTCGATCATCAAGATCTTCTCGGTGGCCGCCGTCGCCTTCCTGCCGCCGACGCTGATCGCATCAATTTACGGTATGAATTTCGACCACATGCCCGAACTGCACTGGATGGGCGGCTATCCGCTGGCCGTGGCCGCCATGGTGGTTTCCGCCATCCTTCCCCTGTTGTGGTTCAGGAAGAAGGGCTGGCTCTGATCTTGACCCGTCCGGCCCTCCGGGTCTTCCTGCCGCGCCTGTCGATGGAGTCCCCCATGCGCCTGATCGCTTTCGTCGTCGCCGCCTCGGCCCTGACCCTGTCCGCCTGTTCTCAGGGCGGCGAAGCGCCCGCCGCGTCCGGCGAACCCCCGGCGGCCGCGCCCATCCTGTCGGGGGTGGACCTGTCGAAGCCCGTCAGCCTGATCGGCACGGAGCCCTTCTGGGGCATCCAGCTAACGGGCGGAGAACTGGTCTACTCCGGCGTTGACCGCCCCGAACAGCGTGCGCCCCTGCCGCCCGCGGTGATCCAGGGCACCGTCGCCACCTTCCAGACGCGTTCAGCCTCCGGGACCGTCTTCGACGTCACCCTGACCTCGACCGAGTGCAGCGACGGCATGAGTGACCGCACCTTCCCCCTGACCGCCCTGGTCAAGGTCGGTGACGAGACCCTGATGGGCTGCGCCGCCTCCAGCGAAGCCCTGGCCCGCGCGGGTGAAAGCGGCCCGGTCGTCTAACCCGACGGGTCACGCAGCGTCCGCATCGCGCCCAGCCGGGCGAAGGCGATCGTCAGGGCCTTGCGTCGCGCGGGAGCCAGCGGGATGACCGGCGCCTCACGCACCACCGCCCCGCCGAAGCCGTCGGCGACGATCAGCCCCGGCTCATCCGGCAGCACGCCATCGGGGAACCCGGGCGCCACGGCGAAGTAGAAGGCGTCGCAGAACGGCCCGTACTCGTGCCATTTGCGGTCAACGCGATAGTCCTCGAGCCCGGACTTGACCTCGACGATCAGGATGTCGCCCTTCGGCCCCAGCGCCATGACGTCGGCCCGCCGTCCGTTCGGCAGTCCGACCTCCAGCAGCGGCGCATAGCCCATATCCAGCACCAGCCGCGCCACCCCGCGCGTCACCGCCAGGGTGGTGTCCGGTCGGCTGAAAACCAGATCGATCTGCAGGGCGGTCGCGGCCATCCGGACCTTATGTTCCGCCTTCGTTCCGGTTTCAAGTCCGCTAAGCGTGGCCGCAGGGCAGGTGCTATGATCCGTTTTCTGCAGCGCGGAAGGATCCGCACGATGCGCGAAGACCGGATCGCAAGACGCAATCGGGGCGACCGCCGCGGCCTCTGGCTGCTGGCGGGCCTGGCCCTCGCGGCGGGACTTCTGGTGCTGGCCGTCCTGCTCAAATCCAGCGCCGCCGATCAGCGGGCGCGGATCGAGATCGAGCACGCACAGTCCGCGTCAGGAGAAAAACCATCCACCGTTTCGCGTCCCGGGCCCCGTTCAGGCGCATTGCCGTTGGGATAACGCCGTCTTATTAACCATTCTGCCAGGCAGGAACCGCATGAGGCGGAGGGCGCGGATGCACGATGACAGGGGCGCACGGCGGAACCGGAACGAAGGCGGGCTGTGGTTGATCAACGCCCTGTTGCTGGCGGTGGTGGTGCTGCTCAGCCTTTACGTCTTCAGGGCGCCGGACAGTCCGCATGACGCCGGTGTCCAGATCGCGGATCACCAGCCGACGGCCTACTGACCGGTCTGGATCACCTGTCCGGTCGGCAAGCCCAGCGCCGCCGCGCGCCGGATCAGGTCCGCCCGCACCGCGGGTGACGGGCTCTGGTTGCGGTGCCAGATCCACCAGTCGGACCGGTTCGGCAGCGACAGGATAGCCCAGCTGTAGTCATCGGCGTGCGCCTGCACGCGATACGTCTGTCCGGCCAGCCCGCCGAAACTCAGCAGCCCCGTCAGGGTGAAACGGAAGGTCCGGTTGGTCCCCGGATCGGTCACCCGCGCATTGGCTCGCAGGGTTTCCGACACGCCGTCCACGCGGCGCGTACAGGTCACCACCACGCCGTACCGGTTCGCCCGCGCCTGCGGATTGAAGTCGATCTGCGCCCGGCGGCAGTCCTTCTGGAGATCGTTCGGGCTGCGGACGATCTCGAACCACCGCCCGTCGAACCGGTCCATATCCACCGCCTGCGCCGAAGCGCTTCCGGCCAACAGGCTCAGGCCCAGCGCCACGGCGGGGGCCAGAACGGGGACACGTAAACGAGCAACCACAGGCGATCCTCCTCAAACCCCGACAGCGCTCTTACGCGCTTGGGCCCGGGGCGGATGCGGGATCAGAGGATATAGCGGCTCAGGTCAGCGTTCTTCGCCAGCTCACCGATCCGCTCGCGCACCTGATCCCCGTCAAAGGTGATCGTCTGCCCGGTGAGGTCGGAGGCCTTGAAGCTGGTCTCCTCCAGCACCCGCTCCAGCACCGTCTGAAGGCGGCGGGCGCCGATGTTCTCGACCGTCGAGTTGGCGGCCACGGCCGCGTCGGCCAGCGCCTCCACCGCATCGTCGGTGAAGACCAGCGTCACATCCTCGGTGGCCAGCAGCGCCTGGTTCTGGCGGATCAGATTGGCTTCCGGCTCGGTCAGGATGCGTTTGAAATCGTCGCGGGTCAGCGCCTTCAGCTCGACCCGGATCGGCAGCCGTCCCTGAAGTTCCGGCAGCAGGTCCGACGGCTTGGCGACGTGGAAGGCGCCCGAGGCGATGAACAGCACATGGTCCGACTTCACCGGCCCGTACTTGGTCGATACCGTCGTGCCCTCGATCAGCGGCAGCAGGTCGCGCTGCACGCCTTCGCGCGACACATCGGCGCCGCGCGCCTCGGAGCGGGCCGCCACCTTGTCGATCTCGTCGATGAAGACGATGCCCTCGTTCTCGGCCAGCGACAGGGCCTCGGCGGTCAGGCTCTCCTGATCCAGCAGCTTGTCGCTTTCCTCGGTCGTCAGCGGCGCGACCGCGTCCTTCACCGTCAGCTTGACCTTCTTGGTCCGGCCCCCGCCCAGCTTGCCCAGCATTTCGGACAGATTGATCATCCCCACATTGCCGCCGCCCGGCAGGTCCACGCCCTGGATCGGCGAGGCGTTGTCGGCCAGCTCCAGCTCGATCTCCTTGTGGTCCAGCTCGCCGGCGCGCAGCTTCTTGCGGAAGCTGTCACGGGTCGCCGGCTGCGAGCCCGGTCCGACGAGGGCATCCAGAATGCGCTCCTCCGCGGCGCCCTCGGCCTTGGTCTTCACGCCCGACCGGCGCTTGTCCCGCACCATCACCAGCGCCGCCTCGACCAGATCGCGCATGATCTGGTCCACGTCGCGCCCGACATAGCCGACCTCGGTGAATTTGGTCGCCTCGACCTTCAGGAAGGGCGACCCCGCCAGCTTCGCCAGCCGTCGGGCGATCTCGGTCTTCCCGACGCCGGTCGGCCCGATCATCAGGATGTTCTTGGGCGTCACCTCGTCGCGCAGGTCATCCGGCACGCGCTTGCGCCGCCAGCGATTGCGCAGGGCCACGGCCACGGCGCGCTTGGCGTCATCCTGACCGACAATGAAGCGGTCGAGTTCTGAAACGATTTCGCGGGGGGAAAGGTCAGTCATGGTCTGGAGATAGGACGCTTCTATCGCCAGCGGGAGGGGGTGGGACATTGAGGATCGACACCGCGATCAACAGGCCCCCATCGACGGCTCAAAGAACTACCGCTTATATGGCCAAGTTTGGGTAAGGGGCTATCTGGATGGGCGTGGACATCCATTGTTTTGTCGAAGCGCGGTGGCGTGACGACGACGCTGGCTGGCAGAGCGTCGCCCAGTTCGATCTACCGCGGGACCGGGACGCCTTTGGCCGTATCGCCGGAATTCAAGGGGTCGAGGCCGTGTTCCCCGCGCGTGGTCTCCCTCCCGGCCTCGGCTATTCCGCCGACAAGGCCTGCCATCTCTGGGTCGCCGATGATATGGCCGAACACCAAGGCTGGTGCAGTCGAGCGGAAGCCGAAAAGTGGATTGCTGACGGGCAAACACAGTGGGTTGAGCCAAACCGGATTCTGGATCCGGACTTCTTCGGTTTTACATGGCTCACCCTGAGCGAGTGGTCGTCAGCCATCGAGGCGCCGGCGCCCTACGGAGCTGGCGTGGAGTATCTCGCTGTTGCGGGAGCGATGAAGGAGCTGGAGCGCGGAGGCTATCTAAGCCGTGTCGTCATCTGGTTCGATGCCTGACCCCTACTCCAGCGTCTCCACCGTCAGGTTCCCGTTGGTGTAGACGCAGATTTCCGCCGCGATGGCCATGGACCGGCGGGCGATGGTCTCGGCGTCCATGTCCGTATTCTCGATCAGGGCGCGGGCCGCCGACAGGGCGTAGTTTCCGCCCGAGCCGACCGCCGCCACGCCGTGCTCCGGCTCCAACACATCGCCGACGCCGGTGACGGTGAAGATCGAATTCCGGTCGGCCACCAGCAGCATGGCCTCCAGTCGACGCAGATAGCGGTCGGTCCGCCAGTCCTTGGCCAGATCCACGCAGGCGCGGGCCAACTGGTCCGGATACTGCTCCAGCTTGGCTTCCAGCCGCTCAATGAGGGTGAAGGCGTCGGCCGTCGCGCCGGCGAAACCCGCCAGCACCTTGCCGCCGGCCAGGGTCCGCACCTTGCGGGCCGCGCCCTTGACGATGGTCGGCCCCATCGAGACCTGGCCGTCGCCGGCGATAACGGTGCGCCCATCCTTACGTACCGCAAGGATCGTTGTGCCGTGCCAATCGGGGAATGAGGATGTGGTGTTCGTCATTTCTTCCAGATGGAGACCGAAATGGGGCGCGGCAAGGGAATCTCGTGGGATTTCAATGATACGCAAACGCCACAATACGACCAATGTAACCCGTTACATTGCTAGATTAGGCCCTTGGGGCGATAATTTTGGGGTCAGATCGTGCTGCATCGTGTGATTTACGCCAGTGAGGCGGTCGGCGCGACGGGAGTCTCAACCCTGACTCTCGCTCATATCCTCGGCGCGTCGGAAGCAAACAACCGTCGCGACGGGATCACCGCTGCCGTCATGTTCCACCGTGGCCATATCGTTCAGGCGATGGAGGGCCGCCGCGCGGATCTGGATCGTCTGATGCTCCGTCTCCTGGCCGACCGCCGCCACACCGGCCTGCGGGTTCTGGTCGACACCCCGATCTCCAGCCGCATGCTTCCCGACGCCATCAGCGTCTGCCCCGACCCCCGCGCCCTGCTGGAGCGGATCGGCGTCGTGGAGATTTCGCGCCTCACGGCCAATGAGGCCGAAGCCATGCTGGACTTCAAATACGCCGCCTGAGGGCGTGACCTCGGCCGCCTCAACGCCTAACTGGGGCGGGTGAGCTTTTCCGAAGACGAAATCGAGCGCTACGCCCGCCATCTGGTGCTGTCCGACGTCGGCGGGCCCGGCCAGCAGCGACTGAAGGCCGGGCGCGTCGGCCTGATCGGTCTGGGCGGTGTCGGCGCGCCCGCGGCCCTGTATCTGGCCGCCGCAGGCGTCGGAACCCTGCGTCTGATCGACGACGACGTCGTCGCCCTGTCCAATCTCCAGCGCCAGATCGTCTTCGACAGCGCCGATATCGGCCGCGCCAAGGTCATCGCGGGCTCGGAGACCCTGGCCGCCCTCAATCCCCACGTCGGTCTGGAGCCCCGCCCCGAACGCCTGACCGCCGACAACGCCGCCGCCCTGATCGAGGACTGCGATGTCGTCATCGACGGTACGGACGATTTCGCCACCCGCTTCTGCGTCAACGCAGCCTGCGTCAGCCACGGCGTCCCGCTGGTGTCCGGAGCGCTCGGTCGCTGGAACGGGCAGGTCGGCGTCTTCAGCGGCCAGCCCTGCTATCGCTGCATGGTGCCCGACAGCCCGCCTGACGCCGAGACCTGCAGCCGGGTCGGCGTCATCGGCGCCCTGGCCGGCGTCGTGGGAGCCATGGCCGCGCTGGAGGCGATCAAGCTGATCACCGGGGCCGGCGAGCCCTTGTCAGGCCGCCTTCTGCTCTACGACGGACTGGCGGGAACGGCGCGAACCGTCCGCGTCGCCCCCGACCCGGAGTGCCCCATCTGCGGCGCTCAGGACGCGGGCGCCGCCTCGGCCTGAGGCTCAGCTCCGGGATGGTTCAGGCGAAGGCGCGCCGGAACAGGGCGACGTAGCGGGTCATGAGGTCCTGCTCCCGGGCGTCCTCCCAGTCGGCGTGACCGAAGTCGGCGATCTCGATCAGCTCCACGCTCTTGCCCGCCGAACGCAGGGCGTCCCGCATGCGCCGGGACTGGATGAACGGAACAATGCCGTCATCAGCCCCGTGAACCAGAAGCACTGGACAGTTGATTTCGGCCGCCCGGCGGCTGGGCGAGGCCGCCTGCAGCGCCGCGCCGTCCCGGGTGCGGTCGCCGATACGCTTGGTCCAGAACTGGTAGGCCAGCTTGTCAGCCGAGTCGTCCTGCCGCTCCTCCCACGCCAGCATCTCAGGCAGGTCATAGACGCCGCAGATGCCGATGGCGGCCTTGTACAGGTCGGGTCGCTTCAGCGCCCCCATCAGGGCCGCATAGCCGCCGTAGCTGGTGCCCATGATGCCGATCCGTGAGGCGTCCAGCCCCTTGAGGCTGATGGCGTGGGCGACGGCGTCCTCGACATCGTCCTGCATCCGCGTCCCCCACCGGGTCCAGCCCTGTTCTGCGAAGGCCTGACCATAACCGCCGGACCCCCGGAAATTGGGGCGCAGCACCCACCAGCCCTGCGCCGCCAGCACCTGTGCCTGTCGATCCCAGCTGGGGTAGTCCCGCACCTCGGGCCCGCCATGCGGCAGGACGATCAGCGGCCCCGGCGCCCCGCCGGGCGGCGCCAGCAGATAGGCTTCGATGGTCTGACCATCGCGGGTCGGGACCTGCAGCACCTCGCCGACGCCCAGCCGATCCGTCTCCAGCGCGCGCGCCTGCGCCACATTGACGATCAGCCGCGCGTCCTTGTCATAGAAGAACCAGGCGCCCGGCTCGTTCGGTCCGTTCACATAGGCGATGAAGCGGTTGCGGGCCCGATCCACGTCCGTCAGGGCGACGTCGCAGCTGTTGTCGAAGAACCGGTTGAGCGCGCGATGATGCGGGACCAGCGCCGGCTCGGCGAACTCGTACTCCAGCCGCTCGCCGTAGTAGGCGGCCCCCAGATAGCGTCCGGCGGAATCCTTGAGGCCGTAAAGCGCGTCCCTGCCCGGACGGCTGTTCAACGGGGCGCCCAGCGCCGTTGTCGCCAGATCCATCTCGCGCACGCTGATCACGTCCTCGGTGTCCAGCCGCGCCCTGACCAGCACCACGCCGGGGCGGTCCGACGGTCCCACCCACGAGAAGTCCGGCGCGTCCCGGACACGCGTTCGGCGGGCCATCCGCCACTCGGCCTCACCCGGCGCGCGGACCATGACGGTCTCCATCGTGCCGCGAGTGTTGATGTCGTGACGCATCACCGGGACGCCGTTGACCGTGCGCCAGGTGTAGGTGCCCGATGCGCCCCGCTCCAGCCGGGTCGGCGTTCCGGTGTTCACATTGACCCGATGCAGGGCCAGGACGCCGTCCCCGTCCCAGGCCGCCATCAGAATGTTGTCGGCGTCATCCGGCAGCAGGTCGATGATCCGGCCCATGTCGAACGTGCCGCGCATCTGGTTGCGCTGGTCGCCGAACAGGACCACCGGGTCGCCACGGTCGGCATGGATCGACACGACCCGCCGCATCCAGAACTCCACGCTCTCGGTGCGGAGGTTCGAGCCCGCCCGCGACCTGGAGCCGGTCTCGCCCTTCATCATCACGGTCGCCAGCACGCGATCATTGCTGGCCCATTCCAGACCCGTGATGTGCACGGCGCCCAGGCTGATCCGGCGGCGCTGCCCTTCAGGATCGGCGGCGGACAGCAGGTCGACGGCGCTCAGGGGCGCGGCGTCCGTACCGAGGTTTTCACCGACAGCGATGCGGTCGCCGTTCGGCGACAGCGCGGCCCCGACCGAGCGGATGGGCTTGAAGAACTCCTGCAGCGGATAAGCGCCCGCCGCGCCCTGCGCCCGCGCCATACCGGACGGAAGCGTGGCCAGTCCCCCCACCAGCGCGCCCGCGCCGACCAGCAGCCCCCGTCGCGACAACGCCGCGCGCGCCGCCTTGCTCAAACCCGATTTCACGATAATCCCCCGACACTTGCGCGGGCAGACAACCCAAGCGGGGCTGCGCCGTCAAGCCGGGTTCCATCAAAACATCGCGGGAATGACGCGGTCCGGCGGGCGGTGTCCGTTGGCGAAGGTCTGGATGTTGGCGATGACCCGGTCGCCCATGTCCTGACGCGCCTCGATCGTCGCCGAGCCGAGATGGGGCAGCAGCACCACGTTCGGATGCCCGATCAGGCCCGGATGCACCTTCGGTTCGTGCTCGAAGACGTCCAGCCCGACCCCGGCGATGCGACGCTGCGCCACGGCCTCGGCCAGCGCCGCCTCGTCGATCAGCTCACCGCGCGCCGTATTGATCAGAATGGCCTCGGGCCGCAGCTTCGCCAGCCGCTCGGCCGACAACAGGTGATGGGTCTCCTTCGTCGCCGGGCTGTTCAGCGAGATCAGGTCCATCCGCGCCAGCATCTGGTCCAGATCGTCCCAGTAGGTCGCGCCCAGTTCCTCGGCGATCATCGGCGAGACCGGCTTGCGGTTATGATAGTGGACCTGCATCCCGAACGCCTTCGCCCGGCGGGCCAGCGCCTGCCCGATCCGGCCCATGCCGACGATGCCCAGCCGCTTGCCCCACAGCTTGCGCCCGGTCATCCAGGTCGGGCTCCAGCCCTCGAACCGGCCCTCCTGCATCACCTGCGCGCCCTCGACGATCCGGCGGCTGACCGCCAGGATCAGCGTCATGGCCAGATCGGCCGTGTCCTCTGTCAGGACCCCCGGCGTATTGGTCACGATCAGACCCCGGCCCACGGCGGCGTCGATGTCGATATGGTCCACGCCCGCGCCGAAATTGGCGATCATCTTCAGCTGCGGCCCGGCCCTGGCGATCAACGGACCATCTATGATGTCGGTGATGGTCGGCGACAGCACATCGGCCCGCTGCACCGCCGCCTCCAGCTCGGCGCGGGTCATCGGCCGATCCGTCAGGTTCAGCTCGGCGTCGAACAGCTCGCGCATCCGTGTTTCCACGGCGTCGGGCAAGCGTCTGGTTAATACGACCTTAAGCCTGGGAGCGGACATTCGGAGCCTTCGATTTCTCATCCCGGCTTTAATGGTCCTGTCGGTGTCTGGCAAAGCTCATCGTCTCAAGCGCATCGCCCTGATCGGGGGCGTGATCGGCTGCGCGGTGCTGGCGGGCGCCGCCAACACCATGCCCGGGGGGCGCCCGACGCCCAGCGGCCAGCCCGTGCCGCGCTGGCTGTCGCTGAAATCGAGCAAGGTCTTCGCCCGTCAGGGCCCCGGCCTCGACTACCGCATCCTCTGGCAATACCGGGTCTCGAACCTGCCGGTTCAGGTCGTCGCCGAGACCGAGGGCTGGCGGAAAATCTGCGACCCCGACGGCGCCGTCGCCTGGGTCCACCGCAGCGTCGTGACCAGCAGCCGCAGCGTCATGAACGCCACCGACGAGGAAATTCCCATCCACGCCGGGCGCTCCGGCGCCTCGCCGGTCCGCGCCCGTCTCTCGGCCAGGTCCCTGGTGTCCATAGACGCCTGTGTCGACCAGTGGTGCGAGGTCCGCGTCCGCCGCCTCCGCGGCTGGGTGCCGCAGTCCGCCGTCTTCGGCGCCCAGGAACAGGCCCTGTGCGACGCCAACCGCCCCGCCGGCGCCGCCCGCGACCGGCGATAGACTTCCGCCTCACCTCTCCATTCGCCCTCAAGCGAATGGAGAGGACAGACCGGCGCGGCAGCGACGGTCAGGAGAGGGCGGCTCGGTGTCGGCAGAAGACGCCTCGAACACCGGTGTCGGCGGCCAACCGTCAAACGCCTGCGCCGCCCCCTCCTGATCGCTGCGCGATCTGTCCTCCCCATCGCCTTAAAGCGGGCGATGGAGAGGTGAGGCGCCGCACTCCATCCTTCAAAGATACGGAGGAGTTCACGTTCAGCCCGCGCAATCCGGCGCGCCAAGCCACTGATCTTGCGTCGGATTTCAAATCCCCAGCGTCATTCTCCCGCCATAGGAAGCCCGGCCCTCACAATACCCGCATCCCGTCGATGGGGAGGGCGTCGGATCCACGCTGCTCGACGACGGCGGGCTGTGGCCGAGCGATGAAGCCCGCGCGAAGGAGAGCGCGGGGGTCCTCGTCGGGCATGGATGGATCCTGCCCGCTTGCTCGCCGCGCGCTGTTGGAAGCGGACCGCTGGCGTCTCTGAACGGTCGAAGTCCGCCCCGCGTCGGGGTCAGCAATGATCCCGGCGGTGATCCGGCAAGGCCCTAATGCAAAGGCCGCCAGCCGGAGGGCGTGTGGAAAACGGCCGCGCGGGACGTCGCTCTCGTCGAAACGGTAAAACAAAACACCACACACCGGGCGAGGCCCGGCGTCCCGCGCCCTTCCCATCACCGCTTCGCATCGAAGCGGCGAAGACGCGTGGCTCATTTCAAAGCCCTCCCGTTTGGCGGAGGGGGGAGGGTTGGGGGGGGGTGCGTGCTGTGCGCTTCAGAACAGCCTCGAAGGGCTCCGTAGACCTCTCCTCCTGCGCCCTATGCTTCATCATCGGGCCCTCACCCCCATCCCCGGCCCTCCCCCCCTCAAGGGGGAAGGGGGGGCGTGCGAAGCCGGGTGGGGAGGGCTAAGGCGAAACAGCCGCGCTTTCGTCGCCGAGCCGCCCCCACCCTGTCGTCGCTGCGCGCCGACATCCCTCCCCGGGACGGGGAGGGAGCGCAGGAGTGCCGCACCCCACACCCCACACCCGAAACCCCACGCCCCCGCAAACCCTCCGTCTCCGTTAAAAAGTTGAGCCCTGATGCGGGCTCGTGTAACCCGACGGCAACATCCGGGCGCAGGCTGCGCCCATCACCACGAGAACGTCTTTGTCCGAGCTGAAATATCCGTCGTCGTTCGATTATGAGGCCCTGCTGGCCTCGGGCCGTGGCGAACTGTTCGGTCCCGGCAACGCCCAGCTCCCGGCCCCGCCGATGCTGATGTTCGACCGGATCACCCAGATCAACGCGGACGGCGGCGAGCACGGCAAGGGCTATGTCGAGGCCGAGCTGGATATCCATCCGGACCTCTGGTTCTTCCAGTGCCATTTCATCGGCGACCCGGTCATGCCCGGCTGCCTGGGCCTGGACGCCATGTGGCAGCTGGTCGGCTTCTATCTCGGCTGGATCGGCGGTCCCGGCCGCGGCCGCGCCCTCGGCGTCGGCGAGGTGAAGTTCACCGGTCAGGTCCAGCCCGACGTGAAGAAGGTGACCTACAAGATCAATCTGAAGCGGGTCATCAATCGCCGTCTGGTCATGGGTATCGCCGACGGGGTGATGGAGGCCGACGGCGTTCCTATCTATACCGCCACGGACATGCGCGTCGGCCTGTTCGGCGGCGTGGAAGCGTCGGGCGAGTAAGTCCCCTATATTCCCCCGGACCGCGGATAACGCGGCGACTGATGAGTTACGGAAGGATTCCACCATGCGGCGTGTTGTCGTCACCGGGCTGGGCATTGTCTCCTCCATCGGCACCGGAGCCGCCGAGGTCACCGCGTCGCTGCGCGATGCGAAATCGGGCGTCCAGCACGCCGCCGACCACGCCACGCACGGTTTCCGCTCGCAGGTCTGGGCGCCGCCGGCCCTGGGCCATACCGCCGAGGACTGGGCGCCGCTGGTGGACCGTCGCGCCGCCCGCTTCCTGGCCAACGGCACCGCCTGGGGCCACATCGCCTTTGAAGAGGCGCTGAAGGATTCCGGCCTGACCCCGGAAGAGATCAAGGATCCCCGCATCGGCCTGATCGTCGGTGAAGGCGGCCCCTCGACCCAGGTTATCCTGCAAGCCGCCCAGACCACCCTTGAAAGAGGCTCTCCCAAGCGCATCGGGCCGTTCGCCGTGCCGAAGGCCATGGCCTCGGGCCCGTCGGCCGTTCTGGCGACCTGGTTCGAGCTCAAGGGCATCAACTATTCGATCAGCTCGGCCTGCGCGACCTCGGCCCACTGCATCGGCGCGGGCGCCGAACAGATCGCCTGGGGCAAGCAGGACGTGGTCTTCGCCGGCGGCGTCGAGGACATCGACTGGTCCATGTCGAACATGTTCGACGCCATGGGCGCCATGTCCTCGAACTTCAACGACAATCCGTCGAAGGCCAGCCGCGCCTATGACAAGGATCGCGACGGCTTCGTCATCGCGGGCGGCGCCGGCATCGTCGTGCTGGAAGAGTACGAACGCGCCGTGGCGCGCGGCGCGAAGATCTATGCCGAAGTCACCGGCTACGGCGCCAACTCCGACGGCTACGACATGGTCGCGCCCTCGGGCGAGGGCGCCGAGCGCTGCATGAAGATCGCGCTGGAAATGGCCGGCAATCCGAAGATCGACTACCTGAACCCGCACGGCACCTCGACGCCCGTCGGCGACAGCAAGGAAATGGGCGCGGTCCGCAACGTCTTCGGCGACGACCTGCCGATGATCTCCTCGACCAAGTCGCTGACGGGGCACTCGCTCGGCGCCGCGGGCGCCCAGGAGGCCATCTACTGCCTGCTGATGATGGACAACGACTTCGCCGCCGAAAGCGCCCACATCGAGAACCTCGATCCCGAGTTCGAGGGCATGCCGATCCTGCGCAAGCGCCACGACGGCCCGCTGAAGCACGTCATGTCCAACTCGTTCGGCTTCGGCGGAACGAACGGCACGCTGATCCTCAGCAAGATCTAGACGACACCACCACGACCGGCCTCAAGCAGCGAGCGACCGCGTCGCGAGCGATAGGCCACTTTAGGAGAGCCAAGATGGCCGCTGAATCCACCTGGGACATGCCCACCGGCGACCTCATGAAGGGCAAGAAGGGCCTGATCATGGGGGTGGCGAACTCCAGCTCCATCGCCTGGGGCATCGCCTCCCAGCTGGCCGCCCAAGGCGCCGAACTGGCCTTCACCTACCTCGGCGAGAGCCTGGAGCGTCGCGTGCGTCCGCTGGCCGAAAGCGTCGGCGCCAAGCTGCTGATCCAGGCCGACGTCACCGACGACGCCTCGATGGACAAGGCGTTCGAGGAACTGGAAAAAGAGTTCGGCACGATCGACTTCGTCGTGCATTCGGTGGCCTTCGCCAACAAGGACGAGCTGAAGGGCTCCTTCGTCGACAACACCACCCGCGACAGCTTCCTGCTGGCCATGAACATCTCGGCCTTCAGTTTCGTCGACGTCGCCAGGCGCTCGGCCCGCCTGATGCCGAACGGCGGCTCCATGATCACCCTGACCTACCTCGGGTCGGAACGGGTCATCCCGAACTACAACACCATGGGCGTCGCCAAGGCCGCTCTGGAAGCCGCGACCCGCTACATCGCCCGCGACCTCGGTCCGAAGAACATCCGCGTCAACGCCATCTCGGCCGGCGCCATGCGCACCCTGTCGCTGGCCGGCATCTCGGGCGGCCGCGGCCTGCACTCGAAGTCGGCCCAGTTCTCCCTGATCAAGGAAGAGACCTCGATGGAAGGCGTCGCCGGCGCCGCCCTGTGGCTCTGCTCGGACCTCGGCCGCTCCACCACCGGTGAAGTCGTCCACGTCGACGCCGGTTTCCACGCCGTCGGCCTGCCGGACGACATCGAGGGCTAAGCCCGGTCAGCGGGGATGAGCGCCCCTCGCCTGCCCGTCTCCGCCATCTCGGCGGCCGCCGTCGGAACCGTGATCGGCTTCGGCGGCACCGTCGCGCTGGTGGTGCAGGCGGGCCATGTGCTGGGCGCCTCCCCGGACCAGATCGTGTCGATGGTGACGGCGCTCTGCCTCGGCATCGGCCTGCCCGGCCTGCTGCTCAGCTGGCGGATGAAGGTCCCGGTCATCCTGGCCTGGTCCACCCCCGGCGCGGCCCTGCTGGCGGCATCGACTCTCGGCGTCGGCTGGCCCACCGCCGTCGGCGCCTTCGTCATCGCCGGCGGCCTGATGGTCGTCACCGGCCTCGTCCCCGCCCTCGGGCGGCTGGCGGCCCGGATCCCCGGCGGCATCGCCTCGGCCATGCTGGCGGGCGTTCTGCTGCCCTTCTGTCTCAAGCTGTTTCTCGTCTTCCCGACCGATCTGGCGCTGGCGGCGGGCCTGTTCGCGGTCTTCCTGCTGATGCGGCGGCTGGCCCCGACCTGGGCCCTTCCCGCCGTCCTCATCGGCGCCTTCGCCGTGCTGGCCCTGCGCGGCCAGGTCGCCCTGCCGCCCGGAACCGGCCTGTTCGGCCAGCTGTCGCCGGTCGCGCCCGCCTTCGACCTCAAGGTCGCGGTCAGCCTCGCCCTGCCGCTGTTCCTCGTCACCCTCGTCTCCCAGAACCTGCCCGGCCTCGTGGTGCTCAAGGCCGCGGGCTATGAGCCGCCGCCGGGACCGCTGCTGCTCTCGACCGGCCTCGCCACCCTGGTCCTCGCCCCCTTCGGCGCCTACGGGGTCAATCTGGCCGCCATCGTCGCGGCCATCTGCACCGGGCCGGACGCCCATCCGGACCCGCGGCGTCGCTGGATCGTCGGCGTGATCTACGGCGGACTCTATCTGGTCGTGGCCCTGTTCGCCGCCCCTCTGGCGGGACTTTTCATCGCCATGCCTCCGGCCGCCCTCGCGGTGCTGACCGGACTCGCCCTCATCGGTCCCCTGACCGGGGCCCTGCAGGGCGCCATGGCCGAACCGGACCATCGGGAGGCCGCCGTCATCGCCTTCGCGGCGACCGCCTCGGGGGCCGCCCTGTTCGGCATCGGCTCGGCCTTCTGGGGCCTGCTGGCCGGCTTCCTGGCCCTCGCGGCCCTGCGCTGGAGGCGCTGACCTCACGAGCCTGTGTCCGCTTGCCGACAAACCGGCGGTTGACGCCCGCCGCTGTTCCGGCCCAGCCTGAGCCCATCTCAAAGGGAGAGCCGCCATGGCCCACAAGTTCGAGATCTACAAGGACAAGGCCGGAGAGTTCCGGGTCCGCTTCAAGTACAACTCGGAAACGCTCTTCTCGACCGAGGGCTACAGCTCCAAGGCCTCGGCCCAGAACGCCATCGACTCGATCAAGAAGAACGGGCCTGACGCCCCGACCGAGGACAACAGCTAGGCCGACGCTCAGTCGGGCTCGCGCTCGCCGACCTCGTTGGGCCGCACCACCAGCAGCCAGCCGTCGGCCAGATGCAGCTCGGGCACGGCGTCCCTGGTGAACGGCAGATACCAGGTCGGGCCACCGGCGGCCGGAGCGATCTCCAGCATGTCGGAGGCGCCGAAATTCTGGACCGACTTCACCGTGCCCAGCACGGTCCCGTCCGGCTCCCGCCCTTCGACCCCGACCAGATCGGTCAGATAGAACTCGTCCTCGTCCGGCTCCGGCAACCGGTCGCGCGGGATGAACAGTTTGAGCCCGCGCATCGCGTCGGCCTGCTCCTTGGTGGCGATCTCCTTCGCCCGCCCGACCACGCCGTTCTTGTCCGGCCGCGCCGAGGTCAGGGTCAGCCCCACCGACCCGTCCGCCCGCAGCAGGTCGCGATAGGCCAGCAGGGCCATCGGGTCGGCGGTCCAGGCGGTCACCCGCACCTCGCCGCGCACGCCGAAGCCGCCGGCGATCTGTCCAACCTGAATGAGCTTGTCCTGCGTCATTGTCACCTCGCTGCCGCCGTTCCCGACTTCCCGGCCTCAACTAGCGCGAAGCGCGGCGGGCGCCTTCTAAAAAGAAGAAGGGCGGCGCCCGTCGGACGCCGCCCTTCCTCAGATCAAATCCGGCGAACCGGAAGAAATCAGGCTTCTTCGGTCGACTCGGCGGCCGGGGCTTCCTCGGCGGCGACTTCAGCAGCCGGGGCTTCTTCAGCAGCGGCTTCAGCCGGAGCTTCTTCAACGGCCGGAGCGGCGGCCGCAGCAGCAGCGGCGGCAGCGGCTTCTTCCTTGGCGCGCTGGGCGGCTTCAGCGGCTTCCACCTTGGCCGCGGCTTCGGCTTCGGCGCGGTCAGCTTCGCGCTGGGCGCGTTCGGCGGCGCGCTCTTGCGCCTTCTTGCCCGGCTGGGCCTTGTTCGGGTTGTTGGACTGGGTCCACTTCACCTTGCCGGCCAGCGCTTCGTCCTGCGACAGGAAGCGAGCGACACGGTCGGTCGGCTGCGCGCCCTTCGACAGCCATTCAGCGATACGGTCGGCCTTCAGCACAACGCGCTTCTGCTCGCCGTCGCGCGGCAGCATCGGGTTGTACGAGCCAACGCGCTCGATGAACTTGCCGTCGCGCGGAGCGTGCGAGTCAGCAACGACGATGTAGTAGTACGGGCGCTTCTTGGCGCCACCACGGGCCAGACGGATCTTCAGCATTTCAGGTCTCTTTCAGGGATCGTTCTATTTCTTGGGAGGGAAGCCCGGCAGGCCCGGAAGGCCCCCCGGAAGTTGTCCGCCACCCAGGCCCGCCATGCGGTCCTGAAGGGCTTTCAATTCGTCGGCGCTCGGCTCGGGCATCTTGCCCCCGCCCATCGCCTTGAGGCGGGCCATGTCCGGCCCGCCGCCACCGCCGAGGCCGCCGAGCATGGCGGCCATCTGCTGCATCTTCTTCGGTCCGCCGCGCGACAGCGACTTGACCATGTCGGCCATCTGCCGGTGCTGCTTGAGCAAGCGGTTGATGTCCTGAACCTCGACACCGGCGCCGGCGGCCACGCGCTTCTTGCGGCTGGCGTTCAGCAGGTCCGGCTTCTTGCGCTCGGCCTTGGTCATCGAGGAGATGATCGCTTCCTGGCGGGCGATCATGCGGTCGTCGATGTTGGCGTCGGCCATCTGTGCTTTCATCTTCGCGACACCGGGCAGCATGCCCATGATGCCCTGAAGACCGCCCATCTTCTTCATCTGCTGGAGCTGGGCGGCGAGATCGTTCAGGTCGAACTGTCCCTTGGCCAGCTTGCGGGCCATGGCCTCGGCCTTGGACGCGTCAAGCTCCTGGCTCGCCTTCTCGACCAGGGCGACAATGTCGCCCTGACCCAGAATGCGACCGGCGACGCGACGGGCGTCGAAGGCGTCCAGCTGGTCGACCTTTTCGCCGGCGCCCAGATACTTGATCGGCAGGCCGGTGACGGCGCGCATCGACAGCATGGCGCCGCCGCGGCCGTCGCCGTCGGCGCGGGTCAGGATCAGACCCGTCAGCGGCAGGCGCTCGTGGAAGGCCTTGGCGGTGCGAACCGCGTCCTGACCGGTCAGGCTGTCGGCGACCAGCAGGGTCTCGACCGGCCTGGCGATAGAGGCGACTTCCGCCACCTCGGCCATCAGGGCCTCGTCCAGCGTGATGCGGCCGGCGGTGTCGAGGATCAGGACGTCGAAGCCCTGCAGCTTGGCGGACGTCATCGCCCGCCTGGTGATCTGAACGGCGCTCTCGCCCTTCACGATCGGAAGCGTCGCGACCTCGATCTGCCTGCCGAGGGTTTCGAGCTGCTCCATGGCCGCCGGACGACGCGTGTCCAGCGAGGCCATCATGACCTTCTTGCGGTCGAACTTGGTCAGACGCAGCGCCAGCTTGGCGGACGTCGTCGTCTTGCCGGAGCCCTGCAGGCCGGCCATCAGGAAGACGGCGGGCGGGGTGGCGTTCAGGTTCAGCGGAACCGGCTCTTCGCCGCCCAGCATTTCGACCAGACCGTCATAGACGATCTTGATGACCTGATCGGCCGGCTTGACCGAACGAATGACCTCTTCGCCCGTCGCGCGCTCGGTGGCGAAGGCGATGAAGTCCTTGACGACGGGCAGGGCGACGTCGGCCTCGAGCAGGGCCACGCGCACTTCGCGCATCGCCTCCTGCACGTCCTTTTCGGACAGGGCGCCGCGACCGGTGATCCGGTCGAATACGCCTGAAAGCCGCTCGTTCAGAGCCTCGAACATCAACTACCTCACGCCCATTTTCGCTTCAGGTCACGACGACCTGAATCCGGAAAATCGGCCACAAACCCGGCGCAGGTGGGGCGGCTCCATACGAAGACAACCTCTGGCGACGATCACGTCGGCAGAGGGTTCTCGCCCACCTCGTCCGGTCGAAACCGGGGTCGTGTGGGAGGAGACGCAGGTTCACTTGCGTCGGAAGCGGCGGCTTATGGCGGAAAGTCGAGCGTTTGTCGACTCAGGGTCCCTTGTTTCGCCGCCCCGGTTCCCGCAGAAGTGCGAAAGACATCACAGCGCTTCCGGGGGGATCAATGCTGCGTGTGACCGCCATCCTTGCAATCACCATGGGTCTGGCCGCCTGCGGCAAGAGCTACCCGATGATTCCGGAGACGACGCCGTCCGCCGTCCTCACCTTCGACCGGACACCGAACAGCCGGACGCTCTTCATCAACATGACCGGAATCTCGATTTTCGAGAATCCGGATTGCGAGGAAACTGAATTCAGCGGCGGCGCGGCTCACATCGTCGAGAATGATCCGCGCCTCCAGATCCGCGTTCAGGCCGGACAGCCGATCTGGGTCATCACCGACACCTACTCCGTGCGGCAGATTTCGCCCTTCGAGGAAGAGGTTGGCGGCTGCGCCCGGCAGGTCGGCTTCCTGCCCGTCGCCGGTCAGCGGTACCAAGCGATCATCCGGACCTGGATGGATGAATGCAGCATCCAGGTCGTGCAGGCGGACGGAACGCCGATCAACAATACACCGGACAGCCTGCCTCCCGAAGGCTGCCGCGGCGTTTCGCAGATGGCGGTCAACAGGATCAACAACCAGCGGGCCCGTCAGGGAAAGCCGCCCATCCAGTAGACCGGCCAGATCAGACCGAAATGTCGAGCAGGACCGCCTCGCTCTTGCCCGAGCGGGCGGCGTCTTCCATCGAGCGCTTCATGGTCTCTTCCAGCTTCTGCTGGATCAGCTGGGCGATCTGGTCCTCGACGGAGTTCCGCTGCTCGACCGACATGGCGGCGATGCCGTTCTCCGACATCCCGTTCTCGGACAGGACTTGATCGCGGATCTTGGCCTTCAGGGCCTCCATCTTCTGCTCGCGGGCCCATTCGCTGAGCCCCTTTTCGCGGATTTGATCCAGGTCCGACGTGGTCGAACTGACCGCGCGCGGCGAATTCTGCCGGGTCGAATTCGACCCCGACAGTCCGGCTAGATTACCGAGAAAACCCGCAACTGACGAAATTGACATGGCTTTTCTCCTGCGCGCGCGTCGCCGGCGTTTGATCTCGCCGACAGACCTGCAAACGGCGGGCCGAACGCACTTTCGGTTTCGGCGTTGGCGTCAGGCATGGCCCATTCCGAAACCCCTGATACGGTGACGCTCCCGGCCTCCTCGCTGCGAGACACCACCATGATCCAGGCCGCCGACGACCGGCTGCGCGAAGAAGTCCGACTGCTGGGCGGGCTTCTCGGCGAGGTGATCCTCGCCGAGGGCGGGCGCGAACTCTACGACCGGATCGAGGCCGTGAGGCAGGCCTCGGTCGCTTGGCACCGGAACGCCGGCGAGAAGGACGCCCGCCTGCTTGAGACCCTGCTGGGTGAGCTTTCGCTGGATCAGGCGGTTGGGCTGGCGCACGGCTTCGCCGTCTTCTCCCTTCTGGCCAATGTCGCCGAGGACCGGGCGGGCAAGCGGCGCGCGCGGGAACAGACCGTCTCGGGCGCCCGGCCGGATACGCCGGAAGGCGCGCTGGAACGGCTTAGGGCCGCCGGACAGTCCACGAACGACGCGCGTGACCTGCTGAAGACCGCCCTGATCTCCCCGGTCCTGACCGCCCACCCCTCCGAAGTCCGCCGCAAGAGCGTGATCGACCGTATCGCCGCCGTCTCGGACCTGCTGGACGCCTGCGACCAGAACGGCCCCGCTTGCGATGTCGAGACCCGGGATGCAGGTCTGCGCCGACAGACCACGATACTGTGGGCCACCCGGCTGGTCCGACAGGCCGGACTGGTGGTGCAGGACGAGATCGACACCGTCGTCTCCTTCCTCGAACGCATCTTCCTGCACGTCGCCCCGGCCCAGCTCGCGGATTGGCGCAAGCGGCTGGATGCGCCAGATCTGGCGCCTTTCATCCGCATCGGCACCTGGGTCGGCGGTGACCGCGACGGCAACCCCAACGTCACCGGGGAGGTTCTGACCGCCGCCTTCCGGACCCAAGCCCGGGCCGTCCTGCGCTTTTATCTGGACGAGGTGAATGCGCTGGGCGCCGAACTGAGCCTCTCAGGCTCGATGAGCGTGATCTCGCCCGAGCTTGCCGCGCTGGCCGGTATTTCGGGCGATCACTCCGAGCATCGGGCGGACGAGCCCTACCGGAAGGTCCTGAGCCAGATCTACGCCCGGCTGGCGGCGACACACCCGATCCTCACCGGCCAGCCCGCCCCTCGCGCCGCCGCCTTCGCGGCCGAGCCCTATGAGGGCCCGTCGGCCTTCCGGGCCGATCTGGCCGTCTTGCAGGACAGTCTGGTCGCCAACCACGGCGCGGTCTTCGCGGATGACCGGCTGGCCCGCCTGATCACCGCCGCCGATGTGTTCGGCTTCCACATGGCGACGCTGGACCTGCGCCAGAACTCTGACGTGCACGAGCGGGTTGTGGCGGACCTGCTGAAGGTGGCCGGTGTCACGGACGACTACTCGGCGCTGAGCGAGGAAGCCCGGCTGGCGGTTCTGGCTTCCGAGCTGGCTTCCGGGCGTCTGCTGTTTAATCCCTATGAGACCTATGCCGAAGAGACTCTGAAGGAACGGCGCATCCTGCAGGCGGCGGCCGAGGCCCTGCGCCTGTTCGGTCCGCAAGCCATCCGGACGCACATCGTCTCCAAGACCGACGCCGCCTCTGACCTTCTGGAGGTCTATCTGCTGCTGAAGGAGGTCGGACTGTTCCGGCCGGAGGACCCGTCGTCCTGCCCTGTTCAGGCCGCGCCCCTGTTCGAGACCATCGGCGACCTGCGGGCCTCGCAGCCGACGCTGGAACGCCTGTTGAAGGAACCGTCCGCCCTCGCCGTCGCGAAGGCGCGCGGGGTGCAGGAGGTGATGATCGGCTATTCGGACTCCAACAAGGATGGGTCTTATCTGACCTCGACGTGGGAGCTGCACGAGGCGTCGCGCGCCCTGCTTGAGGTGACCGACAGGGCCGGCCTGCGTCTGCAGCTGTTCCATGGTCGGGGCGGCGCGGTGGGCCGTGGCGGCGGCTCCAGCTTCGCCGCCGTGCTGGGTCAGCCGCAGGGCACCGTCGCCGGACGTATCCGCGTGACGGAGCAAGGCGAGGTTATCGCCAACAAATACGGTGAGCCCGAGGTGGCCCGTCGCAATCTGGACGCCCTGACCTGCGGAGTCCTGCTGGCGTCACTGGCTCCGCCACCCGACGCAGAGCTGACCGCAAAGCATGGCGCGACCCTGTCGAAGCTCTCGCAGGCCTCGATGAGCGCCTATAGGGCGCTGGTCTATGAGACCGACGGCTTCGTCGACTATTTCCGCGCCGCCACCCCCATCGCGGAGATCGCCGATCTGAAGATCGGGTCGCGGCCTGCTTCACGCACCGCGTCCACCGCCATCGAGGATTTACGGGCCATTCCATGGGTGTTCAGCTGGAGCCAGAGCCGGGTCATGCTGCCGGGCTGGTTCGGCTTCGGCTCAGCCGTCGAGGGCGTATCGGTCGATGAGCTTCAGGCCATGCACCGCGACTGGCCCTTCTTCCGGACCCTGATCCAGAACATGGAGATGGTCATGGCCAAGGCGGATATGACCATCGCCAAACGCTACGCCGGTCTCGTTCCGGACGCCGCGCTGGCGGATCGGGTGTTTTCGGCCATTCGGGCCGAGTGGGACCGAACGGAGGCTGCGGTTCTGGCCATTACCGGTCAGGAGGCCCTGCTGGGCGGCCAACCCGAACTGGACAGGCTGATCCGGCTGCGCATGCCCTATGTCGAGCCGCTGAACCACGTGCAGATCGAACTGATCCGCCGCCGCCGCGCCGGAGACGATGATCCCCGGGTCCGCGAATGCATCCTTCTGGCGCTCAACGGGGTGGCCGCCGGGCTGCGCAACAGCGGCTGATCGGCGGTCAGGTTTCGGCGATTTAATGCGGCGTCTCGATTTCGCCGTCGAAGTCTCACGGGCCTGAAACAGGCGCGGCTCATACGGCCTTCCGTCACCACCCCCGAGTGACGCAGCGCTCCGCAGGAGACCGCCATGAAGACCCTCGCTTCCCTGACCGCCGCCCTGTCCCTCCTCGCCGCCGGTTCGGCGTCGGCGCAGGAGGCCCGCATCCAATGGGCCGATTTGAACCTGGCCTCGTCGGCGGGCGCCGCCGCGCTCGATCAGCGCATCGAGGTCGCCGCTCGCGACCTGTGCCGGACCGCCCGCCGTCCGGGCAGCCGCCTGAGCGACCGCGACTTCTGCGAAGCCGCTGTCCGCCGCGAAGCCCTGCGCCAACTGCCCGGCGCAGCCCAGGTCGACTACGCCGCCAGCCGGGCCGTCGTGGCCTACTGATCTTGCGACGGGCGCCGCCTCAGCCTCGCCCACCCAGTGAGAAAGGCCGGTGGCGAACCACCGGCCTTTCCTTTGTACAGATCTGTCAGCCTCAGCTGGTGGGGAAGCCCCGCACCCGCAGCAGGGCCGCCACGTCCGGGTCGCGGCCACGGAAGGCGCGGTAGGCTTCGCCCCGATCCGTGGTGTTGCCCGGTGCCAAGATGATCTCCTTGTAACGACGGCCGATCTCCGGATTGAAGACGTCGCCGGACTCCTCGAAGTAGGCCCAGGTGTCGGCGTCCATCACCTCCGACCACAGGTAGCTGTAATAGCCGGCGGAGTAGGCGTCCGACGTGAACAGGTGATTGAACTGCGGCAGGCGGTGCCGCATCACGATCTCCTTCGGCATGCCGTAGCGCGCCAGGCTGTCGCGTTCGAAGGCGTCGATGTCGGTCGGCGGCGTGGCCTGGGTGTGGAGGTCCATATCAACCAGCGCTGACGACAGATAGCTGACCGTCGCATAGCCCTGATTAAAGGTGGAGGCGCGCTCGACCTTGTCCACCAGCGCCTGCGGCATGGGCTCGCCGGTCTGATAGTGCTTCATGAAGCCGTCAAGGATCGGGCGCGACAGCACCCAGTGTTCATGCACCTGTGACGGATACTCCACGAAGTCGCGCGGCGTGCCGCCCAGCGCCGGATAGTTCACCGTGGAGTTCAGCGAGTGCAGGGCGTGGCCGAACTCGTGGAACAGGGTCTCGGCGTCGTCCAGCGAGATCAGCAGGGGCTCGCCCTCGCCCGGCTTGGTGAAGTTGTTGTTGTTCGAGGACAGGACATTCTTGCGACCGTCATAGGTCGAGTGCGAGCGATAGCTGGTCGCCCAGGCGCCCGAGCGCTTGCCGGCGCGGGCGAAGTCGTCCGAGTAGAACAGGCCGACGTTGCGACCGGTCGCCTTGTCGTTGACCTCGAACACCTCGACGTCCGGCGTGAAGCCCGGGACCACGCCCTTCGGCAGGGCCTTGAACTCCAGACCATACAGACGTTCGGCCATGTAGAAGGCGCCGCGCTTGACCGCGCCCAGTTCGAAGTAGGGCTTCAGCTCGTTCTGATCGAGGTCGTACTTCTGCTTCTTCACCTTCTCGGCGTAGTACAGGTAGTCCCAGGGCTCGATGTCATGGCCGGCGATGGCGCGCATGTCCGCCACTTCCTCGGCCACACGGGCCTTGGCCGGAGCCCAGACGCGGTTCATCAGGTCCATCGCGGCGGCCGGGGTCTTGGCCATGGTGTCCTGCATGCGCAGTTCAGCGTGGTTGCGATAGCCCAGCAGCTTGGCGCGCTGATCCCGCAGACGAACGATCTCGGCGATGGTCGCATTGGTGTCGTTGGCGTCGCCGTTGTCGCCACGGTTCACGAACTTGCGCCACACGATCTCGCGCTGGGCGCGGTCGTCGCCGAAGGTCAGGAAGGGATCGACGCTCGAGCGCGTGTTGACGATGGCCCAGCCCTGAACATTGCGGCTGCGCGCAGCGGCGGCGGCGGCGGCCTTGTTCGAGGCGGGCAGACCGGCCACGCCCGCTTCGGTCGTGATGACCGTCCAGGTGTTTTCGTCCGCCACGACCTTCTGGCCAAAACTGGTGAAGGCGTTGGACAGGGCGGTGTTGATGCGGCCCAGCTCGGCCTTCTTGCCCGCGTCCAGGGCGGCGCCGCCCCGGATATAGGCATCGCGGCTGCGGGTGACGATGCGGGTCTGTTCGGCGGTCAGGCCCATGACCTGTGCGTTGTCGGCAACCGTCTTGATGCGGTTGAACAGTTTTTCGTTGAAGGTGATCTCATCGCCCGCGGCGGAGAGCAGGGGCGAGACTTCACGATCCAGCGCCTGATAGTCGGCCGAGCCGATGTTCGAGATCATCACGCCGAACAGGGCCATGGCCCGACCCAGCGGTTCACCCGCCATCTGCATGGCGACCGAGGTGTTGGCGAAGGTCGGGGCGTCGGGGTTGTCGGCAATGGCCGTGATTTCGGCGCGACGCAGCTCGATGCCTTCAAGGATCGCTTCACGGAGCTTCGGCGCGGTGACCTTGTCCCACGGGGGCACGCCCTCATAAGGCCCGGTCCAGACCTGCAGCAGCTCGGCGCGCGGCGTCTGAACCGGCAGGACAGCGCGGGCGACCCGGGCGTCCTCGGCCATACCGCCGGTGGAGCCCGCGGCGCCTCCGGTCGTCGCGCAGCCTGCGGTGGCGGTCAAAGCCATAAGGCTGCCTCCGGCGATGAGAAGATGGCGTCTGTGCATGGGAACTCCGTAGCGTCGGTTCGTTTCCCCGGACCCTGGACCCGGAGCGGGCGGACTGTCACACGAACGAGGCCGAAGCTCCAGCCATGGACGGAAGCGGGCGGCGCGGCTAAATCGCGCCTATGGCCATTGGCGTTTTTGACTCCGGCGTGGGCGGGCTGACCGTCCACCGTGAACTGACCCGACGCTTTCCCGAGCGAGATTTCGTCTATCTGGCCGATCAGGCCAACGCCCCCTATGGCGGCCGAGGCGGCGAGGAAATCGTCGATCTGACCCGCGCGGGCTGCGAACGGCTGTTCGAGGCCGGAGCCAATGTCATCGTCCTGGCCTGCAACACCGCCAGCGCCATCGCCCTGCGCCGCCTGCAACAGACCTGGGTGCCGGAAGCGCGGGCGCGTCATGGCCGCCCGGTCAATGTGCTGGGCATCATCGTGCCGACCATCGAAGCCGCCACCGGGCTGCCCTGGACCTATGAAGCCGAGCATCGGGCGGAAGGCGAGAAGGTCGAGGCTATCGCCGTCAACGGCGTCTTCTGCACCGCCGCCACGGCCATGAGCCGGGTCTATGAGATCGAGATCGACAAGCGCCGCGAGGATCTGGCCGTCTTCTCCGAACCCTGCCCCGGTCTGGCGGGCCTGATCGAGCTGGGCGCGCCGACAGAGGAGCTGGAAGTCGTGGTCCGTGATCATGTCGACGCCCTGCGTCGGCGCATCGGCCGCCACCCGGACAAGGCGATCCTCGGCTGCACCCACTACGAGATCGTCGCCGATATCTTCGCCGCCGCCCTGCCGGCTGAAACCGCGATCATTCACCAGCCCGCCGCCGTGGCCGATGCGCTGGAGCGCTACTTCGCACGGCACCCGGAGTACGCGCTCGGCGGCTCCGGCCGTCGTGACTTCCTGACCACCGGAAATCCGGGTCCGCAGTCCGAGCGGGTCAGCCAGTTCTGGGGCGCGCCCCTGACCTTCCAGTCCGCCTGACTTGACGCCGCCCTCTGATCGGCGGCCATTGGCTGTCAGGAGGAAGGGCCATGCTGAAATCACTGCTCATCGCCGGGGCGCTGGCCTTGCTGGCGGGCCCCGCCGCCGCGGAAGTGGTGGAGCGGAGCGCCGACGGCTTCACCCTTCGCTACGCCAGGTCCATCGAGACTTCGGCGGGCGACGTCGTACTGGCGCTCGAATCCATCGGCGCCTGGTGGGACGGCGCACATACCTACAGCGGCGATGCCTCCAATCTTTCGATCCGGCTTGAGCCCGGCGCCTGTCTTTGTGAACGATTGGCCGACGGCACGTTCTTCGAGCATGGTCGGGTCATTCTGCTGGATGATGACCACTTGAGCCTGAACGCGCCGCTGGGTCCTCTGAAGGGCCGGACATCCAGGGCCGACCTGACCTTCAGCTGGCCAGACGCGAACGCCGCGGATGTGACGGTGATCATGACGTTCAGGGTCGAAGGCGCGGGCGTCGGGGCTTGGGCTGACGGCGTCGACGCCGTCATGCAGGGCCAGTACGACCGCCTGATGCATTATGTGGAGCACGGCGAGACGCCGGGGGCCTGACCACGGGCGAACTGTCGGCTCCGTGGACCCGCCACAACCACAGCTCCGCGATCAGCAGGTTGGGCAGCCAGCACAGGAATGAGATGGCGCGGTAGGCTTCTTCGAAGGGCAGCCCGCTGAGGGCCGCGAGGGGCAGCAGAACTCTCAGCGTGACCGCGGCCAGCGTCAGCGAAAGGCTGCGGATCATCCAACGCCGATGACCGGTCAGATCACCGCGAATGACCTTAAGCCACCCCATGACGGTCGTGAAGAACCACACCACCGCCAAGCCGCCGAAACCCACGCCAGCGATTGGTCCCGCCGACGTTGTCAGGGCGAGCCACGACCCCGCAACCGCGCTGGACAGACAGGCGAGCACATAGCCCCGTCCGGCGAACCGATGCCACCGCAGGCGCACACCTCTGCGGGTAACCAACTGGAACAGCCCGAGCGTCAGGGCCGTGACCCCCCCGGCGACATGAACGACCAGCGCCCACGGCCGGTGCTCCAGATGCGGGATGACCGGCGGGGCGGGGAATGCCGGATCGGGCGCCAGATAACGCGCGCTCAGCAAGGCGACCCCCAGCGCCATCAGGATCAGAAGACTGAACCCCGCCACCTTCATCAATCGCTTCACAAGACCGCTCCCCTGTTTGAGAAGGGCGGCTTGAACCACCCCCCGGGGACGTGTCAGCGTTCCGTTCGCGAACGGAGCAGGTTCCTTCGCGAACGGGGCCGCGCGTGACCAAGGTGCAGTTGATCAATGTCCTGCGGCGCCCCCTTCTGGGTCGCGCGACCGTTGCGGAATTCAACGCACTGGTCCTTCTCGGACTCTTCCTGTCCGCGATTGAAGCCTTCGGCACGGGCGCGATGAGCCCGGGGCTGCGTAACATCTACTGGCAGATGGCGCTGATCGGCGGCGGGGTCATCGCCGCCCTGGTCGAGGTGGCCCTCAGACACATCTTCCGGGATCGCCCGGTTCTGTTCATCACCATTCAATTGCCGGTGATGACCTTGCCGATCACCGGCTGGGTGTCCGTGATTCCGGTCGTGTTCTTCGGGCCCCACGCCGCTGCGGAAAGCTATCTGCCGCTCTTGCCCGATGTGCTGACCGTCAACATCGCGATCATCATCGCATCCGCCGCAATTCGCAGGATGGCGGCGCCGAATGCTCGCTTGCCGGTCGCAGACAACCAGACGCCCCCGGCGATCCGGGCGAAGCTGACACCCCGGCTGGCGCGCTCAAGGCTGATCGCCGTACAGGCGGAGGACCACTACCTGCGCATCCACACCGAGGCCGGCTCCAGCCTGATCCTGATGCGATTCAGCGATGCGCTGGCGGCGCTGTCCGACTGCGACGGCTTCCAGACCCATCGCTCGTGGTGGGTGGCGCGAGCCGGGGTGGAAACCGCCCGCTGGAAGGGGGGACGGGGCGAGTTGCGCCTTTCTGACTCGCTCGTCGCGCCGGTCAGCCGGACCTATGCCGCAGCTCTGAAGGATACCGACTGGGCCTCGCCCGTCGCTATGCAGCCCTAGGAGGCCAGAGCCGCCTCTGACGACACTATGCGGCTGACCGCATGGACCACCGCGCCGATCCGGAGCGCGCACTGGATCTGCGTGTTGGGCACGGCATGTTCGCGCAGCGTCGCTTCATGTGCGTCCAGACAGGCGCCGCAGCCGTTGATGGCCGACACCGCCAGAGCCCAGAGCTCGTAGTCAACCCGCTCGACGCCCGGATTGCGGTTCACGTTCATGCGCAGGCGAACCGGAAGCGTGGCGTACTCGGGGTTCTTCATGATGTGCAGCGCCCGGAAGTAGACGTTGTTCATGCCCATGATGGCCGCCGCCGACTTGGCCGCGCTCATGGCTTCAGGCGACAGGACAGTCGTGGCCTGGGCCTCAATCGCCTTCACCACCGGCGCGACGCCGATGCCGTGAGCCGAAGCGAGGAAGCAACCCCACTTCTGTTGCTCGCTCAGAATGGTCTCCTCGATCAACGAGTCCATGTTCTGGGAAATGTCACGGGCATAGGCCGGAATCTGGTCGCGCAGGGCGTCGAGGGACATGAAGGGTCTCCGCCGGGAGGAATGAGGATCGCATTGAACCGCCGAAAATCCGGTGATCCGCGCCGCACAGGATACAGGTATTTCCGACCCCTATCCCAGACCTGACAAGACCTGACGACAAGGTCCCGTGCCCTTTCCCGGCCAGCCCGCGCGCGTCAGGCTGACCGGGCGACAGGGAGTACCGGAATGTCTCGTTTAACCGCCGTCCTGCTGACCTTCACCGCCCTCGGATCGGCCCTCGCGCCATCCGTCGGCCTCGCCCAGACCCCGCCCGCCGCGATTGGCGATCGTTACGTCCCCGCCCCCTGGTGGATGCGCGATCCGGTCATTGCTTCGGTCGGCTATGTTCGCACGGAGGTTCCGGCCAACCGGGCCGCCTTCAACGCCACCTTCCAGTCGGTCGAGCGCACCGCCGCCGAGGCCTCGCGCAAGGCCGCCGATCAGGTCCGCGCCCTCAGTCAGGCGCTGGCCGCCTATGGCGTCGATGTCGCCCGTGTGGAGACCTCGATCACCACCCGACCGATCTACGACCAGTATCGCGATGAGAACGGCGTCCTGCGCGACAACGTCCGCGCCGACCGCATCGCCCGCTATCAGGCCGACGCCAGCGTCTCGGTGACCCTCCGGGACGTGTCTGTGCTGGAACGCGCCTATGCGACGGTGATCGCCTCCCAGCCGACCTCCGTCAGCGCCGTGCGCTTCAATCTCGAGGCGGAGAATGCGGTGAAGACCTGGCTGCAGGGCGAGGCGGTCAAGGATGCGGCCCGACGCGCCCGCGCCGCCGCCGGGAACGCCGGAGCTGACCTCGGCGGAGTCAGGGTCATCGACCCGACCGGGCGAGCGTGCGAGACGGATGTCCTGGCCGGCTGGCCGTCCTACAGTTCCGGCGTCGAAGGCGCAACAACGGTCGAGGACGTCGCGGTGACCGGCGCTCGCGTCCAGCGCGCACCGGGAGCGCCGCCGCCTCCCCCTCCGCCGCCTCCACCCGCCGGAGCCGGCGCGCCGACCGAGGCCCAGATCGAGGCGGCGAGGCTGGCGCTGCAACCGCCGCTGCGTGAACTGACCGACCGCGCCTGCGTGGTCTACGCCCTGAACTGACCGGACGGCTTGACGCCCGGCCACCGACAGGCGACCGAGGCGTCATGTCCACTGACTTCAAAGCCGACCCCGCCTTCGACGCCGGGTCCGTCATCGCCCTCGACTGGCCGCTGTGTCAGGTGCGGCTGCAGGATGACAGCCGCTTCCCGTGGCTGATCCTCATCCCCCGGCGGACCGGGCTACACGAACTGGAAGATCTGGGGCGGGACGAGCGCACGGCCCTGATGGACGAAGTCCTGAGGGCCGGCGATATGGTGCGGCTGCTCGGTGAGACATCAGGCCGTCCGGTTCAGAAGTTGAACGTCGGCGCCATCGGCAACATCACGGCCCAATTGCATGTGCACGTCGTCGGACGCCGTCATGACGACGCCGTCTGGCCCGATCCGGTCTGGGGTCGAGGGCCCGCGACGCCCTATGGGGCGCCCGCGCTGCAGGCTGCAATTTCCCGGCTGCGGCTCAGCCAGTAACGATCAGTCGGGGCGAGAGACCGACACAGCCCGGGACCGGCCGTTGGAGGCCAGGGTTCCCCGCCAGCCGCCGCCGCGCGCGGGCTCCAGCGTCAGAACCCCCATGCCTTCCAGCGTGATGGTGCGACCGCTGGCCGTGGCGACGCCGAAGCCGTCCGGATTACGCCAGCCGCCCTCGACCGGACCGCTGCGCGGATCGCTCATCACCAGACCGAACAGGACGTGACCCCTCTCATCAGACACGCGCCAGCTCCCGTCGAGCGGCCCGGAGGTCTGATCAACCCGAAGCTCGGCATTGGTCACGCCACGATTGTAGGCGACCTCGACCGCCCCCGGCACAAACTCATAGGACCGCGCATAGGCGTCGACAGAGACCGCGGCGGCCAGCGGGGGCCGTTGGGTTTCGTCGCCGTCTCCCTGTGCGTTTTCTCTTCCGAAGCTGGAGTTCGGCTCGAACGGACGGATCGCGGGCGCCGAATACAGCACCTGCGAGGAGGGATGCGGGGCGGACTGCTGCAGGAGAGCGCCCGCAAGTGCGAAGACGATAAGGCCTGACATGCGCCTTAAGCTGCCGTGCGAAGGTTTCCAAAGCTACTACAGATCGCCCGCGCTCGAAATTGTGATGAGAAAACGCGCCGTCCGTGAGGTCATCGGGCGAAAGTTGTGAACCTTGGCTGCGTTGACCCTCCCGCCGTCGCTGACTAAAGCCTGTTCACCGATTTCGAGCGACTGATTTCGCTCAGGTTTTTTGAGAACCATTCGCAAATGTCGAGCTCCCCAACGACGGGTGACAAGGCGACCGACCGGACCGGTCGCTTCGTGCGTCAGCCCAACGGCCGCATCACGCCCCTTTCGCCCCATCTGCAGACCTGGCGCTGGCACGTCACCATGACGGCCTCCATTTTGTTCCGTGTCACCATCGGCGCCGCAAGCGTCGGAGCCTTCTTCGGGCTGGCCTGGCTGGGACTGGCCGCCTGCGGGCCCGAGGCCTATGACACGGCCCGCGGGCTCGCCGGCTCGCCATTCGGCCTGTTCATCGGCTTCGGCCTGACTGTGGTTCTGTTCTCGTTCGTGCTGAACGGCGGACGCCACCTAATCAATGACACCGGCAACGGCCTGACGCTGAAGTCCGCCACTCTGCTGTCCAACATCGCCGTGTGGGCGCCGATCCCGCTGGCGATCCTGTTCTGGGCGGCCCTGTTCGCCACCGGGAGGGTTTCGCTGTGAGCGGTCCGGCAAAGTTCAAGAAAAACGTCAAGATTTCCGAGCGTCACGGCGCGAAAGAATGGGCGCTGGAGCGGGTCTGCCTGCTGCTGCTGATGCCGCTGGGCCTGTGGGTGGGCTGGGTCGCCTTCAGCCTGACCGGCGCCTCCCACGCTATGGTGATGGACTGGTTCGCCAGCCCGGTGAACGCCGTCCTGCTGGCCGCCACGGCCATCATCTTCTCCACCTTCGCCGCCCTCGCGTGGAAGGTGATCGTCGAAGACTATGTGCACACGCCGGGCGCCAAGGGCCTGTCGCTGTTCCTGGTCAACCTCTTCTTCTTCGCCCTGGCCGCGGCCAGCGTCTTCTTCATCGTGCGTCTGGCTCTGGGCTCCGCCCCTCTGCCGGCGGGTATCGGAGCCTGACCGGTGGCTGCTTACGAATTTGTCGATCACGAATATGACGTCGTCGTCCTCGGCGCCGGCGGCTCCGGCCTCCGCGCCGCTCTCGGCGCCGCCCAGCAGGGCCTGAAGGTCGCCTGCGTCACCAAGGTGTTCCCGACCCGCTCGCACACCGTCGCGGCGCAGGGCGGCATCTCCGCCTCGCTCGGCAACATGGGCGAGGACTCGTGGAAATGGCACATGTACGACACCGTGAAGGGGTCGGACTGGCTGGGCGACCAGGACGCCATCGAGTATCTGGTCCGTGAGGCCCCCAAGGCGGTCTATGAGCTGGAACACTGGGGCGTGCCGTTCTCACGCACCGACGAAGGCAAGATCTACCAGCGCGCCTTCGGCGGCATGACCCGCAACTACGGCGAAGGCCCGGTGCAACGCACCTGCGCCGCCGCCGACCGCACCGGTCACGCCATTCTTCACACCCTCTACGGCCAGTCGGTCCGTCGCGAGGTCGAGTTCTTCGTCGAATATTTCGGCCTGGACCTGATCATGCAGGACGGCGCCTGCACCGGCCTGACCGCGCTGAAGCTGGACGACGGCACCCTGCACCGCTTCCGCGCCAAGATGGTCATTCTGGCCACCGGCGGTTACGGTCGCGCCTATTTCTCGGCCACCTCGGCTCACACCTGCACCGGCGACGGCAACGCCATGGTGCTGCGCGCCGGCCTGCCGTTGCAGGACATGGAGTTCGTGCAGTTCCACCCGACCGGCATCTACGGCGCCGGCTGCCTGATCACCGAGGGCGCGCGTGGTGAAGGCGGTTACCTGACCAACTCGGAAGGCGAGCGCTTCATGGAGCGCTATGCGCCGACCGTGAAGGACCTGGCCCCCCGCGACATGGTCAGCCGCTCCATGACCATCGAAATCCGCGAAGGCCGCGGCGTGGGTCCGAACAAGGACCACATCTTCCTGCACCTGGATCACCTCGATCCGGCGATCCTGCACCAGCGCCTGCCCGGCATTTCGGAATCGGCCAAGATTTTCGCCGGCGTCGACGTCACCAAGGCGCCGATCCCTGTCCTGCCGACGGTCCACTACAACATGGGCGGCATCCCGACGAACTATCACGGCGAGGTGCTGACGCTGCGCGACGGCAACCCGGACAGCGTGGTTCCGGGCCTTATGGCCGTGGGCGAAGCCGCCTGCGTCTCGGTGCACGGCGCCAACCGTCTGGGCTCCAACTCCCTGACCGATCTGGTCGTGTTCGGCCGGGCCGCCGGTCTGCGCACCGGGGAGGTCGTCGACAAGACGTCGAAGGTGCCGGACGCCCCGGCCTCGACAACCGATAGCCACCTGGCCCGTCTGGACCGCTTCCGCTTCGCCGACGGCTCAACCCCAACCGCCAAGCTGCGCATAGAGATGCAGCGGGCCATGCAGTCGGACGCCGCCGTGTTCCGCACCGGCAAGACGCTGGAGGAAGGCGTCGCCAAACTGCGCGCCATCCACGCCCAGGGCGATGACATCAAGACCACGGATCGCGGCCTGATCTGGAATACCGATCTGGTCGAAACCCTCGAGTACGACAACCTGATCGATCAGGCCCTTGTCACCATCGAGGGGGCTCTGAACCGGACGGAATCGCGCGGCGCCCACGCCCGCGAGGACTATCCGGATCGCGACGACACAAACTGGATGAAGCACACCCTCGCCTGGAAGACCCCGGGCGACGCGGTGAAGATCGACTATCGTCCGGTGCACAATTACACGATGTCCGACGAGGTCTCGTACATCGAACCCAAGGCGCGGGTGTACTAATGGTCCAGCTTGCTCTCCCCCGGGGCTCGAAGCCCACCACCGGCAAGGTTCACAAGGCCCCCGCCGGCGCGAAGAACGTCAAGACCTACAAGGTCTATCGGTATGATCCCGAGGTCGACGCCGATCCGCGTTGGGACATCTTCGAGGTCTCGGCCGACGATCATGGGCCGATGCTCCTGGACGCCCTGATCCACATCAAGAACGAGATCGACCCGACCCTCGCCTTCCGCCGGTCGTGCCGCGAGGGCATCTGCGGCTCGTGTTCGATGACCATCGACGGACGCAACACCCTGGCCTGCACCAAGGGCATGGACGAGTGCGCCTCGGACACCATCTCGATCGCGCCTCTGCCGCACCAGCCGGTGGTCAAGGATCTGGTGACCGACCTGAGCCTGTTCTACGCCCAGTACGACTCGATCCAGCCCTACCTCCAGTCGGACGAGCCCGATCCGACCACGGAGCGTCTGCAGTCGCCGGAGGACCGCGCCAAGCTGGACGGTCTGTACGAGTGCATCCTGTGCGCCTGTTGCTCGACCTCATGCCCGAGCTACTGGTGGAACCAGGAAGAATACCTCGGCCCGGCGGCCCTGCTGCAATCCTACCGCTGGATCGCTGACAGCCGCGATGACGCGACAGACAAGCGCCTCGATGATCTCGAGGACCCGTTCAAGCTCTATCGCTGCCACACGATCATGAACTGCGCCCAAGTCTGCCCGAAGGGGCTGAACCCGGCCAAGGCCATCGCCGAGACCAAGAAACTGATGGTCTCGCCGAGCCGCAAGAAGGAAAAGGCCTCGGCCTGACCCGGATGACCGAAGTTCTCCTTTTCTCCTACGGCACCCTTCAGGACCCGCAGGTGCAGGGGGCGAACTTCGGGCGACGGCTGGATGGCTTGGCGGACGCCCTGGGCGGCTATGAGCGGACCATGGTCGAGATCACCGACCCGAACGTGATCGCCGAGAGCGGCCTGACCCACCACCCGATTGTTCGACCTACGACGGACGGTTCAGGACGGATCGAGGGCGTGGTCTTCCGCGTCACCGACGCCGAGCTGCATGCCGCCGACGACTATGAGGTCGATGATTACCACCGCATCCGGGTGACACTGGAATCCGGGCTCGACGCCTGGGTCTATGTCGCCCGTTCATAGTCTGATAGCAGCCCCACATGGCCAAGATCACCTACGTCGAGCACGACGGCAAAGAGCACACCGTGGAGGTCAAGAACGGCCTCAGCGTGATGGAAGGCGCGATCCGGAACAATGTCCCGGGCATCGACGCCGACTGCGGCGGCGCCTGCGCCTGCGCGACCTGCCACGTCTATGTGGACGAAGCGTTCCAGGCCGAAACGGGCCGTCCGTCCGCTATGGAGGAGTCCATGCTGGACTTCGCGGAGAACGTTCAGCCGAACAGCCGCCTGTCCTGCCAGATCCGCGTCTCGGATGATCTGGATGGTCTGGTGGTCCGCCTGCCGGAAAACCAGCACTGAGCCTCGACCTGATCGCCGTGGTCGGCCGCCTGATCGCGGCGGGGCCACAGGATCGTCCGCCAGTCATCGGCGTCGCGGGATCGCAGGGCTCGGGCAAGACGACACTGGCGCGCAAGGCCGCCGAGGCGTTCGGTGGGGTGCAGCTCTCGCTGGATGATATCTATCTGACGCGGGGCGAACGGGCTGACCTCGCGCTAGACATCCATCCTCTGTTCGCCACACGCGGCCCGCCCGGAACACACGATCTCGGTCTTCTGGAGCGGACAATCATAGCCCTCTCCAACGCCGATCCGGATAGCGAAACTCCGCTGCCCGTCTTCGACAAGCTCACCGACGACCGGCTGTCGGAAGACGACTGGTCACGCTTTCGCGGACGCCCCCGCGTTATCCTGATCGACGGCTGGTGCCTCGGCGCCCTGCCTGAAGCCGCGGACGCTCTCGCAACCCCCTTGAACATCCTCGAGCGCAAACAGGACCCGGACGCCGTCTGGCGCAAAGCTGTGAACGACGCGGCAGGCGCCCGCTATCTGGCGCTGGCGGACCGACTGGATGCGCGACTGTACCTCCGCGCCCCGGGCTTCGACACCGTTCTCGATTGGCGCTGCGAACAGGAAGAAAGCCTGCGCGGTCGCCCCCTGACGCCCGAAGAACGTCACGGGATCGCCGATTTCATCCAGTATTTCGAACGTCTTACCCGTCGAATGATCGACGGCGGGGTACGCGCGGACGTCATTGTGCAACTGGATCGAAACCGTCTGCCGGTCACTATCACCTCATGAGTTTCCAGGACCGTCGCCTTGAACCGCGCTCACCCGTCAACGCGCGAGGAATCGTGGTCGCGCCCGGGCTGGAAATGCCGTGCCTCATCGCCGACGTCTCGGCCACCGGCCTGAAGGTGCGACTGGACCGCAACCTGGCCCTGCCCAAACAGGTCCAGATCGTCGATCTGACCCAAGGCATCGCCATAGAAGCCGAGTTGGCGTGGTCAAAAGGGCAGGAGGCAGGCTTCAAACGCACAGGCCAAGCCAGCTTGCGCGGCCTGACCCCATCGCGTCTGGCAGACGCTCGTGCGGCCTATCTGCGGGCCGGCGGCCGTTAGTCGAGCGTTCGCGCCATGAAGGCCACGACCTTGGGCCAGGCGTCCTGACGAGCCGCCGCATCGGCCTCGGGAGAGCCCCCGCTACGCTCCACCTGGCGCACGCCGCCGTCGCCGACCAGATCATGGCCCGCATCCGGGTAGATGAGGGCCGTGGTCTCCAAACCAGCGCGGGTCCGGGTTTCCAGAATGGTCGTGGCGGCGGCGGACGCGTTCCACTGGGCGTCCCGTCCCCCGGCGATGAGCAACAGGTTCCCCGGATAGGCCTCAACCGGGATGCGCGCTGCGGCGGCCTTGTCCGGGTGATCTGCGCGGCCATTCTCGTGGATCGCGCGCAGGTCGGCGGCAGGCCCGGCCAACAGGCCCTCCACGAAGCCGCGATAGGGCGTGAACGGCAAGGGACGGCCGTTGAAGGAGAAGGACGACCGCGTCCCCTCTGCTTCCACCATTTCCAGACCCCAGCCCTCCCAGACCACGTCGGTCGGCGCATAGGCGACAATGCTGTCGATCCACGGATAGCGGCTGCCCGCGATCAGGGCGAATTCGGCGCCCTTGGACGCCCCGAACAGGCCGAACCGCTCCACGTCGGCGCCCGCCATGCCGCGCAGCGCCTCGCGCAGTTCCGCGATCTGATCGACCCGAATGTCGATGAAGCTCCCCGGAAGGTTCGGGAATTTCGGCGGCGGGCCGTACTCGCCCCAGTTCGGCGAATAGTAGGGAAGCCCGACAGCGGCGTATCCCATGCGGGCGAGGATGGGGCCGAAGCGAACGCCGGCCTCATCGTTGCCGTCCGCGCCGTGCAGGATGACGACGACGGGCTTCGGCTGGTCCCCCACAGTATAGAGGACGGCGTGCGGGAAACCCGCGATGGGCGTTTGGGTCACGTCCTGCGCCATGGCCGCCCCTCCGAACAATAGGGCGTTGATCAGCGTCAGCAGGCCGGTCAGTCGGGTCAGCATGGACATCTCCCCCGGCGGTTCATCCGCCTTCATAAGGGTAGTCGCCGCCGATGACGGTTCCGGATGCAGCGATCAGATGCCTTCGGGCATGGTCTTGGCGGTGATGGCGATACGGCCGATCAGGCCCTTCACGATCAGGTCCAGCGCCGAGCCCTCACGATAGTCAGCGGCCGCGACGAAGTTCACGCGATCCTCCGAGATCAGCGAATAGATCTTCTTCTGGTCCCGCTCGGAGTTACGCGGATCGTAGACGGCGACCGAGAAGCCGCCCTTGGTGTGCATCATCTTCATGGTCGGAACGTCGGTGTCCCCGTCGCCCAGGAAGATCATCCGCTCGAACGGGATCGGGCGGGCGTCGTCAGCCATGAATTTGTTGATCTTGTCGTGCTCCCAGTGGTTCAGCACGCCCTTGTTGATGCGGAAGAGGTACTGGGTCTTGGTGGTGTAGTTCACACCCACCGCCGGCCAGATGGCGACGCCATCCTTGTCGTAGACGAATTTCGACGCGAACACATGGTGGAACTCGTCACGAATCGGACAGCCGTCGATCATCTCCTCCAGCCCGGCGGAGACGATGTAGTGCTCGATATCCAGACCGTACTCGCGGCCCTTGGCGTTGATGCGCTCGAACCAGCCCTTGCCGGTGAGGTCGCTTTTCAGGCCGTCGAACAGCTTCACGTCCTGCCCGTGCTCACGCAGCCCCTCGCGGGTGATCGGCGCGCCGTTCTGGCGGGCGTGCTGCAGCATCAGCTGCATGTACATCAGGATGCCGTCGCCGTCGGCTTCCTTGGTCAGCGCCTCGGCCTCGCCCCAGAAGTCGCCGATGCCCATGCCCACGGACGGAATGAAGCTGACTTCCTGCATGTTCCCGCGGGCGAGGGTGCCGTCGAAGTCGTAGATGAGGGCGGTCTTGAGCAGCTTGGCCATGGGGCGGATCCTGAAGTTCTCCGCCGCTCTATACCAAACTAGCCGAGCCGCAACTCCGGCGCGGCGGCGACGCTCGCTGCTTCCAGGGGCAGATGCAGAATGAAGGCCGCGCCCTTGCCGGGTTCGCTCTCCACCTCGGCCCAGCCGCCGTGCAACTCGACAAGCGCCTTCACCAGCGCCAGACCGACCCCCGGGCCGCCCCGCTCGCGCCGGACGAAGCGATCAAAGACATGGGCTTGCAGATGGTAGGGAATACCCCGCCCGCTGTCCTCGACCCGGAGACGGATCTCGGAAGGTGCGCCCTCGGCGATCAGATTGACCGAGCCGCCCTCGCCCACCGCACGGGCGGCGTTGTCCAGAAGATGCTCCAGCGCCTGCCCGACCCGCTGCGCATCGGCGCGGATAGGACGCAGACCCGCCGGACAAGTCACGGTCAGGGTCGCGCCCCGACCCTCGATCCGGGCACGCACCTTTTCGGCTGCGGTGTCCAGAAGATCGCTGACCCGGACATCGCCCAATGTCAGTTCCATCTCGCCCGCATCAATCTGGGCCATGTCCAGCACATCGTCGATTGAGGTCGCCAGTTGGCTGGCGGCGACGCGGATGGCGCCCGCGTGCTGCCGGCTTCGCTCGGGCAGATCGCCTTGCAGTTCAAGCAGTTCGGAGTAGCCGACGATGGTCGTCAGCGGTGTGCGCAGTTCATAGGAGACGCTGCCCACGAACTCGCGCTTCAATGCCGTGGACTCTTCCAGCGCCTGCGCCTTGGCGGCCAGCGCCTGCTCCAGCTCACGGCGGGCGGTGACATCCGAGAAGGCCACCAGTGTGGCGCCGTCGGGAAGCGGGCGGGTCTGCCAGGCGGCCACGCGACCATCGGCCGTGCGTCCCTCGCCCGAGATCGGCACACGGCTTTCGGGGTCCGGATCAGCAACCCGCGCCTTCAGGCCCAGCCAGAGGCTCTGGTCCGGCATGGTCTTCTGGCAGAGGGCGGCGACGGCGTCGAAATCCCCGGCCGCGCGCAGCTGTTCGCCGGTCACGCTCCAGAAGGTCTCGAACGCCTCGTTGTGCAGGCGGATACGGCCGTCGGAACCGAACACGGCGACGGCGTCGTTGAGCTTGTCGAGCGTCGCCGTCTGGACCTGGATCTGGGCGTTGAAGCGGCTGCGCAGTTTCAGCTCGTCAGTGATATCCGAGAACAGCAGCAGGACCCCGCCCAGCGGGTGCGGCTGACGCACGACGCGCAGGGTGCGCCCGTCCGGCAGGGACCAGCTGTCATCCGGCGCGGCCGCGGCGGCCCCGTAGAAGTCCAGCTCGCGCGCCTTCCAGCCCGCATAGTCGATGACCTCGGGCAGCAGGCGGCGCTGGCGCAGGCGGTCCAGCAGTTCGGCATGCGTCGGCCGCTCATCGAGATAGCCGGGATCGACGCTGAACATCTGCTGGAAGGCGGTGTTGTGGAACGCCAGCCGCCTGGACGGGCCGAAGATGGCGACCGCGTCGGCGATATGGTTCAGGGTTTCGTCATGGGCCTCGACGTGGCGACGCAGGGTGTCGCGCGTCTCCTCGGCCTCGGTCATGTCCAGGGCAAAGGCCAGTACGCCGCCGCCGGGCGCGGGCTCGGCGACGATCCGCCAGGCGCGGCGACGTCCGCCGCCCGTCGTCCAGCGGAAGCCTTCCTGACGCTGATGCAGCCGCCCGGCTTCGGCCACGATGGCGTCCGCGCCGCGGTCGAAGGTCAGGGTCTTGTCGCGCGCGGCCTCGACCGTCTCGACCTTCATTTCGGCCAGCCAGGCGCGGTTGGCCCAGGCCAGACGCCCGCCCGCATCGACTACCCAGGTCGGCGCCGGATAGTAGTCGGCCAGCAGCCCCAGCCCGCTCTCTGCCGCCGTGCCGATCAGCCCAAGCCGGGACAGGCGCAGCCAGGCGGCGCCGGCGGCGCTTCGGCCCTCGACCGCCCACGCACCGGACTCGCCTTCCAGCACGGCGTCGAACGCCTCGCCACGCTCGATCAGCCCATCCAGACGCGGTCCGGCCACGCCGCGCACGGCGTCCAGAACCACATAGGCAGGGTCATCGGGGAAGACCTCGACGCCCTTCGTCAGATCCCGGACAATCATGTCCCATGTTGCGGGCGAGCCCAGTCGGTCAGCCCCGCCGCCGGGCGTCAGGGCGACACGAACGTCCTCGAACGCCGCCAGCGCGCCGTCCCGGGCGGACAGATCGAGATTCGCCTTCTGCATGGCGGCCTCAAGCGCGGTGTTCCGTTCGGCCAGGCGCGCACGCAGCCGCGCGGCCCAGGCGCTGAGCGCCAGCGCCAGTCCCGCGGCGCCCGCGGTCGCGACATAGGCGATGTCCGCCTCGGCCATGTGTGTCGTTCAGCTCCCGAGCCCTGATTCGGTAACCATAACGCATGGGCGGCGGGGAGCTAGGGCGTAGGACTTGGAGCTTGGTGCTTGGGGCGCGGTCTCGAGATGCGCGAACCGGCCGCATGTGCAGACCTTCTCAAGCAGAGCCCTACGCCCTAACTCCTACGCGCTATGCAATGGTCCGATCAACTCGCCCCCTCCCTCGAGGATTTCGCCCGGCTGGCGAAGGCCGCGTTCGACGACCTGCCCCAGCCGTTCAAAGGGCTGGCGGGCGATGTCGTCATCCGCGTCGATGACTTCGCGGACGACGAGGTCTTGGCCGGCTTTGGCATGGAGGATCCGTTTGAGCTGACCGGCCTGTATCATGGGGTCGACATCGGCCGTCGCGACAGCATGGGCCCGGCGGCGGAGCCCGCCCGGATATTCCTGTATCGCCGCCCGATCCTCGACGAATGGGCCGAGCGTGGGGACGTCGGCCTCAGCGAGATCATCGCCCACGTCCTGATCCACGAGATCGGCCACCACTTCGGTCTGGATGACGACCAGATCCACCACATCGAGGATGGGGCGGAGTGAGGGCCTACTGTCTATTCCTCGCCCACTCGCATCCGACACCGTCGCCGTCAGCATCGAGATGACGACCGTATCCCTGGTGGCCGCGACGAACCGGGGCAGCATCTGCCCCATACGCGTCGGCGCAACTGCTGAACGCCAATCCAAAGTCCGCCTGAGCTGAAGGCAGGGACTCGCAGGCGACGCCGTCGTCGTCCTGATCATTCCATCCCCAGTAACCCGGCTTTCCCCTGACCGCCGGCGCCAACTCCAACCCTCGCGTTGTGGCGCATCCGGTTGAAGCAGCCAGATGCCGAAGGCTGTCGAAGGGCGTAAAGGGGCTCAGGACCAGCGCCGTAAACATCCCCCCAAAGACCAGCAGGAACAGCGGCGCAGATCCCCGAAACCGCCTCGCCCTACGCCTTATGGCGACCCGTCGGTTGTGCGCCGCGTGTACATTGCCGAACCGGCGGCGGATGCGCGCGAGGCGCGCGGCCTCCCGCGCCATTTTCTCTTCGGCTTTACGTCCCTCACGCCTCATGCACGCAAAGATAGAACGAGACGGTTGACGTTCCGTGCATGGGCCCGCCTTAAATCCAGCGCGATCTGTGGTATAAGGCCGTTCTCCCGATTTCGAAGGATGTCGTCTTGAGCCTGACGCTCGACCTTTCGCGCACGACCGCGACCCCGTCTGCAGCCCCGGTCAACCTGTCCGGTCTGACGCGCGCGGAGCTGCGGCAGGCGCTGATCGACGCCGGGGTCTGTCCGCCCGAGAAGGCCAAGATGCGGGCATCGCAGGTGTGGAGCTGGATCCACCACTACGGCGTCACCGACTTCGCGGCGATGAGCAATGTCGCCAAGGACATGCAGGCCAAACTGGCCGAGGCCTTCACCCTGGCCCGCCCCGAGATCGTCGAGCGTCAGGTGTCGAAGGACGGCACCCGCAAATGGCTGATCCGCACCGCGCCGGGCATCGAGATCGAGACGGTCTACATCCCCGACGTGGGCCGCGCCGGCGCCCTGTGCGTATCGTCTCAGGTCGGCTGCACCCTGAACTGCACCTTCTGCCACACCGGCACCCAGAAGCTGGTCCGCAACCTGACCGCCGCCGAGATCGTGGCCCAGGTCCAGATCGCCCGTGACGATCTGGGCGAGTGGCCGTCGCCCAAGGAAGACCGCTGCCTGTCGAACATCGTGTTCATGGGCATGGGCGAGCCGCTCTACAATCTAGACCACGTCTCCAACGCCATCGACATCATCTCGGACAACGAAGGCATCGCCATCTCGCGTCGCCGGATCACCGTGTCGACCTCCGGCGTGGTGCCGAAGATCGCCGAGCTGGGCGAGCGCACCCAGACCATGCTGGCGATCAGCCTGCACGCCACCAACGACCCGCTGCGCGACGTGCTGGTGCCGCTGAACAAGAAATACCCGCTGGAACAGCTGATGGCGGCGATCCGGGCCTACCCCGGTCTGTCGAACGCCCGCCGCGTGACCTTCGAGTACGTGATGCTGAAGGGCGTCAACGATAGCCCCGAGGAAGCCCGCGCCCTGATGAAGCTGATCGAGGGCATTCCGGCCAAGATCAACCTGATCCCGTTCAACCCCTGGCCGGGCGTCGAGTATGAATGCTCGGACTGGAAGACGATCGAGCGTTTCGCGGCCATCCTGAACAAGGCCGGTTACGCCAGCCCGATCCGGACACCGCGCGGCCGTGACATCCTGGCCGCCTGCGGTCAGCTGAAATCAGAGAGCGAGAAGGTGCGGGCCAGCGCCCTGCGCAAGGCCGGTGTCGAGGGTGGAGAAGCGGAAGCGGCCTGACCTTGTCCCGCCGCTGATACACGCTGTCATCAATCTTGACCGACTGTGTCGTTCGCGCGCTTGCGGATTGGGGCGAAAAGCGGGCAATCCTCGCTGACCCCCTGACCCACGGACCCTCATGGACAGTTCGTCCCTTTCACGCGTGCTCGACAGCGCCGAGGTGCAGGCCTTCGCAACCGGCTTTCCCACGACGCTTGCCCATCTGGCGGTGACGCTGGGCCTGCTGCTGGCGGGGGCCGTGATCTACGCCCTGTTCACCCCGTGGAAGGAGATCACCCTGATCCGCGAGGGAAACGCCGCCGCCGCCGTGGCCTTCGCCGGGGTGCTGGTCGGACTGGCCATCCCTCTGGCCGTCAGCCTCAGCGTCTCAACCTCGGTGAAGGACATCGTCCTTTGGGGCGTGGCGACCCTTGTGCTTCAGCTTCTGGCCTTCCGTCTGATCGACATGCTGCTGACTGGCCTCCCGCAACGCATCCGCGACGGCGAGATTTCCGCTTCGGTCCTGCTGGTCGGCGCCAAGCTGGCGACCGCCCTGATCCTCGCGGCGGCCTTGACAGGCTGATGCGATGAGGCCGCCCGACTGGCTGATCTATTCTTCGGTGTTGAGCGCCCTGCTGATCGCCTCGCTGAGCCACCGGGAGAATGCCGACGCCCCTCCCGCCCCGGCTCCACCAGATGAAATCGAGGGCGCCCTGCTGGGCCCGGTGACCCCGTTCGACCCCGCCGTCACCGTCAACGCGCCCGACATTCCTTTTCAGCCCAGCACCGGCACCGCCTTCTCTGTCGCCCGAACGGGACGATGGGTGACCGCACGCCATGTCGTCGAGGGCTGTCGCCAGCCGGCGATCCTGGTCGGAGGCGGTCGAGCCGTGGCTGCCGACGTGCGCCTTTCGCCCCGCGCGGACATCGCCGTCCTGCAAACCGAGGGCGGCCCCTCCGCCCTGCCGATCGCGCCGGTCGAAGGCATGCACAGCGGCCAGCGCGGCTTCCACCCCGGCTATCCGCAGGCGCGGGCGGGCGAGGTGACCTCACGCCTGCTGGGCCGGGAAACCCTGAAGGTGCGCGGGCGTGGCCAGCGGAATGAACCGGTTCTGGCCTGGGCGGAGGTCGGGCGCACCGATGGCCTCGGCGGCACGCTGGCGGGTCTGTCCGGCGCGCCGGTCATGGACCGTCAGGGGCGCGTCGTCGGCGTGACCATCGCCGAAAGCCCCCGTCGCGGCCGCATCTACACCACCGCGCCCGAAACTTTCCAGCCGACCGTGCGCGGCATACAGAAAGCCGACGAGCCCCTGATGGGCCGGGTTGTCACGGTCGACAATTATGGTCTCGTCGCCGACGATCTTCGCCGGGACCTGCGGGTCGCGCGGGTGGTCTGTCTGTCAGCCTGACCCCGTCTCAGCGCGGGGCGCCGTTGGCCGAGACCCACTGCTCGCGCGCCAGACGGACCTTGGCCGGATCAGCCGTCGCGATCTGGGTCGACAACTGTCGCAACAATGTCCGTGCGATCTGATCGCCACTCTCGGCCGCCAGTTGCAGATAGGCCGCGCCGGTCGCCAGATCGACAGGGCCGCCTTCGCCGACCGCCATCATGGCGCCCAGTCCCCGCAGGGCGTGACCCGACCCTCCGCGCGCCGCTCGCAGATACCAGTTCCGGGCCGCGGGAGCATCGACTGCGCCGCCCTGGCCGATAGCCAGCATGACGCCCATCGAGATCATGCCTTGCTCGTAACCGGCATCGGCCGAGCGCTGAACGTACTGCCGCGCCAGCGCCGGATTGGCGGCCACCCCGACGCCGTCGAGAAGCATCATCCCCACTTGCCACTGGGCGCGATAATCCCCGGCGTCGGCGGCGATCTTCAGATGGCGATAGCCTGCCTCCGGATCAGGCTGGATGCCCCAACCGTTCTGGTAGGCCCGCCCCAGAAGGAACTGGGCGTCCATGTTGCCGGGCGACTGTTGGACCGCCGTCTCCATCAGGCGGGACCCGCGCTCCAGATCCTGCTCCACCCCATTCCCGAACAGATAAGCGCGCCCCAGTGGATAGGCGGCGATGCCCATGAGGTCGGGCTCGACATCGCGCAGCATCTCCACCGCGCGCGCGTCATCCCCGGCATCGTCATTGAGCAGCAACCGCGTACCCAGATTCAGCCGCGCGCCCTTTGATCCATTGGCGAACGCCTGTTCCCACAGCTGCATGGCGCGTTCCGGATCGGCGGGAATCCCCGGTGGCGGATCACTGACGACAATCGCCACCATGTTCATCGCCTCGGCATCACCGGCGGCGGAGAGGCGTTCGAGTTCCGCCAGAGCCGAAATCGGGTCTTGCTGAAGAAGGGTGATCGCCTTCTCGAGCGAATCCGCCTCCTGCGCCCGGACCGGACCGGCGACCATCAGAGCGACTGCGCCGAAGGCAGCCGCGAGGATGTGCAGTTTCATGATGAGCCCTCCGACGCCGACGTTCGCCGGAGCCGGAGGGAAGATCAACGCCTTAACGCAGCGAGGCGGAATCCAGGTTCAGCGCGGTCAGCGGCAGAACCTCGACGTTCGGGTGTTTGGCCCGGATGGCGTCGATGAACTGCGACGCGTCCCCGACGATGACCAGACTGGCGTTGGCGACCGGCAGATGCTCGGCGAAGGCCGCCTGAACCTGATCCGGCGTGATGGCCTCCACCCGACCGACATAGGCGGCCAGATCGCTCATCGGCAGGTCGTAGAGCGCCAGGTTGGCGACCACGCCACCGAGCCCGTCGACGGTCTCCAGCGCGCTGCCGAAGGCCCCCGACAGAATCGCCTGACGCGTGGTCATCTCGCTCTGGGTCGGCTGGGTCGTCGACAGACGGTTCACCTCGCCCAGGATCAGATCAGCCACCTCGGCGGCGGCGTCATTGCGGGTCTGGGCATAGGCGACGAAGGCGCCGTCGTCCTGACGGACACCCAGATTCGAGCGCGTGCCGTAGCTGAGGCCCCGCTTGATCCGGATCTCCTGATTGAGGCGCGAGGTGAAACTGCCGCCCAGCAGGGTGTTGCCGAGGGTCAGCGGGAAGAAGTCCGCGTCCGTCCGGTCAATGCTGCGCATGGCGACATAGACGGCCGCCTGACCGGCGCCGGGCTGATCGATGACCACGACGCGCGGAGCGACGGCGACACCCGCCGGATTGGCGCGCGGCGCGGGCGCCGGCCCGGCGGCGCGCCAGTCGCCGAAGGCCTGCTCCGCCAAAGCGCGAGCCTGTGCCACGGTGATGTCGCCCGAGAAGATCAGGCGCGCCGTCTCGGGACGATAGCGCGAGGCGTGGAAGGCGGTCACATCCTCACGGGTCAGACCCGGCAGGGAGTTTGGCGTACCGCCGCCGGGCGCGCCATAGGCGGCGTCGCCATAGACCACCCGACCGGCGGCCATCGAGGCGACCGGGCCGGGCGAGCTGAGCGACACGCGCAGTCCGTCCAGCGACTGATCCCGCTGGCGCTCGACCTCCTCGGCGGCGAAGTCAGGACGGCGAACGACGTCGGCCATCAGCGACAGGGCCTGCGGGAAGACGTTGGCCGGGGCGTTGACCGACACGTTCGAGAAGTCCGGACCAGACGAGGCGCCGAGCTGGGCGCCCAGTTGTTCGATCTGGGCCGCGATCTCGGGAGCGGAACGCCCGCTGGAGCCCTGCGTCAGCAGACCGGCGGTCAGCACCGACAGACCGGTCTTGGCGCCGTCGTCCGCCGACCCCGCGGCAAGACCCAGACGGGCCGAGATCAGGGGCAGACCCGGCTTGCGGGCGACATAGACCTCCAGCCCGTTCGACAGGGTAAAGGTCTCGACTGCCGGGGTGGCCAGTTCGACCGCCGGACCGGCAGCCGGGATCGGAGTACGCTGCGCCTCGGGCAGCAGTTCGAAGATACGGCCGACCGGGGCCAGATCCGCGACCTTGACTGGAGCTTCAACGTCCACCGACTGGGCCGTGACCGGGTTCTGGTCGTCGGCGTTCAGATAGCGGATGGCGATGCTGCGGTTATCCGTCAGGTAGCGACGGGCGACCCGCTGGATGTCGGCGGCTGTCACCGCTTGCAGGGCCGCGATCTCGGCATCTGCAGAGGCGGCGGAACCCGTGTTGATCAACGACCAGCCCAGCACATTCGCGCGGTCCTCGACCGTCTCACGCTCACGCAGGGCGCCTGCGACCAGCTCGTTCTTGGCCTCGGCCAGTTCGGCGGCGGTGACCGGCGCATCACGCAGACGGGCGGCCTCGGCACGCAGGGAAGCCAGACCGGCTTCCGGCGTCTCGTCCTCGGCCATGATGGCGTAGGTGATGACCGCGCCGGCCTGCTGGCTGGCGTCGACGTTGGAGCTCGCCTGCGTGGCGATCTTCTGATCGTAGACCAGCGAGCGATACAGGCGGCTGCTCTCACCCGTCGACAGGATGCCGTCCAGCACCGTCAGCGCGGCACGGTCCGGATCGTCGTAGCGCACGCCCGGCCAGGCCAGCACAACGGCGGGCAGCGGGACGTTCGGGGCATAAAAGGTCGCCTCACGCGGGCCGGTCGGTTCGGGCTCGCGCACATTGTTGACCGGCAACGGTCGGTCCGGGTTGGTCAGCGGACCGAAATACTGGTCGATCCAGCGGTCCAGCTGCGCCTGATCGAAATTGCCCGCCACGATCAGATAGGCGTTGTCCGGACGATAGAAGGTCGCGTGGAAACGGCGCACGTCCTCAATGGTCGCGGCGTCCAGGTTCTCGATCGAACCGATTGTCGAGCGACGATAGGGATGATCCTGATAGATGGTCGCCGGAACGAACAGGCTGAACAGGCGCCCATAGGGGCTGGCCAGAACGCCTTGCCGGTATTCCTCCTTCACCACGTCGCGTTCGCTGGCGAACACGGATTCATTGACCACCAGCGAGCCCAGACGATCCGCCTCGGCGAAGATCAGGCGCTCTAGGTGATTGGCCGGAACCGTCTCGTGATAGGCGGTGACGTCATCGGAGGTGAAGGCGTTGTTGTTGCCGCCCACATCTTCGGTCAGGCGATCGAAGGTCTCGTCCGGGAAGTTCTGCGTCGCCTTGAACATCAGATGTTCGAACAGGTGGGCGAAGCCGGAGCGGTCCTGGGGGTCGTCCTTGGAGCCCACGCGATACCAGACCTGCACGGTGACGTTCGAGGTCGAGGTGTCCCGCGACGTATAGATCTTCAGCCCGTTCGGCAGGGTGCGCTCCTGGAAGCCCAGCGGCGGCACGGCCACCTGACCGGCGGCGGAAGCGGCGGTCTGCGCCAGTGCGGGCGAGGCGGCGGGCAGGCCGAGCAGCAGGGCTGAAACGGCGGCGGTAAGGATCAGGCGGGTCTTCATTGGGGGGCAACTCCGGACGCCCGGACGACGGGCGGGGGCGACCCTATCAGGGCCGGTCCGGGGCGCACCTTACAGACTCGTAATGAAGCGCCTTCAGTCCAGTCGCAGGGCTTCGGCCAGAAGCTTCGCCTCCGCCGCGCGACTGGAGCCCGCGCGCCAGGCGACCACGATCTCGCGTCGGGGAGCCTTGGCTGCGATGGGGCGAACCACCACGCCGGGCATGTCGGCCAATCCCGCGCGCACGGCCATCTCCGGCAGGAAACTGACGCCCAGGCCGGAAGACACCATCTGCACCAGCGTATGCAGACTGGTGGCGGCGAAAACGTCATCGCCCTTGGGAGCCTCGATATCGAAGGCCGCCAAGGCCTGATCACGCAGACAATGCCCGTCTTCCAGCAGGATCAGATCTTCGGCTTTCAAGGAACCCGGCGGGATCGGCCCCTCGCCCGCCAGCGCGTGACCGACCGGCGCGGCCGCCAGAATTTCATCATCGCCGATCCGCGCATGCTCGATACCCGCCGCGCTGTACGGCAGGGCGATGACGGCGGCGTCGAGATGGCCGGTCTTAAGCGCCGCGACCAGCCGGGGCGTCAGATCCTCCCGGATGAACAGGCGCAGGTTCGGATAGGCCGTCTTGATGCCGGGCAGGCGCGCCGGAAGCAGGAACGGCGCGACCGTCGGTATGACGCCCAGCCGAAACCGACCCGACAGAGGCTTGCCCGCATTGCGCGCCGCTTCGACCAGATCCTCCGTGCGGGCCAGCACGTCCTCGGCCCGGCGCACGGCCTCGGCGCCGACAGCCGTCAACTGGACATTGCCGCGCGTCCGTTCGACCACCGGCGCGCCGAGAATGCGCTCCAGCTCCTGCACGCCCGCCGACAGAGCGGGCTGACTGACATGGGCGGCCTCGGCGGCGCGGCTGAACGAAGCGTGCTCGGCGAGCAGACGCAGATATTGAAGCTGGCGGAGCGTGGGGAGCATCCGCGCCACATAGGGCGTCGTTATCGACATGGCAAAGTGCATCAGAAAAGCCGCCCGTTTCCACCTGCCGGAAACGGGCGGTTCCTTGAAGCGTCAGGCCTTCAGATCGTATCGATCCGCGTTCATGACCTTCACCCAGGCGGCGACGAAGTCCTTGACGAACTTCGGCCCGGCGTCGGCCGAGGCATAGACCTCAGACAGGGCCCGCAGCTGCGAGTTGGAGCCGAACACCAGATCGGTACGGGTCGCGGTCCAAAGTTCCTCACCGGTCTCGCGGTCGGTGCCGACGAAGGTTTCGTCACCCTCACCGTCGACCTTCTTCCAGCCGGTCTTCATGTCCAGCAGGTTGACGAAGAAGTCGTTGGTCAGTTGGCCCGGACGATCCGTGAGCACGCCGTGGGTCGAGCCGCCGTGATTGGCGCCCAGCACCCGCAGACCCCCGACCAGAACGGTCATCTCAGGCGCGGTCAGGCCCAGCAGCTGGGCCCGGTCCACCAGCAGTTCCTCGGTCGGAACATTGAAGCGCACCTGCAGATAGTTGCGGAAGCCGTCAGCGCGGGGCTCCAGCACCGCGAAGCCCTCGACATCGGTCTGCTCCGCGGAGGCATCGGTGCGGCCCGGCGTGAAGGGAACCTCGACAGGAGCCCCCGCGGCCTTCGCCGCCTGCTCGATCCCGACGGAACCGCCCAGCACGATCAGGTCGGCGATGGAAACGTTCAGGCCCGAAGACGCCTGGATGTCTTCATAGACCTTGAGGACCTTCGCCAGCTTCGCCGGCTCATTCACGTCCCAGTCTTTCTGCGGAGCGAGGCGCAGACGGCCGCCGTTGGCGCCGCCGCGATGGTCCGAACCACGATAGGTCGCCGCCGCCGCCCAGGCCGTCGAGACCAACTCGGCCGTGGAGAGGCCCGACGCCGCGATCTTCTCCTTCAGGGCGCGGACATCGGCATCTCCGACAAGCGGGCCCGAATGCGCCGGGATCGGGTCTTGCCAGATCAGATCCTCCGCCGGAACGTCCGGGCCGAGATAGCGAACCTTCGGCCCCATATCGCGGTGACACAGCTTGAACCAGGCGCGGGCGAAGGCGTCGGCGAAGTAGGCTGGATCAGCCCGGAACTTCTCCATGATCTTGCGGTATTCAGGATCGACCTTGAACGCCATGTCAGCCGTGGTCATCATCGTCGGGACCTTCTTGCCCGGCGTATGCGCGGCCGGGGCGAGGGTCTCCTGCGGATTTCCGACCGGCTGCCACTGCTTCGCCCCGGCGGGCGAGCGGACCAGCTCGTAGTCGTGGTCCAGAAGCATGTCGAAATAGGTCATGTCCCAGGTGATCGGGGTCGGGGTCCATGCGCCCTCGATGCCCGAGGTGATGGTGTGGTCGCCGATGCCGCTTTCATGGCCCGACTGCCAGCCCATCCCCTGCTGGGCGATGTCCGCGCCTTCCGGAGCCGCGCCGACCTTGGAGGCGTCACCGGCGCCGTGGGCCTTGCCGAAGGTGTGGCCGCCCGCGGTCAGCGCCGCCGTCTCCTCATCGTTCATACCCATGCGGGCGAAGGTTTCGCGAATGTCTCGGGCCGACTGCAGGGCTTCGGGCACGCCGCCGGGTCCCTCGGGATTCACATAGATCAGGCCCATCTGGATGGCAGCCAGCGGGGCCTCAAGCGCCGCGCCGTCATCCGGACGGATGCGGGTCTGGTTGCCCTCATCCCCGACCCAGTTCTCCTCGGTGCCCCAGTAGACGTCCTTCTCGGGCTCCCACACATCGGCGCGACCGCCGCCGAAACCGAACACCGGCCCCCCCATGCTCTCGATGGCCACATTGCCCGCGAGAATCATCAGGTCCGCCCAGCTGAGCTTGGCGCCGTACTTCTGCTTGATCGGCCACAGCAGGCGGCGCGCCTTGTCCAGATTACCGTTGTCCGGCCAGCTGTTCAGCGGGGCGAAACGCTGCTGCCCCGCGCCCGCGCCGCCACGCCCGTCGCCGGTGCGATAGGTGCCCGCCGAGTGCCACGCCATACGGATGAAGAAGGGGCCGTAATGGCCATAGTCCGCCGGCCACCAAGGCTGGCTGTCCGTCATCAGGGCGGTCAGATCCCGTTTCACCGCCGCCAGATCCAGCGTCTTGAACGCCTCGGCGTAGCTGAAGTCGTCGCCCATCGGGTCGCCCGACTTTCCTTGCTGGTGCAGGATGTCCATCGTCAGCTGGTTGGGCCACCAGTCACGATTGGTCCGACCCAGAAGGCTGCGCAGCGCGGCCGGCTCCTTCTTCGGATCATTGAGGGGCGTCGCGCCTCCGGCGTGTCCGTCCATGGTCGTCGTCTCCCTGATGCTGTGGGAGCACCTAAAACCATGACGACCATAAGGGGAAATCGATAAACCTTGTCGTCAGAAACAACAAAACTTATGGAACCTCCGGATTCGATAAGCAGTCCGCCTCCGCGAACCACCGCATCCGGCAGGCCATGATCGCGGTTTCGCCCAACCGCTCGACAAGCCGCCAGTTGACCACGGCCCCGACCGGCGCGCCGATCAGAGGGAGCAACTGAGCCATCTTGGCCAGATCGATGTGATCCCGGTACTCAAGCTGGAAGGTACGCCAGTCATAGTCGGTCAGGACCTGCGGCTGATCGATGTCGGCGATCCACCGCTCCAGATCGGCCAGCGCTTCGGGGCGTCTTCGGGCGCTGGCGAAGGCCAGATGGAAGATGTGCAGCACGAATAGCCGCTCACGCACCGATCCGCCGCCCCAGCCGTAGGCGGCGACGATCTCGCCCAGCATGCGCACCTTGATCGCCATCAGGGCCGGGAAGTCGGCGGCGGCCAGCACGAAGCCGCCGGCCCCCGCCACTCCGCCTTCGATGCTGGCGGTGTTCCGATAGGCGCGGATCGTCGCGCGGGCCTTCTCCTCCCTCACGGCCAGTCCGCCCGCCGTCATGGGCTTGGCCTTCAGAAGATCAGAGCCGAACAGAATACCTTTCGTCATCGCCTCCACCCCCGTGGTGACGATCTGATGCACCCGCTCGGGGATGATCCGGTTGATCCGGTCCTGTGTCCCGCGCGTCGCCTTGTCCCAGAGGCCCGGGCGCTTCAGCACCTTGTCGCGCCATAGAAGCATCTGCGCCTTCACGGCGCGCTCGTCCGCGACAGCGACCAGACCGGTCGGCACATCGTCCGGATCAATGATTTCAGGCAGGCTTTCGGGTGTGCGGGTCATGTCCGGAACAGGGTAGGACAGTCCTCACGCGGCGTCACGGTTGCAGGCCGGGCCGCACGGGTCTAGACCGCCGCCGACCGCGGTTCGCAACCGCACACATTCCTCCCGGAGACAGACAGTATGGCTCGCGCGAAGATCGCCCTCATCGGCGCCGGTATGATCGGCGGCACCCTGGCTCACGTTGCGGCGCGCGAAGCGCTGGGCGACGTGATCCTGTTCGACATCGCTGAGGGCACCCCGCAAGGCAAGGCTCTGGACATCGCGGAAGCCTCGGCCGTCTTCGGTCAGGACGTGGCCCTGAAGGGCGCCAACGACTACGCCGACATCGCCGGCGCCGACATCTGCATCGTCACCGCCGGCGTACCGCGCAAGCCGGGCATGAGCCGCGACGACCTGATCGGCATCAACCTGAAGGTCATGAAGGCCGTCGGTGAGGGCATCAAGGCCCACGCCCCGAACGCCTTCGTCATCTGCATCACCAACCCGCTCGACGCGATGGTCTGGGCCCTGCAGAAATTCTCGGGCCTGCCGAAGGAGAAGGTCGTCGGCATGGCCGGCGTGCTGGACTCGGCCCGCTTCGCCTACTTCCTGGCTGAAAAGACCGGAGTGTCGGTGCAGGACATCCACGCCTGGACACTGGGCGGCCACGGCGACGACATGGTCCCGATGGTCCGCCACTCGACCGTCGGCGGCCTGCCGCTGCCGGATGCCGTCGCCGCCGGCTTCCTGTCGCAAGCCGAACTGGACGCTATCGTCGAACGCACCCGCAAGGGCGGTGGCGAGATCGTCGCGCTGCTGAAGACCGGCTCGGCCTTCTACGCCCCGGCGGAATCGGCCATCGCCATGGCCAAGTCCTACCTGCTGGACCAGAAGCGCGTCCTGCCTTGCGCTGTATGGCTGTCGGGCGAATACGGCCTGTCGGACCTGTACGTCGGTGTTCCGGCCCTGATCGGCGCCGCCGGCGTCGAGAAGATCGTCGAGTTCACCACCAACGACGAAGAGAAGGCGATGTTCGCCAAGTCGGTGGAGTCGGTTCAGGGCCTTATCCAGGCCTGTAAGGACATCGAGCCCTCGCTGGCTTAACGCCAGCGGCGCTAACGCTCGCGACGCGGTCGCTCGCTACTTGAGCGCAACCCGTTCGCCCTCAGGCAGCGAGGCTCCGCGAGCCGAGCGATAGGGCCATAAAGAATGAGGGCCGTGGAGCGATCCACGGCCCTTTCTTCATGACGATCCTGGGGGTTCAGCCCGGGTCGCCCGGCAATCCGCTACAGGCGGCATGCGCGGCGGCGTAGCAGGCTTCAAACGCAGCGGCCTCGTCGATGTCGCCCAGATTGGGCGGCCGGATATTGCCGAAGGCGTCACGAGGGTAGCAGCCGTAATAGGCGTTGAACGCGCATTCGTCGTAAGGCGTCCCGGGGAAGTCCTGCGCGCCGGCGGTCGAGACCAACGGCGTGGCGGCGAGGGTGAACGCGGCCGCAGCGGCGGCGGCGGCAAGGCGGATCAGCATCAGTCTATCCTCCCGATCGGCCCGGATTGGGCCCACCGGCAGCAAAGCCCGCCCGCTGCGCCCCGGCAACCCCTGATTGCCGAATCTTCAAGACAACAATCTTTGAGTTATCAGCTCGACGTACCCTCGGGCGCCACATAGGCTGTTCGGCGAACCACGGGAGACGCCGATGCTGCCCCTCCTTCGCGCGCTGATGTCCGACCCGGCCGTCACAGCAACGACGTCTACCCCGCCGACAGACCCTCTGGCCGCTGCGGAAGCCCGAGCGCTTCAGCGCACCGCCCCCTTGAGTCAGGCAGGGTGTGAGAATCCCCAACTGCAGCGCGCGGGACCGGTCGTGGCCGGTACAACACCGCGTCCGTCGCTGAACGACCTGATGCACCGCTCGGGTGATGCTGTACGTGTCGATCTTCTGCTCGAGCGAAGCATCAACGGCTGTTCTGCCCCGCTGTCCTTCACCATCAACACCCTGCCGGTGCAGCGCCAAGACTCCGCTCCGGCTTACTGACCCGACGGCGGGGCGGCGGGCGGCTGGGCCGCGGGCAGGCTTGAGAACAGCGACCGCGCGAACTGGGTCAGAAGCTGAAGCCATATGTAGGTCGGCTCCTGCAGCTGGTCTGAGCCGTTGGTCAGTAGCAGCAGATCATACTGGGCCAGAATGGTCGCATCCCCGCCAGGCTGGGCCGGCCCGATCCAGACCGCCTTCAGATAGCGGCTTTCCCGGTTCCAGGCCGAAACCTGGGCTTCGGTGACCGGACCGGTGAACACCGCATTGTACTGGAGGTCGTCACAGCGCGTCTGACAGCCGAACAGGCTCAGGCTCCAGGGCAGGGGGCTGTCCTGCACCCGAACCAGAAAGCCGCCCTCGACCGGGACCGGATCCACGACATTGCCGCCCAGAGCCGTCAGCCACGCCTTCACCTCCGGCGCGGTCACGCCTCGATCAACAGCAGCGATCTGGGAGGCCGGGGACGGCGCGGACGCCTGGCCCCGATCTCCGGCGTTGGCCGGCAGGGCGGCGGAGGCCAGACCCGTGGCGGCGGCAAGGGCGGCGAAGGCGGTCAGTCGGCGCATATCGATCTCCGTAGGCTCGCGATCCAGCCGGATCGGCAGAGCGGAATTGTGGCCGCGTCAAATCTCGCGCTGATGGGCCAGCCAATCCGCTGACGCCATCTCGTTCAGGCGCGACACCGTCCGTTCGAACTCGAACGCCCCGACGCCCTGGGTGTACAACGCTTCCGGCCGTGCGACCGCGAGCCCGATCAGACGGGTTTTCGCCTCGTACATCGCGTCGATCAGGGTCACGAACCGCCGGGCCTCGTGATGGTTCGCCGGGCCCAGAACCGGAATCCTATCGAGGAAAATCGTGTGGAAGCGGGCGGCGATGGCCAGATAGTCCTGCGGACCGAGGGGACGCGCGCACAGATCCTCGAAAGTCGCGCGCGCCATGCCGCCCGCCGTGCGCTCGACCACCACGTCACGCCCCAGAACCGTCAGATGGGCGGGTTCTTCGGGCTCGCCACCACGCAGCTCAAACCACAGGGTCTCGAAGGCGTCGCGTTGATCCGGAGTGAACCAGACCGGTGAGCCCATCAACCGATCCAGTCGCCAGTCGCGCGCGCCATCGATCTCCACCACCGCGCAACGCTTCTGGATCTCGGCGATGAAGGGCAGGAAGAGCTGTCGATTCAGCCCGTTCTTGTACAGCTCGGTCGGCGCGCGGTTCGAGGTCACCGCCAGCACCACCCGGCGTTCGAACAGGGCTTCGAACAAACGGCCCAGAATCATGGCGTCGGCGATGTCGGTGACCTGCAATTCGTCAAAGCACAGCAGCCGCGCCTCGGACGCAATCAGCTCGGCGATCGGCTCGATGGGATCATCGCCCTTGTGGATGCCGAAGATGGCCTGACGGGTCTTCCGGTCTCCCTTTCGCCACTGATCGACCAGCTTGTGAATGCGGGCCATGAAGGCATGGAAGTGCGCGCGCATCTTGCGCGGCTCGGGCGAGCTGGAGACGAACAGGTCCATCAGCATGGACTTTCCCCGTCCCGGCGGGCCCCAGATGTAGATGCCCTGAACCGCCGGCGGCTTTCCGAAAAGGCTCTTCTTCATCAGGTCGGCCTCAAGCCGCTCCAGCGCCTTGATCAACGGCTCCTGAGCCGGATCGGGCGTCAGAACGCCTTCCTCGATGCGGATGTCGTAGGCGGAGCGGATGCGGGAGGTCATCCCGCCCGGCATAGCCTTGCCGGGGCGAGGAGGAAAGCACGCCCATAAGGGCGATGTATGGGAAAGGGCGTCGTTCTCAGGCTGAACCATCCGCGCGCGGTTGCAAAACCGATTGCTTCGCGGCCGCGAAAGACTACATGCAGGCTCGCTTGACTAAACTTTTTCGCGCTCAGGCAGCGAGCGACCGCATCGCGACCGCCAGCGCGTCCTAAGGAAAACACCATGGGCTATCGCGTCGCCGTCGTGGGCGCCACCGGCAATGTCGGTCGGGAGATGATGAACATCCTCGAGGAGGTCGACTTCCCCGTCGACGAGATCCACGCCGTCGCCTCGCGAAAATCCAAGGGCGTCGAGGTCGCGTTCGGCGACCGCACCCTGAAGTGCCAGGACCTTGAGCAGTTCGACTTCTCGACGGTCGACATCGTGCTGATGTCAGCCGGAGGCGGCGTGTCGAAGGAATGGTCCGAGAAGATCGGCAAGGCCGGTCCGATCGTGATCGACAACTCCTCCGCCTGGCGCATGGACCCGGACGTTCCGCTGATCGTGCCGGAAGTGAACCCGGACGACATCAAGCTGGCGACGAAGAAGAACATCATCGCGAACCCGAACTGCTCGACCATCCAGCTGGTCACCGCCCTGCGTCCGCTCCACGACGCGGCGAAGATCAAGCGCGTCGTCGTCTCGACCTACCAGTCCGTCTCGGGCGCCGGAAAGGAAGGCATGGACGAGCTGTGGAACCAGACCAAGGCCATCTACGGTCTGGGCGACGCCACGCCGAAGAAATTCCCCAAGCAGATCGCCTTCAACGTCCTGCCCTTCATCGGCTCGTTCCGCGACGACGGCTATACCGATGAAGAAGCCAAGATGTGGCTGGAGACGCAGAAGATGCTCGATCCGAACATCAAGCTGACCGTCACCTGCGTCCGCGTTCCGGTCTTCGTCGGCCATTCCGAGGCCGTAACGGTCGAGTTCGACCGCCCGATCACCCCGGACGAGGCCCGCGCCGTCCTGCGGGACGCGCCGGGCGTCCAGGTCGTCGATAAGCACGAGGCCGACGGCTACATCACGCCTGTCGACGCCGCGGGCGAGTTCGCCGTCTACGTCAGCCGCATCCGCAAGGACCACACGGTCGAGAACGGCCTGTCGTTCTGGGTCGTCTCGGACAACCTGCGCAAGGGCGCCGCCCTGAACGCTGTCCAGATCGCCCAACTGCTGGACGAGACCGGGACGATCAAATCGTCGTCCGGCTACCGCACCCTGAACGTCTGACACTTTCCGTCTCGCCGCTCCCCCGGCGATGGAGAAGCCCATGACCACCGCCACCGGCTCCGACGCGAGCCGCCCCGCCCTGCTGTCCGCTTTCGGCTGCTACACCCTGTGGGGGCTGATGCCCCTGCTGTTCATGGCCCAGCACGCCATCGGCTTCGATGCCTTCGAAATCCTCGCCCACCGCGCCCTGTGGGCGGTTCTGGTCGCGGGCCTTCTGGTCGTTCTGGCCAAACAGGGCGAGCAGGTCATGGCGGCGTTCCGCTCGCCGAAGACCTTGCTGTGGCTGATGCTGTCCACGGCCCTGATCGCGGTGAACTGGGGTCTGTACGTCTGGGCGACGACCCATCACGCCACGCTGGAGGCCAGCCTCGGCTACTACATCAACCCGCTGCTCAACATGATCGTCGGACTGTGGCTGTTCCGCGAGAAGATCGACAAATGGGGCTGGGTGGCCATCGGCATGGCGGCTGTCGGCGTTCTGCTGCAGGCGCTGGCTCTGGGCCGCCCGCCGTGGATCTCCATCGCCCTGGCCATCTCGTTCGCCAGCTACGGCGTGATCCGCAAACGCGTGCCCATCGAGGCGCAGGCGGGCCTGTTCATCGAATGCCTGCTGCTGGCCCCGCTGGGCCTGCTCTGGATCGTATGGCTGCTGCATACCGGCGCCAGTGCGGGCTTCGACAGCCCCGTCAACCTGGCCTGGGCGCTCGCCAACGGTCCGGCGACCGTCCTGCCGCTGGCCCTGTTCGCATGGTCAGCGCGCCGACTGCCCCTGTCGACCATCGGCTTCATTCAGTTTCTGGCGCCGACAATCCAGTTCGTGATCGGCGTCTGGTCCGGCGAGCAGCTGACGGGTCTGCGGATCGCCTCCTTCGCCTTTATCTGGACGGGCGCAGGCGTGTTCGCCGCCGCCGCCTTCCTGCGTCAGCGCGCCGCCCGGCTGGCGCTGAAGAACAGCGCGGAAGAGGCGGTCGGAGGGTAAGCGGCGAGTGAGTCGTGAAAAGTGAGTGGCGAGTCCGCCTGGAACCGGGCTGCGGCGCCGGGTTGGGCGCCATCCTTTCTACTCGCTACTCACCTATCACCTTTCACGCCTTCAAAGCGCCCCGTACAGCGCTCCGATCAGCCGCTGCGCCCTCGGGTCGCCAATGAGATGCGGCGACTGCCGGGTCATGACATAGGCCGCCGACAGCCCCCTCGCCGGATCGGCGAAGGCGCAGCTACCGCCCCAGCCGCAATGGCCCACGGCGTCCGGATTGGTCCCGAAGATGTTGAGGCCCGAGTTGCGGGTGAACCCGGCGGCCCAGCTCATCTCATAGGGCAGCACCCGGTCCTGCCCGTGAACACGCTCGCGCGTCGCGGCTGCCAGCACCTCCGGCGACAGCACCGTCCGTCCCTCGAACTCACCACCGGTCGCCAGAACACCGACGATCCGCGCCAGATCGGGCGCCGTGCCGTGCAGGTTGGCGGACGGGATCTCGATTGACCGCCACTCGGCCGAACCGCGCCCGCCGGGCGAGGAGCCCTTGTCGAGGAAGGCGGCCTTCTTGATCGCGTCGATCTCGCCGAGGCTGGTGGCCTTGGTCGGCTTGCGCATCTGGGCGACGCGGTCGTGCTCGGCCTCCGGCAGGCCGATCCACAGATCGAGACCGGGGAAGTCTTCCCGCAGGGCCGTGCCCATGGTCCGCCCATCGACGATGCGGAACAGCTCGCCCGCCAGATAGCCGATGACGATGGGGCTATAGCCCGAGGCCGTGCCCGGCGCCCACATCGGCGTCTGGGCGCACAGCCGGGCCAAGGTCGCCTCGCGGTCGAACCAGATGGCCGGATCCTCGGGCGTATCAAAGCCCGGCAGACCCGCCTGATGGCTCATCATCTGGGCGACGGTGATCCGGTCCTTGCCCGCCTGACCGAAGGCCGGCCAGTAGCTGGCCACGGTCGCCTCATAGTCCATCAGACCACGCTCGACGCAGGTGGCGATCAGCAGGGCCATCACCGCCTTGCCGGTCGAGAACACCGGGGTCAGGGTCCGCTCGCCGAACGGGATCGTCCCCGCCGCATCAGCCGAACCGCCCCACAGGTCGATGACCGTCTCGCCGCCCATGCGGACGCTGAACCGCGCGCCCTGTTCGTTCAGCCCTTCGGGCGCGTCATTGAAATTGGCGGCGAAGGCGTCCTTCACGGCGGCGAAGGCGGCAGGGCAGATGCCTTGGATGTCGGGGAGGGAGGTCATGGAGGGGGATCTAGCCGCCAGACACGCCGCTGTCACCGCCGCCGGTCGGCCGACGCCGCCCGGGCCGCCTCGAACTCGGCGCCCTCATTCCACTGCGGCCACTCCCGGCTATCAGCCAGATCGCGACCCACGGCGTAAAGCAGGTTCACGTCCACGGCGGCGGCGTCCATCACCCAGTCGGGCGTCCATTCGTCCGAGGGCTTGTGATAGCGGTTCTGGACGTAGTCGCGGCTGGCCGCGTTGTGCCCGGTGAAACCGGCGGCCGCGAACACCGCAGGCACGCCCATCTTGGCCAGCGGGAAGTGGTCCGAGCGGTAGAAGCCGCCCGCCTGAGGCGCCGGGTCGGGGATCAGGCGACGCCCCTGTTCGGTGGCGCGACGCTCTACCCAGCGATCCGTCTCGCTCTTGCCGGCGCCGATGACCACGACCTCGGGCGAGACCTCGGTGCCGGGCAGGAAGCTGTCCATATTGATGTTGGCGACGGTCGTCTCCAGCGGCCAGACCGGGTTGGCGGCGTAGTATTCCGCCCCCAGCAGCCCCGCCTCCTCGGCGGTCCACGCGGCGAACACGACCGACCGTTCCGGCGGTGTTCCCGCCTTGAACATCCGGGCCAGCTCGATCATCGCCGCCACGCCCGTCGCATTGTCCACGGCGCCGTTATAGATGTCGTCGCCGTTCTGCGGCGTGGCCCGGCCATAGGCGTCCCAGTGGGCGCCATACAGCACCGTCTCGTCCGGATGCTCCGAACCCGGAATACGGGCCAGAATGTTACGGCTCTCGATGGTCGCGTGGGTCTGGCCGAAATCCATCGACATCGTCACGCCCGGCAACTCCACCGGAAGGAAGGCCTCGCTGCGGGCCTGATAGCGCAATCGGGCGTAGTCGAGGCCCGCGTCGCGGATCAGTTGCTCGGCCACATCGCCCTGGATCCAGCCCTGCGCCGGAACGCGCTCGGCCTCCCAGTTCGCACGCACGATGTCGAAGTCCGGCGCGGTCGAGGATCCTTCCAGAACGCTCCAGCCGTAACCGGCGCCCGCGGTGTCGTGGATCACCAGCACCCCAGCCGCGCCCTGCCGGGCCGCCTCCTGGAATTTGTAGGTCCAGCGGCCGTAGAAGGTCATGGCGTTGCCGTCGAACCGCCCGGCCACCGGATGTCCCTCGGGCGCGCCGAAGTCCGGGTCATTGACGATGACGAGGATGATCTTGCCCCGCACATCCACGTCCTTGAAGTCGTCCCAGCCCTTCTCGGGCGCATCGACGCCGTAACCGGCGAAGACCACCGGCACGTCGGTCAGGGTGATGCGATCCACCGGACGGTCGCTGGCCACGAGAATCTGCGGCCCACGCTCCAGCGTGCGCACCTGCCCGTTCACGGTAGCGGTGATGGTCGCCGGGCCGGCTTGCTGTGTCCGGCTCAGATGGGCGACCTGCACCCACTGACCATCCGGCCCGCCGGGTTCGAGGCCCAACGCCTGAAACCGGCTGACCACATAGTCGACGGTCTTCTGCTCGCCCGGAGTGGCGACGCCCCGTCCCTCGAACTCATCCGAGGCCAGAACGCGGGTGTGCTCATTCAGCCGGGCCGGATCGGCCTGCTGCGCGTGAGCGGCGCCCGCGAGACAGAGCAGCGCCGTGGTCGAAACGAGGATCGATTTCAGGCGCATGGCTCTACTCCGGACAGTCAGGACGGCGTGGCACCCTGCCCGGCCAGACCCAGCCAGTCCAGCACGCCTTCCGCCGCCACGACACCCGAGGCGAAGCTGGCCTGCAGAAGATAACCGCCGGTCGGCGCCTCCCAATCCAGCATTTCGCCGGCGACGAAGACACCCGGCAGAGCCTTCAACATCAGATCATCCGTGACCTGATCCAGCTTTACCCCACCGGCGGACGAGATAGCCCGCTCAAGTCCCTGCACCCCTTTCAGGGTCAGGCGCACCGCCTTGATCCGCCGGGCCAGTTTGTCGGCGCCTTCGGGGATCGCGCCGGGGATTTCCCGCAGCAGGCCGACCGCGGCAGGAGAAAGGCCGCCCGCCTTGCGCAGCCAATTGGTGACGCTGTCCTTGCCGCGCGGCTTCGTCAGTCGACCCGCCATCGCCTCAATGGACAGATCGGGCCGCAGGTCCACCACCAGCTCCGCCGATCCGTCGCGCTGGATCGCATCTCGCAGCGCCGCCGACAGGGCATAGACCGCGCCGCCCTCCAGCCCGTATCGGGTCAGCATCAGATCGCCGCGCACCGACTGCCCCCCGTGGCTCAGGCCGATGGTCTTCAGCGGCTCGCCCGCGAACCGCTCGATCAGCACCTCGCTCCACGCCACGTCGAAGCCGACGTTGGACGGCTTGAACTGCGCCACCTCGACCCCGGCGCCCCGCAGTTCTTCCGTCCACGCCCCATCGGACCCCAGACGCGGCCAACTGGCGCCGCCCAAGGCCAGAACGACGGCGTCGGCCTTTTCAATGGTTTCACCATTCGGCCCGGCGAAGACCCAGCCGCCGTCCCGGCGACCGACCCAACGCGACCGGGTCCGGACTTCCACACCCAAATCCGCCAGTCGCCACAACCAGGCGCGCAAGAGGGGCGAAGCCTTCATCGCCTTGGGGAAGATACGGCCTGATGATCCGGTGAAGGCCGGCTGTCCCAACCCCTCGACCCAGCCGATCAGACGCGTGGGCGAAAAACGCTCCAGCCATCCGGAGACGACCGTCGTCGCCTCACCATAGCGCGACAGGAAGCCTTCCATGGGCTCCGAATGGGTCAGGTTCAGTCCGCCCCGCCCCGCCATCAGGAATTTGCGCGCCACGGACGGCATGGCTTCATGCACAACCACGCGCACGCCGCCGCCGGCCAGCCGTTCCGCAGCCATCAGGCCCGCAGGCCCGGCGCCGATCACATGGACGATTTTCATTCGCCGACCTCAAGCGCGGTTCGGACGTCGTGGCAACCTCAGACCGCCGCCGCCTCGCGTTCCCCCGGCACATTGGGATCCGGCGCGGTGGCGGGTTTGCGCGTGTCCTGACGGCGCGGCAGACGCCAGACCTGCGTGTCCTCGAACCGCTCGCCGGTCCAGGCCACGGCCGTCACTGTGATCTCCCGCTTGTCCCAGTCGATCCGGTTGAAGCTGGGCGGCGTCCCTCGCTCGCGGTGGGACAGCGTCCCGCAGCCGATCGCATAGGAGCAATGATCGCCGAGCTGGATCGGCAGGGCGAAGGGAACATGCACATGCCCCGTCGTGATGATGTCGACCCCGGCCTCGGCGAAGATCAGGGCCGCCTCGTCGCCGCGTTTCACGTCCCCCGTCATCGGCGTGCCGATCATCTCGACCAGCGGATGGTGACAGGCCAGCACCCTCAGCGCCCCGACCGGCGCCTGCCGCAGGGCCTCGGCCGCCTTTCGGGTCTGATCCAGATCTATGACGCCTTTCGACCAGTTCGGCCGCGCCTGCCAGCCTCGCGCCGTAACCACACCCCGCACCATCAGCTCGGGGCTCAGAAACTGGTGATCGTGCGCCGGATGCCCCGTCGCGCGTTCAAAAGCCTTCCACGGGTGGAACAGGCGCGCGGCCAGACTCCAGTAGGGCACGTCGTGATTGCCGACGATGACGAACTGCGGGTCCGGCATCCGCCGGATCCAGTCCCCGGCCGCCGCGAACTCATCCGGAAAGCCCTGCTGCGTGATGTCTCCGGTGATCAGGACCAGGTTCGAAGGATTGGCATGCGCATAATCCAGCGCCGCAGAACAGGCACGCTTGTGTTCGCACCCGAAATGGATGTCCGAGAACTGGAGGATGCGCCCCACTAGACGGCATCCTCCGCCGCCGGAGGGATCGGGGCCAGCGCCCGGAAAGCCTCGCGGATGAAACGAACCTTGGCCTTGTGATGCAGTTGCGTCGGCTCGCCGTCGATCACCGCCGGGATGCGAGAGCGAGCAACGATGGCGACCCTCTGGGTGGAGCGCGTCGTCACCGCCGGGTCCTGCCGCCAGTCATCCATCACGGCGTGCGCGGCCAGACGGAAGGCTTCCATCGCATCGCTCGGGTTCATCGCTGCAGCTTCCAACCCGGTGTTCTCCTCCATCGCGCGGGAAATCATCGGACTGATCAGAACCAGCGCCTCCGCCCGCCGTTCCTTGCGACCGTCCAGTGAGAACCTCAGCCGCCCGCTGAACGCCCGCCTCAGCGCGCGGCGAGCGTGGGCGAAGGCCAGCTTGATCTTGCCTGTTCGCATCGCCTCCCGCGCTGGCGCCCACAGGGCCGGAGAGCCGAATATGGCCGCGCAATAGAAGGACTGGGTGAAATCGCCGTCAGTCACCTCGCCGCCCGCGACCGGCTGCTGCGCTCCTTCCTCCAGCGCGCGGCGCAGAGCCAGCTTCCAGTCGCCGGTGCCGTAAAGCGCCTTGGGCAGCATGTTCATGGTGCCGCCCGGCAAGGGGGCGACCAAGGGGCCTTCAGGCCCGGCGCGCGAGGCGATCGTTCCCGCTGTGCCGTCTCCCGCCAGCACGAACAGGACGTCCGGCTTGGCCTCCAGCGCCGCGCTGATCTGTTCATCGAACTGACCACCCTCCAGCGCCACAACGGAGGCCTCGCACCCGTAGTCCGCAAGTATGGTCTCCGCCTCAACCACCGCCCGTGGCCCGACGCTGCCGGACAAGGGGTTGATCAGCATTATGACCCGCGTGATCCCCACATGCGGCGTGAGCGCATGCGTCTCCGCGGCCGCGCCCGAAGTCACGGCCGCCGTTCCATCAACCTTGACCGTTGCATCGCCCATGGGGGCCGAACGCCCCGCTCGTGCGAGGGTTCCGGCGCTTCCATCGGGGCCTACTTCTTGAGCTCTTCCGTCGCGGCGGCGGCGCCGGCCTGAACCGCATTGCCCGCCTTGTCGGCCGCATCGCCCGCCGTATCGACCGCCTCGTCCGCGACCCTTGGCGCCTCGCCCTTGACCGTGGCGACACCGGCGGCGATCCAGCCGTCCATGATCGCGCCGCCCTCCGCCAGGGACCGCTCCTTGATGCCCAGCACGGCCGTCAGGACGCCGAACACCGCCAGCAGGGTCACAAGCACACCGACAATCGGATTGGCGCCGCCGCGACGGCGCTTCGTGCGCGCCCACACCGGACTGTGATCCCCATCGTTCGCCATGCGAACCGGTTCAGAAAAACGCATACGCAACCCCCGTCTGCATCCAAAAAACCCCGACCGCCGCCCTCCGCGACCGTCCGGGGCAAGCCTAGTACAGGCTTAACCCTGATTATAGGCTGAGGAACCGCCCAGCTTATCCAGCGTTCTCACCCCAGGGGCGAACCCGAGGATCAAGGAACACATCATGAAAACGGCGATCATCGCGATTGCGGCGGCCGGCCTGATGGCTTCGGCCTGCGCCAGTGACGGTTACGGTTACGGCGGCCCGAACGAAACCGTCCGCCAAGGCGCCATCGGCGCCGGTGTCGGCGCAGTGGCCGGCGCCATCATCGGCAACAACGTAGGCGACGGCAATGCCGGTCGCGGCGCGGCCATCGGCGCGGTCGTCGGCGGCGCCGCCGGCGCCATCCGCGGCTCCAGCCAGGACCGCGCCAACCAGCGCCGCTACACCGACAGTCAAGGCCGGTACTACTACTGCTACGACGGCCGTCAGGACGAGTGCTACTGGGAAAACGGTCAGCGCCGCTACTAGTAGCAAGGGCTGAGGCCTGAGCTTTGGGGGCGGTTCGTCGAAGGGCGGGCCGCCCCTTTTCATGCGCCGCCCGGGGCTGGGCGGAGGACAGACGAGGGGTTGGATATGAAGCGTTTTGTGGTGATCGTGGCGGGCGCGGCGGCGCTGGCGGGGTGCGGCTGGACGCCGGGAATGCGGGACCGGGCCGAGATCGTGGCCGAGCCCTCACCCTGCACGGCCAAACGGTTCGATGTCTATTTCGCCGAGAACGAGGCCCGGCTGACCAGCGCGGCGCTGCAGGCCATCGGCCTGACCGCAACCCAGCTTCAGGGCTGCGACATCAAGCGGGTGCAGGTCGTGGGTCTGGCCTCGGCGACGGGCGGGGTTGCCTCCAATCTGAATCTGTCCGAACAGCGCGCCATCGCCGTGGCCGAAGCCCTGCAAGCCGCGGGCTGGCCTGCGCCGGCGTTCGAAGTGGGGGCGGTCGGCGACGCGGGCGCGACCACGGCTGCCGGGACCAATGAGCCCCTGCGCCGCCGGACCGAGGTGCTGGTCGAAGCCGCGCCGAAGGCGCGCGAACGCCGCTGAGGCGACCTGACGCTGACGGCGGCGCGTGACGACACAGGGGCCGTGCGGCTAAGGTCCCGCGGTTCCGAACGAGAGACCGTCGCGTGCGCCGCCTGTTCCGTCTTCTGATCCTGCTGACCCTCATTCTGGCGCCCGCCGGGATGGCGGCGGCGCAAACCGGCCCCCAGCGCACCGACGAGATCGAGGCCGAGCTGGTGTCCATGAGCCGCTGGGCCACGCCCGGCGGCACGACCGTGGTGGCGGTCCGGCAGAAGATCGAACCCGGCTGGCACACCTACTGGCGCAATCCCGGCGACTCCGGCGGCCCGACCACCCTTCAGTGGACCCTGCCGACAGGCGTTAAGGCGGGCGACATCGTCTGGCCGCTGCCCGAACGGCAGCGGCTGCAGGGACTGGTGAACTACGGCTATGAAGGCGCGGTCTATCTGCCCGTGCCGGTCGAGATCCCCGCCAGCGCACGACCCGGTTCGACCCTGCCGCTGCGGGTGAAGGCCCTGTTCCTCGTCTGCAGCGACGAGATGTGCATTCCACGGGAATTGACGCTGGGGCTGGATCTGCCGATTCGCGAAGGCGCAGCCCCTCAGGACGCCGCGCACGGCGCCGCCATCGCCCGCATCCTCGAGCAGGCGCGGCGCCCGGCGGGGATCACCGCTCGCGCGACCCTCGAGAACGGCGTCCTGACCCTGTCGGCCACCGGCGGACCTCTGGCTGGAGGCGATCCGGGACCGACCTATTTCTTCCCATTCGAAAGCGGGACCATCGACCATGCGGGCGCCCAAAGCGGCTCATGGGGTCCGAACGGCCTGACGCTGGTGCTGACCGCGGGCGGGAAGATGGCCGCGGGCGGCCTGACAGGCCCTGTCGCCGGCGTGCTGGCTACCTCGAAGGGCGCCTTCGAGATCACCGCCCAGCCCGGCGCGCCCCTGCCCGGCGCGACCGGCTCAGGCGCACTGGCCCCGCTGGATGACGCCGCCCCGACCCCGGGCGCCTCCGCTCCCGCGACCGGGTGGATCGTGTTCGCGCAAGCTCTGGTCTTCGCCCTGCTGGGCGGGCTGATCCTGAACCTGATGCCCTGCGTCTTCCCCATTCTGGCGATGAAGGCGGCGGCGCTGGCCGCCTCGGCCCATGACGCGAGACACGCGCGGGCAGATGGCCTCGCCTTCCTCGCCGGCGTTCTGACGACCTTCATCATCCTCGCCGGCGCCCTGCTGGGTCTGCGGGCGGCGGGCGAGGCCGTCGGCTGGGGCTTCCAGCTGCAGTCCGCGCCGGTCACAGCCGGTCTGGCCCTGCTGATGCTGGCGGTGGCCCTGAACCTGTCGGGCGTCTTCCACATCGGCGGTGGATTGCAGGGCGTGGGCTCGGGCCCCCTGTCCCGACTGCCCGGCGGCGCGGGGTCCTTCTTCACAGGCGCGCTGGCGGTGATCGTAGCCGCGCCCTGCACCGCCCCCTTCATGGCCTTCGCCCTGGGCGCGGCCCTGTTGATGCCCTGGCCGATGGCGCTGGCGGTCTTCCTGATGTTGGGACTGGGTCTGGCCCTGCCCTATGTGGCCATCAGCCTGACGCCGCGCCTGCTGTCGAAACTGCCGCGCCCCGGCGCCTGGATGGACCGGCTGAAAAGCCTCCTTGCCTTCCCGATGTACGGCGCCGCCCTGTGGCTGGCCTGGGTGTTCAGCAACCAGACAGGCGCCGAGGGTCTGGGCCTGCTGTTCGCCGCCGGTCTGGCGGGCGCGACGGGCCTGTGGCTGGTCGGCGCGGGGCAGGGCGAGCGGGCGCTGGGCCGTCGCGGGGTGATCCACACCATTGCGGGCGCGGCTCTGCTTCTGGCCATGCTGGGCGCCGCGACCCTCGCGGCCCGCGCGCCGGTCGAAGCCCCTTCAGCAGACGCCGGAACCGGCGAACTGTCATCGGCCCCGTGGTCGGCGCAGGCGGTCCAGACCGCCCTGTCCGAAGGCCGGCCGGTGCTGGTGAACTTCACCGCGGACTGGTGCGTGACCTGCAAGATCAACGAACGGACCTCCCTGACCACGCCGGGCGTGAAGCGGGCGATGGAACAGTCGCGCGCCGTCTATCTGATCGGCGACTGGACGCGGCGTGATGACGCGATCACCGCCGAGTTGCAGCGCCACGGCCGGTCAGGCGTTCCGCTTTACCTGCTTTACCGGCCCGGACAGGCCGGACCGGAAATCCTGCCCCAGTTGCTGACCGAGGGCGTCGTCGTCGAGGCCCTGAAGCCCTGACCCCACTGAAGGAGACCGCCCTGGTTCGCGCCCTGCCCCTTCCGACGCTGGTCGTCGCCCTCGCCGCCCTGTCTCTCGCCGCCTGCCAGCAGCAGGCCGCCGCGCCCGCGGGAAAGGCTGACGCGCCGGCCGCAACCACCGCCGCGCCGGGGGCCATACCGATGCCCGGTCAGGCCGCTCCGGCCTTCACCCTGATCGATTCAGAAGGCGCCCCCCGCTCGCTGGCGGACTTCCGGGGCAAGATCGTGGTTCTGGAATGGACCAACGAAGGCTGTCCCTACGTCCAGAAGCACTATTCGGGCGCCATGCAGGCGCTTCAGAGGGAAGCGGCTGAAGACGGCATTGTCTGGCTGAGTGTCATCTCGTCAGCGCCCGGTACGCAGGGCCATGTCGAAGGCGAAAGCGCACGAAGCTGGAAAACCCGCACCAAGGCGAATGCAACCCACCTTTTGCTGGACCCGACAGGTCAGGTCGGCCGCGCTTACGGCGCCAAGACCACGCCGGACATGCGGATCATCGACCGGGAAGGACGGCTGGTCTTCGTCGGCGGCATTGATGACAAGCCCACCAATGACGTGGCCGACCTGCAAGGCGCGACGAATTTCGTCCGCGCGGCGCTGGATGACGTGATGTCGGACCGCCCTGTGCGGACCGCCTTCGCGACTCCTTACGGATGCTCGGTAAAGTACGCGGACGAGGCGTAGTCCCGCCCCTCGGTCTCTAGACCGGGGGCTGCGGCGGCGCGGTGATGACTTCGATGTTGTCGTTCAGCAGGTAGTGGAGCTCGTCCAGCGCGACGCGGCGTTCGGCCGGGGTGGCGGCGGTGCGGACGGCCTCGACCTTCTTCGGCATGTCTTCCGAAATGCCGCGCAGGATGCATTTCAGATCGCCGTCGGTACCCCGCTCCTTGAGGATCAGATGCCCCTGCATGTCGAGGTCGGCCAGCGCCGTGGTCTCGGTCTCGAACCGGCCGAGCGCCTCGGGGGTCATGTACCAGTCGGGCGCGGAAGCCAGATTGGCCTGCCACTGGCCGACCACGCCGCGCAGCGCTCCGGCGCGACTGACGATATCGGCGAACAGGGGCTCGTCCGCGACTGAAACCGGAGCGTCGGCGACGGCGCGCGGTTGCTCCGCCGCCAGGGCGACGTTGGGGTCTGTGAGCAGCAGAGAGATCGCGAGGGCGACGCCGCAGGACATAAGCAACCTCAATTGTTTTGCCGAATCACCGATTCGACGTTGAACCGGCTTACGCCCGACCCGTAAACGAGGGTTTACGACTCCCCGCCGACCGCCGCCGAGATCGCCGATGAACGCCCGCAATCAAGCCCTCGACCTTCTCCGCGCCGTGGCGCGCAAGGACGCGGGGGCGCGCATCGTCCACCATTTCGCCACCGACCCGGGCCGGATCGACCGGATGAGTGTGGATGCGGCGGGCCTGTATCTGGACCTGTCGAAGCAGTCCTGGAGCGCCGAGGGCTTCGAGGCCGCGCTGGATGTCGCCCGCGCCTGTGACGTCGAGGGTCGCCGCAACGCCCTGTTCGGCGGCGAGGCCGTGAACAACACCGAGGGCCGGGCCGTCCTGCACCCCGCCCTGCGCGCCGCCGAAGGGGCCGACTTCCACGCCCTGGGCGAAGCTGTGTCGAAGGAGGTCGACGAGACCCGTGACGCCATGGCGCAATATGCCGCCGACATCCGCTCGGGCGCCGAAACCGGCGGGACCAAGCAACCCTTCACGGCCATCGTCCACATCGGGATCGGCGGATCGGATCTGGGGCCGCGCCTGCTGTGGGATGCGCTGAAGCCGCTGGAACCGGCGATCGACCTGCGCTTCGTGGCCAATATCGATCCTCGCGACATGGCCGAGGCGCTGGCGGGGCTGGAGCCCGAAACGACGCTGGTGGTGGTCGTCTCCAAGACCTTCACCACGCAGGAGACCCTGGCCAACGCCGAACTGGCCAAGGCCTGGTTGGCCGAAAGCCTGTCACCGCGCCGGATGATCCGCCACCTGATCGGCGTCACCGCCGCGCCGGACAAGGCCAGGGACTGGGGCTGTGGTCGCACCTTCGGCTTCCGCGACTGGGTCGGCGGTCGCTATTCGCTGTGGTCGGCGGTCTCCCTATCGGTCGCAGTGGCGCTTGGCTGGGATGTGTTCGAGCGGGTGCTGGCCGGCGCCCGCGCGATGGACGACCATTTCGCCGAGGCAGATCTGGAGAAGAACGCACCGGTGCTGCTGGCGCTGGCGCAGGTCTTCAACATCGAGGGGTTGGATCGCCACGCCCGCACCGTCGCCCCCTACGCCCACGGCCTGCGCCGCCTGCCTGCCTTCCTGCAGCAGCTGGAGATGGAGTCAAACGGCAAACGGGTGAAGCGCGACGGCACGCCCGTCGACACCGCCACCGGCCCCATCGTGTTCGGTGAACCGGGCACCAACGGCCAGCACGCCTTCTTCCAGCAGATCCATCAGGGGCCGACCGTGGTTCCCGCCGAATTCGTGGTCGTCGGCCATACGTCGGCGACTGCGATGGACGACCGCGAGGGCGACGCGCCTCTGTGGTCCAACGCGCTGGCGCAAGCGCAGGCCCTGATGGTCGGCAAGACGGAGAAGGACGCCCGGGCCGAATTGATCGCAGCAGGCGCGTCGGAGGCCGAGGCGGACCGTCTGGCCCCGCACAAGACCTTCCCCGGCGACCGCCCGTCCTCCACCATCCTGATGGACGCCTTGACCCCCGAAGCCGTCGGCGCCCTTCTGGCCCTTTATGAGCACAAGACCTTCGTCGAAGGTGTGATCTGGGACATCAACAGCTTCGACCAATGGGGTGTCGAACTGGGCAAGGTTCTGGCCAAGACCATCCTGAAGGACGTCGAGGCGGGTGAGCCGTCAGCCGGCCTCGACCCGTCGACGGCGGAGTTGATGAAGCGACTGATGGTTTGATCAGTTCGCCGGCGGCTGCCACAGCTCAATAGCGTTGCCTTCGGGGTCATGAATGCGGGCGAAACGACCCATCTCGGGCGTCGCGTCCCATTCGTCCTTGGTGATGATCTCAACGCCCGCCGCACGCAATGACGCCAACAGGCCATCCAGATCATCGACCCGCAGGTTCAGCATGAAGGCCTTGTCGGCGGCGAAATAGTCGCTGTCAGCCTTGAAGGGGGCGAAGACCGTCGGCCCGGCCTGTTGGTCCCAGACGTAGACGCCCGGAGGCGCACCGACGCCCAGATGCTCGAGATACCAGGCCGCCAGGGCCTCGGGATCTTTCGAGCGGAAGAAGAAGCCGCCGATGCCGGTAACCGCCATGTCTTTGTCCTCCCTGACGGCGGCACCTTGCGCCGGGACGATGCTGGACGCCAGAGGACCGGCACACGGGAAAAAGGCGGGCCCCTTTTCAGGAGACCCGCCTTCCTCGCCCACACGTCCGATCAATTCACACGAACGGACGGAAGGGTGTTCTGTTACCAGCGACGATCGTAGCGATAGTCGCGGCGTTCGCGACGCTCATCACGGCGGTGTTCGCGGTAGTCACGACGCTGCTCCCAGCGCGGGTCGCGGCTGTTGATGCCGTGCTCGCGTTCCCAGTGACCCTGGTTCCGGTAGCAGCGACCACCACGATAATAGCCGCAGTCATCGTCACGGTTGTTGCTGGCGGCGGCGCCGAGGGCCGCCCCGGCGAGGGCGCCGCCGACGACATAGGCGCCGTCGCCGTTACCGACAGCCGCGCCGGCGATGCCGCCGACCACAGCGCCGATAATGGCGTTACGACCGCTGTTGTCGCGGTCACGATCACGGCTCTGGGCCTCGGCCGGAGCGGCGGCCATCAGGGTCATGGCGCCGACCAGGGCCGGGGCGGCGAAAGCGATTTTCGAAAACGTCTTCATGGTCGGTTCCTTTCGAACGGGACCGGCGTCTCCGCCGGGTGTGAGGACCGTTATGCCGGTGGCAGCCTGAACCGGCCGGGAGAGAGGCGTTCAGTTTCGGTTCACCTTGCATAAATCGCTGTAATGTCGGCTGATGCCCGGAAAGGGAGAGGTCGGGCATGAAACGGCTGCTGGCGATCATCATGCTATCGACCGCTTCAGGACTGGCGCTGACGCTGGCCGCCGCCCCCGCCGCGGCGCAGGTGGTTCAACAGCCTCCACCGCCTCCGCCACCGCCGCCGCCGCCGCCTCCACCGCCTCCACCGCCTCCCGCGGTCGCCCCACCGGCCGATGTCCGTATCTCCGCGGCGACCGAAGTCGATCCCATCAGCGCCATCCTGCGGCGCGAAACTGATGCCGGAGCCGCCGCCGAAGCCTTGGTCGCGCTGGGGGTCGAACGCTACGGAGCCGGTGACGCCGACGGCGCGGTGGTCGCGTTGAAAGCGGCGGTCGAGGTGGTCGAGACCCGGCTGGGGCCGGATTCGAAGGTTGCGGCCCACCCGCTGGCTGTACGGGCGAGGCTGAAGCTGGAGACCGGCGACTATGTCGGCGCCCTGGCCGACATCGAACGCGCCCTGGCCCTGCTGGGCGAAGCGGGCGCCGACCCGCTGGAGGCGGCGACCCTTAGCTATGACCGCGCCCGCGCCCTGGACGCCCTCGGCCGCAACGAGGAAACCGAGGCCTCGGCGCGCACCAGTCTGGAGCTTCGCCGCGCCCATCTTGGCGAGGTGCACGAGAAGACCGCCGACAGCCTGAATCTTGTCGCCAACGCCCTGACCGCGCAGGGACGCCATGCCGAGGCCGATCCGCTGTACCGGCAGGTGCTGGGCATGTATGAAGTACTGTACGGACCGGACGACTTCCACGTCGCCATTGTTCTGTCGAACCTGGGCAACTCCCTGCGCCGCACCGGGCGGGCGCATCAGGCGGAGCCCCTGTATGTCCGCGCCGTGGACATCGCGGAGAAGGCGAACGATCCGGTCCTGCTGGCCCAGTGTCTGACCAACTACGGCTGGTATCTGCATGTGACCAAACAGGGCGAACGCGCCGAGGCGCCGTTCCGACGGGCGCTCGAGCTGGCGCTGGACATCGTCGGGCCGGACCATCCCTTCACCGGCAACGCCCGCGCCAATCTCGGCTACGCCCTGTCCGATCAGGGCCGCTGGACCGAGGCCGAGGCGCCGTTTCGGGAAGGACTGGCGGTCTATGAAGCAGGCGTGGGCGCGGACAGTCCCGATCTGCTGGACACCCTGACCGGCTATGCCGCCGTACTGGACCGGCTGGGCCGGGCGCCGGAGGCGGAGGCCCAGTACCAGCGCGCGCGCGCCATCGCCGCGGCCCACCTGCCCCCCGCCCACGCCACCGCGCTGTCCGGCGCCGAGCAGTACGCCGGCTTCCTGATCAACCGCGCCCGCTCGGATGAGGCGCTGGTGCTGGTCCGTGGGGGACTGAGCGATCTGCTGGGCCAGCAGGCCCGCGGTCGTGACTGGCGCACCCGCGTGCGCGGGGCCCGCCCCCTGTTCGCCCGCCAGGTCGAGGCCGCCTGGACCCTGGCCGCCGCGTCGGACTGACCCCCCGTCACAAGCACCTCACCGCTTGACGTTCACGAGCCGCCGCCCTACCTCCCGCTCGCGTTAGCACTCGTGGCTGTCGGCTGCCAAAACGGCACGCCGCGCCCGGGGGCTTCGAACTTCTCAAGGGAGATACATCAAATGGCGTTTCGTCCGCTCGGCGACCGCGTGCTCGTGAAGCGCGTTGAAGAAGAATCCAAGACCAAGGGTGGCATCATCATCCCCGACACCGCCAAGGAAAAGCCGCAGGAAGGCGAAGTCGTCGCCGTCGGCGCCGGCGTCCGTGACGACAGCGGCGTTGTCCAGGCTCTGGAACTGAAGGCCGGCGACCGCATCCTGTTCGGCAAATGGTCGGGCACCGAGATCAAGATCGATGGCGAAGACCTGATCATCATGAAGGAATCGGACGTGCTGGGCGTGCTCTCGTAAGCACCCGCGTCTGATCGCCTAACTCCAGAAATTCATACAAGACAGGAGCTGCCGCCAATGGCCGCCAAGATCGTACAGTTCAACACCGACGCCCGTGACAAGATGCTGCGCGGCGTCAACGTGCTCGCCAACGCCGTGAAGGTCACGCTGGGGCCGAAGGGCCGCAATGTGGTGATCCAGAAGTCGTTCGGCGCCCCGCGCTCGACCAAGGACGGCGTTTCGGTCGCCAAGGAAATCGAGCTGGAAGACGCCTTCGAGAACATGGGCGCCCAGATGATCCGCGAAGTCGCTTCGAAGACGAACGACAAGGCGGGCGACGGCACCACCACCGCGACCGTCCTGGCCCAGGCCATCGTGCAGGAAGGCCTCAAGGCCGTCGCCGCCGGCATGAACCCGATGGACCTGAAGCGCGGCATCGACAAGGCGGTCACCGCCGTCCTGGCCGAGGTCAAGGCCAGCTCCAAGAAGGTCACCTCCAACGACGAGATCGCCCAGGTCGGCACCATCTCGGCCAACGGCGACGCCGAAGTCGGCGGCCTGATCGCCGAAGCCATGGCCAAGGTCGGCAACGACGGCGTCATCACCGTCGAGGAAGCCAAGACCGCCGAAACCACCGTCGACATCGTCGAGGGCATGCAGTTCGACCGCGGCTACCTGAGCCCCTACTTCATCACCAACGCCGACAAGATGGAGGCCCAGCTCGAGGAGCCGCTCATCCTGCTCCACGAGAAGAAGCTGTCCTCCCTGCAGGCCATGCTCCCGATCCTGGAAGCCGTGGTCCAGTCGGGTCGCCCGCTGATCATCATCGCCGAGGACATCGAGGGCGAGGCCCTGGCCACCCTGGTGGTCAACAAGCTGCGCGGCGGCCTGCGCGTCGCCGCGGTCAAGGCCCCGGGCTTCGGCGACCGCCGCAAGGCCATGCTGGAAGACATCGCCATCCTGACCGGCGGCCAGGTCATCTCGGAAGACCTGGGCATCAAGCTGGAGAACGTGACCCTGGACATGCTGGGCCGCGCCAAGAAGGTCACCATCACCAAGGACGACACCACCATCGTGGAAGGCGTCGGCGAGAAGGCGGACATCGAAGGCCGCGTCGCCCAGATCAAGGCCCAGATCGAAGCCACGACCTCGGACTACGACAAGGAGAAGCTGCAGGAACGTCTGGCCAAGCTGGCCGGCGGCGTCGCCGTCCTGCGCGTCGGCGGCTCGACCGAGGTCGAGGTGAAGGAGAAGAAGGACCGCGTCGACGACGCCCTGAACGCCACCCGCGCCGCGGCTGACGAAGGCATCGTCCCGGGCGGCGGCATCGCCCTGCTGAAGGCCTCCAAGATCCTGGCCGACGTCAAGGGTGACAACGCCGACCAGACCGCCGGCATCGCCATCATCCGTCGCGCCCTGCAGGCTCCGATCCGTCAGATCTCGGAAAACGCGGGCGTCGAGGGTTCGATCGTCGTCGGCAAGGTGCTGGAGTCCACGGACGCTTCGTTCGGCTTCAACGCCCAGACCGAAGAGTACGGCGACCTGGTCAAGATGGGCGTCATCGACCCCGCCAAGGTGGTCCGCACCGCCCTGCAGGACGCCGCCTCCGTGGCCGGCATCCTGATCACCACCGAAGCCGCCGTCGCCGACGCCCCCAAGAAGGGCGGCGCCGGCGCCCCCGACATGGGCGGCGGCATGGGCGGCATGGGCGGGATGGACTTCTAAGTCCGCACCGCTCCGCCGTTACAGGCTGAGAACGAAGAAGGCGCTCCGGGAGACCGGGGCGCCTTTTTTGTAGAATCATCCGCACACGAAGGCGAATTCCGCCCGCCCCCTTCCCGTGAAGATTGTCTTGGTGTGACGATTGTGGCCTATGCGGCGGCGGGGGGAGACACAATGGAACCAAAAGAGAATTTGGCAGAGCGAGAGGCGATCTCTCCGGTCGTAATGCGCCGGCGCCGCCGTGCGGTCAGTGTCGGCGCCTTGATCATTGTCGCGGCCCTCTCGGCCTTACTGATCCCATTGGCCCAAGACATCATTACTCTGCTGTGGGGCGAGCCTTATGATTGGGCCGTCGCACAGTTTCGATTCTCAATCGGCGTCATTGGTCTTTCGAGCGCCATGATCGCTTCTGCTTTTAGCGCGCTCGGCTATCTCCGCGATGGGACGCTGAATCCCTTCTCGATGGTCACATCTGGTCCGCACGAGCCTCGCATCGCATCTGGTCCCCGAGCTTCCGAACGCGAAGCTGAGCGCCCAGAAGCAATCCCGCAAAGGGAAACGCCTTCGGAACAGCTTGCTCGCGAGCTTTCTGTGCGCCTTGATCTGGAAATCCAGAACCAAGACAGAAAAGCCAATCTCAATCTGATCATCGGCGGCGGCGGCGCCTTGTTGGCGCTAGCCATTCTCGTGATCTCGGTATTCCTGCCTCCCCGTGCCGCCGATCCGGCGATGTTCTGGGCGGTTGCAGGCGCCCGAGCATTCTTATCGCTTACGGCAAGTGTCTTCGCGTTTTTCTTTCTTTCTACCTACAGACGGAATCTGAGTGAGAGCCGATACTTCCACAATGAACTCACCAATGTTGAAGCGAAGTTGCTGGCCATCCAGCTATACAGCGAAGTGAAACTGGCAAAACCAGACCGTGGCGATGCCACGATGTTGGAAATGCTCAAAGGCCTAGCGTCAACAGAGCGAAATTTCATTCTGCGTAAAGGCGAGACGACCACTGACCTGCATCAAAAGGATATAGACCGCCAAGAACATAGCGTTCTTCTCGCGGCGCTCTCTGCCTTAACAGACCAGCCGGTTCCGAGAAAAAAGCCCCCCGTCTCTCCGACCCGTGCACAGTGAACTCGGTTTATGACCAATCCGGCCACTCAGCACATGCCGGGACAGGAGTGAGATGGCGAACCAAATTCGTAATTTGGCTGAGATCGTGACCCTCGAGGCGTGGCATGAAAAGTTCGATGGCGCTACGGAGCGCGCGGATCTTCATGTGAACGTCGCTTTCACCGCAGGAAGGATCGGCGGAAAGGCCACGGATAAAGTCCGCTTCCGCCTTATGCTCAAGCAGGCAGAGGTGGTGATCGTCATCCCGCCCAGCGAGCCCGCTAAGGTTGATCCCCGAAGTGTACGTCGCGACACCCGGGCCCGCGAGGGCGTAGCCACACAGACGCGCGAGACAGATCTTCAGGGCTCGACCACCGCGGGCGGAAAGCTCAAGCTCGGCGCGAGTGGGGTGGAAGCCGGTTTGGATTTCGACGCGTCAGCGGCAGCGTCCGCCAAGGCCGCGACCTCAGTGATTGTCACGGAAGCGCTACGGGAGATGATGGTGGTTCATGGACTGGACGAGGACGGCACGTCGCACCGTTGGACAATCACTCCGGCGATAGGAGACGAGCTTGTCGGCCAGCCTTGGCGCAGCGAGGAGGAACCTCGACTAACTGTCGTCGATATGCGCGTCGATCGGGATCGCCATATACCACCCTCGATCCGCGTCGAAGTCCGATGTCGTAGGGAAGATTTGATCATCACTGACATCGTCATGACTGACGAGGCCAAGTGGTCGGTTCTCCAACTCAATCCCCAACACCGTAACCGCATGGCGGCGGCGGAGGCTTACCTGCGAAATCGCTTGTTTGAGGAACGTCTTCTCGAAGGGGCGGATGGCGACATGTCCAATCCATTCGCCAGAATGACGCTCGCGGTGGTTCTCGCCGAAAGTCTCTGATGTCGCGCTCGGATCAGCTTCAGGAGACGCTCGCGCGGTTGCTCGAGGCGGAAACGGGCGATCTCCGCGCCCTTGCCGAGCTGGCGGGGGGTGATCCCGCGACCTTCTATATCGGAACCTCCCTGAAGGGCGTTGATGTTCGGGGGCAAGATCTGCGGGGCATGATCCTGCCAAATCTTGATATCGACCACGCCCGCCATGATGTCGAAACGAGGATAGACGAGGTCGCAGAGGCCCCGCCTTGGGCCTTTTCGATGTTCCCGTTGGTCTATGTGAGCGAGGCGGACCTTGAACCCGCATCGTTCGACCGTCTGCGCTCTCTCACGCCGTATCTCCACGATGAAAAAGATCGAGAGGCTTTCCTCAGCGCTGCGGAGCAGCAGAACGGCCCGATCATCGTCTTGGCATGGGAAGGCGTGTCCCAAGCCGCACGAGCCGTCGCCGCAGCGCTTAAGGCGCGCGATCACCCTTACGTTATGGTCATCATGGAGAGCGAAAGGTCGTTTGCCGGGGCCATGGAACGCCGATGGACGATGCCAGTGATCGGACCGGTGCTGAGCGTCCCAAGGGTGTCTCGGGTCCATCGATCCCGCATGCGGGTGCTGCCCCCAGAAGGCGTTGATGCCTTGGGCGTGCTTTGGGAGCTTTGGCACGATCGCGAGCGGCTCTTCCGAGGAGAGGACGCCTTCTTTGTGCGAGCGCGAGGCATTGGTCCCGATCGTCAAGTGGATGCTGCCGCGCAGGTCTTCGACCGCATGGCGATCATGGGAGTTGCGGTCAGCAACATGAGCTTGGTGGCCCCCTTGCATCCCCGTCGTCGGCACGGCGTAGGTATCGATCCCGTGGCCAAACGCCTGCTACGCGGTAGGACCGTGTTAGAGTTCGTCCCGCACTGGTCACGAACTCCATTTGACATTGGCGTGTTCGGCGACCTAAGCCGCCTTCGTCATACCAGTGCAGCGTTTTACACGGACACTGTAGCGGCTTCACTCAGCCGTCGTGGTCTCACGATTTCAGGCCGGAGGGGACACACGACGCTGCTTCTCAATGACACCCCGGTCCGTCTTGTCGGGGACGACGGCCGAAAACGCGAGCCCCTGAAGTCTGATCTCGCGCCAAGTCTTGATATGGACGTGACTGACGTCCACACCGTCGTCGTGAGCGAACGCGCGGACCTAACGATGATCGTTGGCCAGCTGGGCTATGGCGAACTGTGGGCAACGTGCCGTGATGTGATGGCGCTAGATACCGACAGTCCCAACCTCTGGATCGTGGTCGCGGCCCAGCTTCGGCGAGTATCGAGAGCGATGGGTGGCCAGCCCAAGCAGGCGTATCTCGCCTGGCTTCTTCGATGTGCTTTTCGCAGAGACGCGATCGAGTTGCGTGATCCTTGGCCGCTGATAAAGGTTTTGAACGACGACCATTTTCCAGACCTGTACGAGTTGTCCATTTCCTACCTCGAGCCAGCACGGTTCGGAGTACGCGCGCGCTTAAAAGTGCGGGCGCGATATTTCGATTCACCCTTGCCTCAAGGGGGACTTAGTCTCCATCTGACAGTCGACCCTGATGGCATTACAGTCCAGGAAGGCCCGTTCGCCAGATGAAGCCTCCTCAGTTTCGTTCCTAATGAATAGGCGGTCAGTACGCGTCTACCATCGTAGTGATCGTAAATATCTCTAACGGCTATCAGAATGCCAAATGATCGAAGGCAAATGGCCGGTTCGCGATCTTGCTCGAGTGTCTACTATTCGCGCGTAGCGGACGATCCAACGCAACCCAACCTCACGGCGGGACGACCTCAAGAACCCCTCCACCGCTTCGCGGTCCCCCTCCCCATCGCGGGCGATGGGGAGGAGACGGGAGACCGTGTGTGGGCGGACGCCCCTCCACCCTCGGCTTCGCCGACGGTCCCCCTCACCCGGTGGGGGAGGAAATGCCCCTCCACCCGTCTTCGCCCTGCGGGCTTCGCAGGGTCCCCTCCCCACGTCGTGGGGAGGGGATGCGGTGTTCATGACGGGCGGTCTGTTCCCGCGTCAGGAACCGTCCGGGCCATTGGCGTTTGCGGGCGGGGCGGGGACGGGCGGGGCGGGGGCGGCGTTGAGGGCGGCGAGGCGGGCGTCCTGATCGGCCCGTGGGGGAACGCCCAGCGCGGTGCGGAGCGAGTCCGGGACCAGATCGCGATCATAGGGGTCGAGCGTGGGGGGACCGTCGGGCGTCTTTCGCGTCTGGGTGCCGTAGATTTGCGCCTTGCCTGTCATCTGGAGATAGCGATCAAGCGTCGCCGCGGCGATCCAGGCGCTTTCACTGTCGCCCCGGGCGAGGGCGGCGACGGCGAGGCTGTGGGCCAGCAGATAGTCCTCGGGCGTGGAGCCGTGCTGGAAGACGAAGGCGGCGGCGCGGTAGTCCCGCGCCGTGCGCAGGGCGCCGGCCTCGAGAAGGGCGCGGGTGCGGCGGCGACGTTCGGCGTCCTCGGCGATCATGTTCTGGAGGAAGGCGCGGTCGCGGAGGCGTTCGGGGGTCATGCCGTGACGCACGGCCTGATCGGCCTCAAGCATGGCGGCCATTTCGGGGTTGTCAGAGGGAGTTGGATCCTGCGCCCGGCCCGGTCCGGAGACCAGCAGAACGGCGGCGATGACGAAGGCGGGCAGGATCAGGCGCATGAGGCTCTCCGTTGCGGAAAGGCGCGCGATTGCCGGTTGGGCTTTGCGCCCGGATTGCAGGGACGAAACAATCGGGCGGTTCGGGCGATTGGGAAGGAACGGCGCCCGTGCGGCTTCAGGAGCCCCTCCACCCTCCTTCGCCGCGACGCGGCTTCGGACGGTCCCCCTCCCCATCGCGGGCGATGGGGAGGAGACGGGAGACCGTGTGTGGGCGGGCGCCCCTCCACCCTTCTTCGCCCTGCGGGCTTCGAAGGGTCCCCCTCGCCGCAGAGGGGGGGGAGGACATCCGGAAGTTCGGCCGAAATTCTGAGTCGAACCGCCCGGAAATCAGCGGCTTGTAAAAAACAGTTCGCCATTTGCCGGCGGGGTCTTCGGGGGCGTCGATAATTGTCGCCGGGCATGGAGCCCGGGAGAGAGGCGATGGCGCGGGCGAGGACGGGTGAGGCGGGGAATGGGCCGACGGGGCGGGAGCGGAAGCCCTATGGGCGGCTGACGCCGAAGTCGTGGGGCGACTTGCTGGCGCTGTATGAGGCCGGGGCGACGGCCAAGGCGCTGGCGGTCCGGTTCGGAACGACCGAGCGAACGATCTACACCCACGCGCGGAAGGCCGGGCTGCTGCGGAAGGATCGGCCGTGGATGGAGCCGTGCGCGCTGGACGACGCGGCGCGGGAAGCGGTGGTGCGGGAAGCGGTGGTGCGGGAGGGGCGCGGGTGTGCGGCGGAGGCGCCGATCACGGCCCTGAACGACGACGCGTCGCTGGCCGAGGCGGCGCGGGCGGCGGCGGAGACGGCGATCCTGATGCTGAAGGATGCGCAGCCGACGCGGGCCTATACCTATGCGCGGCTGGCCGGGACGCTGGAGCGGCTGGCGCGCGGGGTGGCCGGCATGGCCGGGGATGGAAGCGCGGACGCGGCGGGCATGGCGCGGGGGCGGCGGGCGGCGCTGGACTTTCTGAGGGCGCGGCGGGGCGCCGACCCCTCCACCCCCCTTCGCCCGGAGGGCTTCGGGCGGTCCCCCTCCCCCTCTGACGAGGGAGAGGTGAGCGGTGGGTAGGGGACGGGGTGAGACGCACGGGGCGCTCGCGGAGCCCTCCCCACCCGGTCTCGCCGCGCTCGACCACCCTCCCCGGGACGGGGAGGGAGAGGCGTTGGAGCGGTTGTCTCAGGCGGAACTGGCTCGCGAGGCGTGGGCCGAGCTGGCGCATGAAGGCCAGCGGGCGCCGTCGGGCGACTGGCGGACCTGGGTGTTTCTGGGCGGGCGGGGCGCGGGGAAGACGCGGGCCGGGGCGGAATGGGTGTGGGAGACAGCGCTGCGGCTGGGCGAGGGCGGGCGGATCGCGCTGGTGGCGCCGACGCTGAATGACGCGCGGGCGGTGATGATCGAGGGGCCGTCGGGGCTGCTGAACCTGCCGTACTGGTCGGGGGCGACCTACGAGCCGTCGCGGCGGCGGCTGCGGTTTCCCGGCGGGGCGGTGGGGCTGGTCTTCTCGGCCGAGGAGCCGCAGCGGCTGAGAGGGCCGCAGTTCCACGCGGCCTGGGGGGATGAGGTGTGTGCGTGGTTTTATGGGGAGGAGACGCTCGCCATGTTGAGATTGGGGCTCAGACTGCCCTGGCCAGTGCGGGCGAGCGATTCCTTGTGGGGCCGCGGACCGTCGGCCCCTTCGGGGACCTCCCGACCCGACGCGGCCATTATGCTGGGCCGCGGTCAGAAGGCTCCGCCTTCTCGACCCGACGCGTCCTGGCGCGTTGCGCAGGCTGATCCCGACGAGCCGAACCGCGCTCAAGCAGCGAGCGACCGCGTTGCGAGCGGTAGCGCCCCAAAACTTGTCCTCACCACCACGCCCAAGCCGGGGCGGCTGATGCGCGGGGTGCTGGCGGAGGCGGGGTGCGTCAGGACACATGCGGGGACGAAGGCCAATGCGGCGCATCTGGCGCCGGGGTTCCTGACGGCGATGGAGGATCTGTACGGCGGGACGCGACGGGCGGCGCAGGAGCTGGAGGGGAAGCTGCTGGAGGCCGAGGGGGCGCTGTTCCGGCTGGAGGACATCGAGCGGGCGAAGGGGTTGGGCGAGGAATGGGTGGCGCGGAGCCGCCCCCACCCGTCGGCTGCGCCGACACCCTCCCCGAACGGGGAGGGAGAACGGCTGGAGCGCATCGTTGTCGCCGTCGATCCGCCGGCGGGGACGTTGACGGGGCGGCCTCGCGACGCGTGCGGGATCGTGGTGGCCGGGGTGGTCGGGCGGCGGTTCGTGGTGCTGGAGGACCGGACGGCGGCGGGGCTGTCGCCCGACGGCTGGGCCGGGCGGGTGAAGGCGGCGGTGGACGACTGGCGCCCCGTCGACCCGAACACGCGCGTGGTGCTGGAGACCAATCAGGGCGGGGCGATGGGGGAGTCCGTGCTGCGCAACTGCGGCCTGACGGCGCCGGTGCGGCGGGTGCATGCGACGACCGGCAAGGTGACGCGGGCCGAGCCGGTGGCGGCGCTGTACGAACACGGGCGGGTGGCGCATGCGGCGGGGCTGGAGGCGCTGGAGGAGGAGCTGCTGGGGCTGGGCGCGGACGACGCCGGCGGGCGCTCGCCGGACCGGGCCGATGCGCTGGTCTGGGCGATCACCGAGCTGTCGCGGCCCCGGTGGGAGGGGCCCCGGCTGACGCAGCTGTAAGCGCCACAATACTGACCATATTCGCTACAAGTGTAGCGCTACATTTGTAGCGAAAAGGTGCGCGTATGCGAGCGGGTTGGCAGAGGGCGGCGGTGGTGGTCGCGGTGGCGATGACGCTGGGGGCGGGACAGGCGGCGGCCCGGCAGGCGGCTTCCGCCCCCGCTCCGGCGGCGCAGGTGGAGATCCTGAGCAGCGCGCAGCAGGCCGAGATCGACCGCTATGTGCTGGCCGAGATGGAGCGGCAGCGGGTTCCGGGGCTGGCGGTGGGGATCTATCTGCAGGGGCGGCCGGTGCTGATGAAGGGCTACGGGCTGGCCGATGTGGAGTGGGCCGCGCCGATGGGGCCGGACACGCGGATGCAGACCGGCTCGCTGGGCAAGCAGTTCGTGGCGACGGCGATCATGAAGCTGGCCGAGGAGGGCAAGGTGGCGCTGGACGCGCCGCTGAGCCGTTACTTCCCCGAGGCGACGGCCAGCTGGGACGGGGTCACTGTGGCGCACCTGCTGTCGCATACCTCGGGCATCGGCTCGTATGACAATCCCGAGCTGATCGGGCCGGGCGGGCCGTTCGACATCCGCCGGGACTACTCCGAGGGCGAGCTGGCGACGGCGATCGCGGCCCTGCCGAACGCATTCGAGGCGGGGAGCCAGTGGAGTTACAACAACGCCAACTATGTGCTGCTGGGCATACTGATCCACCGGGTGACGGGGCAGCCCTACGGCGACTATCTGCGCGAGGTGTTCTTCGCCCCGTTGGGGATGAGCGCGACGCGGGTGATCTCGGACACGGACGTGATCCCGCGCCGGGCCTCGGGCTATGAGATGCACGCCGGACGGCTGAGGAACCAGGCCTGGGTGTCGCCGACCTTCAACTCGACCGCCGACGGAACGATCTACACCACGGTCGAGGACATGGGCCGGTGGGAGCGGGCGCTGGTCGAGGGCGGACTGGTGTCGCCGGCCTCGCTGGCGACAATGTGGACCGTCCAGCCTCTGGCGGACGGGACGCCGAACCCCGGACGGTACGGCTTCGGCTGGAAGATCGACACGATGCGCGGCACGCGCCGGATCATGCACAACGGGTCCTGGCAGGGCTTCACCAGCAGCATGACGCGCTATCCGGACCGGGGCGTCACGGTGGTGGTGTTCGCCAATCTGGACACTTCGGGAAACCCGGCGCTGATCGCGCGGATCGTGGCGGGACTGGTCGATCCCACGCTGATGCCCGGACCGGCCCCGGCCCTGCCAGACGACGCGGCGCGGGCGCGGAAGGTGCGGACCTTCCTGGCGAAGGCGGCGGACGGCGACGATCTGAAGGCGGAATTCGTCGAGGGCAGCCCCTACGAGCACAGCCCCGAACTGGCGCAGGAGCTGCAAGGCTCCCTGCCCGCCGGCTGGCGCGAGGCGCCGATGATCCTCGTGCAGGACCTGACCCGGCCGGACGGCAGCGGACGATACGGCTATCGCGTCGGGCCGGAGGGGAACACCCGCCTGCTGACCGTAGCGCTGGCGCCGTCGGGGCGGGTTCAGGGCTTCGGCGTCGGGCCGGACCCGGACAACCGCTAGGGCGCGCCCAAGGGGAGGCGCGGTCTGGACCGGGGCGGCGGCGGGGTCCAGAAGGGGCGCCTCCCCCCCGACGTCGCCTCCCCCCGTGCTCGCCCATGTCCGCTTCCCACCGCCTCGCCCCCGTATGGATCATCGCGGGCATTCTTCTGTTCGCCGCCTGCCTGAGAGGGCCGTTCACGGCGGTCGGGCCGGTGCTGGACGTCCTGCAGGGCGCGTTCGGCATGGGCGCGAGCGCGGCGGGCGCCCTGATCACCCTGCCGCTGCTGACCTTCTGCCTGGTGTCGCCCTTCGCGGCCGGGATGGCGCGCGGGCTGGGGCTGGAGCGGACCCTGTTTCTGGCGCTGGCCCTGATCGCCGGCGGGATCGTGGCGCGGTCCGTCGGACCGGTCTGGAGCCTGTATGCGGGCACCGCCCTGCTGGGCGCCGGCATCGCCATCGGCAACACCCTGTTGCCCAGCCTGCTGAAGCGGGACTTCCCTGACCAGATCCCCCGGCTGACGGCCCTGTATGCACTGACCATGGGACTGGCGTCCGGGCTGGCCTCAGCGGTGGTGGTGCCGTTGACAGAGGCGTTCCACTGGCAGGCGTCGCTGGGCGCCTTCATCGCCCTGCCCGTCGCGGCCGCCCTGCTGTGGCTGCCCCAGTTGCGGCGCACGACCGGACCGGCCGCCGCCACGCCGGAACCGACGGAGGCCGTCTCCCTCTGGCGGTCGGGTCTGGCCTGGCAGATCACCGTCTTCTTCGGGATGAACTCCTTCCTCTACTACGCCTTGGTCGCCCTGCTGCCGTCGATGCTGATCTCGCGCGGGTTCGCGCCGGAGACCGCCGGCGCCCTGCACGGGGTGATGCAGGTGGCGACGGCCTTCCCCGGGCTGCTGCTGGCGCCGCTGGTGAAGCGGCTGAAGGATCAGCGCGGGCTGGCCGCCGGTCTGGCGGTGCTGATGTCGGGTTCAGTTCTCGGGCTGCTGGCGGCGCCGTCGCTGGCGGCCCTCTGGGTCGCCCTGTTCGGCCTGGCCAACGGCGGGACCTTCATTCTGGCGCTTGCCTTCGTCGGCCTGAGGACGACCTCGTCCGGCCAGACCGCCCGGCTGTCCGGCATGGTGCAGTCGCTTGGCTATATGCTGTCCGCGATGGGGCCGCTGGTCGCGGGCGCCCTGCATGACTGGACCGGCGGCTGGACCGCCTCCCTGACGACCTGCCTGCTGCTGTGTCTTGTGCTGGGCGGTCTGGGTCTGGCCGCGGGTCGCGATATTCGACTGGACGGATCAGCGGCGACGCCCGGGTCATGACGGAACGCCGGGTCCGTCCCGATCATTGAGTCAGGGTCGTAGAAGGAGCCGGCCATGACCGAACCGAAGACCCCGCTGAGCGAAGAGCTTGAGCACCTGCGCCGGGACGCCGAGGCCATGGAGCGGCCCCAACGGGAAATTCCACTGCCGAAAGACGAGGACGATGATGACGGGGTCGGCCCGGTAACCGGCGTCGTCCCCTGACGATTGCCTAGAGGTACTTCATCCACCACCGACCGCTCCGGCGTTTGATCCCGGCGAACCAGCGGCAGGCGAACCAGCTGGGGATGGCCGCCACGACGGCGATGCCCCAGACCCATGCGACGTTCGGCACGCCGAAACTGTCGCCATGGTTGGGGCCGAAGGCGGCGAGGCAGGCCTTGTAGGCCAGATGCAGGCCGTAGAGGTGGATCAGGTAGAAGAACAGCGGCGCACTTCCGTACACGGACAGAAGGCCGATCAGGCGAAGCCATATAGCCTCGAACGTCGCCAGCAACAGGGCGCCGATCCCGAGGGTGAGCAGCAGGAAGTCGGCGGACGGCGGGTATTTGGTCAGGTTCAGCACGCTCATGCCCGTGTGCAGCGGATCCGGATAGACCGACCAGGGCAGAGGCTCGCCATAGACATTGATCGCCCGCAGGACCGCGAACAGGGCCAGCATGCCCAGGCCCAGACCGATCAGACGACGACGACGCGTTCCCGCCTCGCCCGCGAACCACGGGCCGATCCCGTAACCGAGCGCCGCCACGCCGATCCAGGGCAGCAGGGGGTAGGAGGTGCGGATGCGCTGATCCCACGGCAGTTCGATGAAGCCCCGGTCGTGCAGGATCGCCCACAGGGCATGGCCCGGCTGGTCCGGCGCGAAGGTGATCGGGTCGAGCAGGTTGTGGCCCAGCACAATGACCGCGCCGACGGCGATCAGGACCGGACGCGGCAGCCAGACGAGGGCTGACAGGGCGATCATGGACAGGCCGATGGCCCAGATGACCTGAAGGAAGATCGTCGGCGGCGTCAGGTCGAAATTCCAGGCGAAGCTGACGACCGTCAGCTCCAGCACCACGAGGAACAGACCCCGCTTGAACAGGAAGCCGGAGGCCGCGGGCGGTCCGCCCTTCTTCGACCCGTAGAGCCATGCGCCGAGCCCCGTCAGGGCGACGAAGATCGGCGCGCACAGGTGGGCCGACAGGCGGGTGAAGAACAGGGCCGGAGAGGTTTCCGTCACGCTCATCGGGTCGCTGACCTGGGCGTGGAAGAAGAAGAACTCCCGCGCATGATCGACCAGCATCAGCAGGATGACGAAGCCTCGCAGGGCGTCGATGGAGGCGATGCGGGCGGTGACCGGACCGGCGGGAGGCACGGGAAGCGAGGCGGTTGACAGCGACATGGGAGAGCGTCTAGCCGTTACGTAATAACATTACAAATGGAGTTTCCCTTGTCCCTGCTGACGAGTTGCGCGGGTCTGTGCCTGCTGGCTGCGCTATCCCCCGCGCCGGATGCTCCGACCCCGGACCAACAGGCGGCTTCGCTGGACGAGATCGTGGTTCTGGGCCGCCGGACGCCGCGCGATGCGACCCTGGGCGCGGGCGGCCCGACCGAGCGCATGTCCCAGTCCAGCCGGTCGATAGAGTCGGACCTGATCGAGGCCGTGGGCGCGACCCGGCTGGCCGATGCGCTGGAACTGGTCAGCGGCGTCAGCCAGCAGAACAACCGTGGCGGGGTGATGGACAATTTCGCCATCCGGGGCTTCCTCGGCACACCCGACGGCGGCGCCGAATATTACGTCGACGGCTTTCTGGCCAACCGGGGCATGGCCCCGCCGCGCGATCCGGCGACGGCTGAACGGATCGAGATCCTGAAAGGCCCGTCGGGCACCCTGTTCGGCGACATCGACCCGGCGGGACGGGTCAACATCGTGTCGAAGACGCCCCGGTTCGAGACGGAGGCCAGCCTGACCGCGACGGTCGGGTCATTCGGCCTGAGACGGGGCGAACTGGATGTGACCGGCCCGATTTCGGAAACGCTGGCCGGGCGGCTGGTTCTGGTCGGCGAGACCGGCGACGGCTGGCGGGACCATGTCGGGCTGGACCGCAGCGTCATCGCCCCGTCGCTGACCTGGCGGCCGACGGCGGATCTGCGGCTGACCTATGTGGGCGAGATCACCGCCTTCGACACCCTGTTCGACCGGGGTGTTCCCGCCCTGAACGGCGACGCCCTGGCCCTGCCCCGCACCAACTATTACGGCGAGCCCGCCGACGGCGTCACCGAGTTCCGTAACGAGCGGCATCAGCTATCGGGCGAATACTGGCTGAACGACGACTGGAGCCTGAACGGCGGACTGGCGTGGCGGACCGGCTCGCTAAAGGGGCTGTCGAGCGACCATTCGCGGCTGGTCGGGGACCAGCTGTGGCGGCAACGGCGGGGTCGCGACTTCTCGGTCGACGACCTGTCGGCGCGGATGGAGCTGAACGGCCGGATCGAAACGGGCGCCGGGGTGCATCGCCCGACCGTCGGGCTGAAAGCCTATCGGCTGGAGTACGGGGAGAAATGGCTGCGGATCAATCCGAACGCCGGCGCCCCCTATGCGGTGGACGTGCACACTCCCGTCTATGGCCAACCGCAGCCGACACCCCTGCCGTTCACGGACAATCTGGAGAAGCGCGAGGTCGTCACCCTTTATGTTTCGGACCTGTGGGAGGTGAACGACCGGCTGAGCCTGAACGCCGGGGTGCGGTATGACGACTACAGCCAGACCATCCGGAACAACCGCACCGGCGCGACCGGGGAGGCGGCGGACAGTCCGGTCAACTACCATGTGGGGGCGCGCTATCAGCTGACGGACGCGCTGGCGTTGCACACCGGGTTCGGACGCTCGTTCGTTCTGAACTCCGGGACCGGGCGGACCGGACAGGGATTCGCGCCCGAGACGGGCGAGGGCTGGGAGCTGGGTCTGAGCGGCGCCTGGGACGGCCTCGATCTGGCGGCCACGTTCTTCGACATCGAGAAGACCAACATCCTGACCACCGATCCCGTGGACCCCAACTTCCTGGCGCCGGTCGGCCGGTTGACGTCCCGCGGGATCGAACTGGACGGGTCGCTGGCGCTGGGCGAGTCCTGGCAGGTGATCGGCAACTACGCCTGGACCGAGGCCGAGGCGGACGACGCGGCCTTCGCCAGCGACACGGTCCTGAACGTGCCGGAGCATTCGGGCGCCCTGTTCGTGGTGGGGCGCTTCAGCCAACCCGGCGGACGGGACTGGTCGGTCACGGCCGGCGCCGCCTATGTGGGCGAACGCGCCGGGTCGCTGGAGGCCAACGGCGTGCGCCTGCCCGCCTACTGGAAACTGAAGGCGGCGGGCGAGTGGGACCTGACCCGAAACCTTTCGGTGCGGCTGGAAGGCGACAACCTGCTGGACGAGGACTACGCCGCCAGTTCCTACAGCGCGCTGTGGATCTCGCGCGGCGCGCCCCGGTCTTTCCGCCTGTCGCTGACAGCCCGCCTCTAGCCGGATCGTAGCGGGAGCGGCGACCGAAGGCCGTTCCCGGGCGTTAACTTCGAGCATTATCCATCGCTCGGGAAAGGCGCTTGAAGAATCAAGACTCTGGACGACCGCGACCTAACCGCCTTAGCTGTGCGGAAGGGGAGTACGGAATGCCGGAACGGCTGACCAAAAGGCAGGAAGAATGCCTGCGCCTGTCGGCCACGATGACCGACAAGGAGATCGCGCGCGCGCTCGGCATCTCGGAGAACACGGTCGACAAGCATTTCCGCGAAATCCTGCGGAAGTTCGGGGTCAGCACCCGGAAGGCCGCGCTTCGCGCACTGGCGTCTGACGCGTCATACGCGACGGACGCCATACCGCCGGGGCCCGTTTCAGCGCCTGATCAGGGCGTCGATGCGGACCGGGTCGCCGGTTCCCTCGCTTCGACCGCTCCGGCCGCGGAGGGGCTCTACGGGCTCTATACACGGCTGGGACGGTGGCGGACGCCGGGCTCCCTGCGTGTTCGCACCATGGCCATCTTCGGATGGGCCCTGGCGGGGCTGCTCGTTCTGACCGTTCTCACGGGACTGGTCGGACTGGTGTTCGGGGGGACGGATTCCTTCGCGCCGACAGGTGGCAATCCCTGATCCCTGAAGGACATCCATGAACATCGCCCGGAAACCTGACGAGTTCGCCAGCGCCGTCGCGCTCGACCTCCGCGAGACCGAACACATGATCGACGCCGCCGGCGCCCGGCTGGCCGACATGATCTCCCACGCCCTGTCGGGCCGCATGAGCGCGGGTCTGGCGGCCGGCGCCGGACATCGCGCCTTCAGCGCGGCGGCCAAGGCCCTGCACACCCTGACCGAGGCGCGCGGCGAACTGGTCGAGGCGCACAATCACGCCCTGCGCGACGCCCGTCGCATGGGCCTGAACCACACCCTGCTCGCCCCCGGCGAAACCAAGCCGGACGACGGCGAGATCGGTACGACCAAGCCCCAGGGCCGGTTGGCCGCGGTCTGATCGCTCCCGGCGCGTGCTGACCTTCGCGATCATAGGCGTCACCCTTGTCGGTGTGCTGGCCCTGTTCTGTTTCGGCGGCTGGGAAGAACGGCTCGTGGGGGTGCTTGTGCTGGCTCTGCTGGTGCTGGTCCCCCTCCTCGAGCCGCTCCAGATCGGCACCTGGCGCGCCGGCATCGCCGCTCTGGAACTGGTCTTCCTGATCGCGATCCTGTGGCTGACCTACGCGCGGGACCGCTGGTGGCTGACGGCCCTCGCCGGCTTCCAGCTGATCTCGGTCCTGACCCACCTCGTCCCCCTGCTGGCCGACGGCCGGCACTTCGTGTGGACGGCCGTCACCATCCGGATGGAGGTGTGGCTGCTCATCTGTATCACTTTCTTCGTCGGCGCCTGGGAAGCCTGGGCCGCGCGACGCTTCGCCCGGGAGGGCGGATCCCATGCCCAAGACAAACATCCATCAAGCCTGGTCGATCTGGACGCAGTCCAGCGGCCCTGACGAAAGCGACGAACTGCGTCGCGCCCGCGCCGAGGCCCAGATTCTGGATCAGAAGCCCGAGACGCCCGAGCACGCGGTGATGATGCTGGAGGTGCTGCTGGACAATATGCGCGCCGGCAGCCGGACGGACGAGCGCGACCTCGGCGCCCTGGCCCGACTCACCGCCTTCATGCGCGGCCTGGGCCAGGACGGCCGGGTCATCAACTAGTCGAGGTCGACGGGCAGGATCTGGCTGGACAGCAGGGTCTCCATGCCCCGCCAGTGATCCGGCCCCTGCCGCTCGACCCAGGCCTGAACCACGTCGCGGCCCAGGCCGTAGTTGATGATGTAGCTGCGGTAGGTGTCGATGAAGCGCAGCCGCTGGGTCGCCTTGGCGCGGTCGGCGAGGCTGTACTTCATCAGCCGCTCGATGCTCTCCTCGCGCCCGACCCGGCCGGACAGGTAGTCGTCGGCGATGGTGTATTCGGCGCGGCCCAGCCGGCGGATCAGGGCGCCGAGCCGGGCCTTCTTCGCCGCCGTCGCCGGGTCCAGACCGGCGAGGGGGAACAGCACCTCACGCTCGAAGCGGGCGGCCTCGTCGCCCGGGAAGGCCAGGTCGATGCCGTAGTTGGCGCTGCCCTCGGCGACGAAGGACATGGGGCTGAACAGCGGATAGACGCTCATCTCCACCCAGCCGCGCCGGCGCACGAAGGTCTGCTCCAGCAGGGCGTTGTAGACGTGGTGGCCGGGATAGCCCTCGTGGCACCCCAGGTCGATCGCCCGCTCGGTGTAGATGGGGAAGTCGGCGTTGATCTCGATCTTCGACCGCGAGTTTCCCTGATAATAATTATACCCGGACCACGGCTTGTCGCCGACGAAGGCGAGGGTGAAATTCTCGTCGGCGGGCAGGGTGATGTGGCGGGCCGTGCGGGCGCGGCACTCGGCGATGGCGGCGTCCATGACCCCCTGCAGGCGATCTCGCGGAATGACGTAGTGCGAGCGGAACCCGGTCACCCGGTCGGTCAGGGCGCCCGGGCCGGGGATCAGGGCGTCGATCTCGGCCAGCACCGGATCAAAGGACGACAGGGGACGCAGCTCCGGGCGGATGCCGAACAGGGCTTCGGCCTCGTCGGCGAAGCTCATCTTCTCACCGGACAGCATGCGCAGCCGGGCCGAGGCGGCCGAGACGTGGGCGAGCAGATAGGCCTTGCGCTGACGCACGGCGGGTTCAGCCCCGGCGACGGAGACGGCGTTCAGGCGCTCCGTCAGGGTCGCGGCGCCCTGGATCAGCTGGGGCACGGTGCGCGGATCGGCATGGGCCGCGGCCTGCCACTCGGCCGGGCCGTAGTAGGCGTCGACATAACCGGGCTCGCGCTCGCCGATCTCCAGCGTCAGGGCGACATAGTCCCGCGCGATGGCGTCCAGGGTGTCTCCGCCCGGACCGGTTCCGGCGGACGGCGCCGAGGCGCAGGCCCCGACAAGGCAGAGCAGGGCGAGAATGGCGACGCGCATCGGGTCCTCCCATCGAAGCGAGGGCGCACGCTAGTGCCGGACGCCGCCCGGGCCAAGCGGCGCGCCGGGCCTCGTCGTGCTTTCGGGATTGAGGGCGGCGCCGTCCTGCTGTAGAGGCCTTGCCTCCGGCGTTCGCGCCGCCAGACGCACCCGTAGCTCAGCTGGATAGAGTACTGCCCTCCGAAGGCAGGGGTCAGAGGTTCGAATCCTCTCGGGTGCGCCATTTTCCTTTCCACACCGTTCGGACGGCGCCGGTATTCGTCGCCGGGCGCGGCGATATTTTCAGGTGAAGTCGTTGACGCACTCGGTTGTGTGGGATCCGCGTTCGCCGGTGCCCCAGAAGTGCTGGGCGAAGGTCGTCGTTCGATCCGCGCTGAACACGTCGGTGTAGTGCGTTATGCATCGCACCAGGATGCAGGCTTTCTTGGCGTTCAATTCCTTCATCTGTGCAGAGGTCAGCGTGAACGGGGTCTCAAAGCTGAAGCTACGCTCCTCGCCGGCGCCGATGATCGCGCCTTCGAAGGTCCGGTCGTAGTCAACATCGTCCGGAATTGCATCAGCGAGGCGGTGATAGATCACCGAGGTGTGCAACCGCACGTTCTTCGCAGGCGTCTGGCCGTTGTTTCGCAAGGGTATGCGCCAACGCACCGGGGCTCCTGCCTTGCAGATCTTCAGTTCACCGATCGCCGCGATCAGATAGGCCCTGAGCTGTCGTTCAGTGGCGAGGACGAAGTCTTCGTGGGTTTGCTGAGCGAGCGACAGTTCCTGCTGGGCGACGGTGAGTTCTTCCCGCGCGGTCGCTATCTGCGCCTGCGCGGCGCTTGCGGCATCGCTGGCGTGTTTCACTGCGCGAGCGGTCCAGAACAGACTGACCACCACGCCGATCACACCGAGCGCGGCCACGATGAACTGGGCGAAAGCCCACCGGGCCGACGCCTCGGAGGCTTCAACGGTGCGAAGCGCGAGATCGTGCGCCCGAGCAGCCGCCTCCGGGTCGGCAGCCAACTGGGCGGCGCCGGAAGACGCGCTGGCGCACGACGCCAGAAGGGCGCCGATCAGCAGACCGACAAGCAGATGTCTCATGGAGCCCCCCGGCTCAAGGTGTGCGCAATCGAAAGTTGTCACGCGGCGCTGACGCGCGTCAACCACGGCCGCAGGGCACCATGAACCTCCGAAAGCAGGGGTCAGGGGTTCGACTCCTCCCGGGGTACGCCATTTTCTCCGGAACAGTCAGTGATCCGGCGGCACGCGCGGGATCGGCGTCAGCGCCAGCCGCCGTCGCGCGCGCGGGTTTCGGCGGCTGCGTCGAGGACGTCTCCGGCCTGCGCGGCGTCGACGGCGGCCAGAATCACAGGAGGAATGTCAGCGGAGGCGGTGCGGATGGCGTCCGGACCGGCGGCGCTGAACGGGGCGAGAGCCTGAACGGCCCAGCGGTTGTCGGCGCGGCAGGCGAGGCCCGCGACGCCATCCGAACCGGCGCTGAAGGTCCGGCACCAGCGGCCTTCGGCGTCCCGGAAGGTCAGGCCGACGGCGCGGCCTTCGGCGTCGGCGCCCTGCCCCGCCAGACGCTGGTCCAGCACGCGGGTGAGGTCGGCATCGGCGATCTGGCCTTGCGGACCGACGACGAAGCCCTGCTCCGTTCCCGGGCCGCCGACCATCAGGCCCAGCACGAAGGCCGCGGCGGCCGCCGCGCCCCACACCGGCAGCAGCGAGGGGGCGAAGGCGGCCTTGAGCCGATCAGCCCATGACGGACCGCGCGCGGCGACGGCTGGAGCCCCGGCGATCAGGGCGGCGAGGGCGTCGTCGCGGGGGTCGACCCGGGCGGGGAAGGCCCCCTCCGTCAGCGCGCGCAGGCTCCGCAGGGCGGCGAGACGGTCGGCGAGGACCGGATCTGACGCGGCGGCTGCGTCGATGGCCGCGCCCTGATCGGGGGTCAGTTCGCCGTCCACCCGGCGCATCAGGGTTTCGTCGTCATAGAGTGTCATGCGGTCACGCCCTGTTCGGCAAGGGTCTGGAGAAGGGTCTGCCGTCCACGCACCAGTCGGCTGGTTAATGTGCCCGCCGGGACGCCCAGCACACCGGCGGCCTCGGCGTAGGACAGGCCGTCGATGAGGACCAGCGCCACGGCCAGCCGCTGGTCATCGGGCAGGCTGCGGACGGCGGCCTGGACCGCGAGCGCGTCGGCGCGCAGGGCCTCGCCCGCCTGGGCGGCGTCGGCGACATTGGAGGTGAGATCGTCCTCGGGCGACAGGACCTTGCCCCAGCGCGCCTTCGAACGGGCGTCGTCGATGTGGATCCGTCTCATGATGGTGAAGGCCCAGCTGTCGAGACGGGTGCCGGGGGTCCAGCCGGAGCGCTTGAGCAGCGCGCGCTCGACCGTGGCCTGAACCAGATCCTGCGCATCGGCGTCCGAGCGGCAGACGGCGCGCGCAAACCGGCGCAACCGGGGAAGAAGCTCCACCAGTCCCGTCTGGAATGCGTCCAAGTCGATACTCCGCTCATGCGGGATGAAACGTCCCGGCCCTGACGTTTCATCCATTGTCGGGCCGTCGCCAATGGCCTTTCATCCGTTTCATACGTTGGAGCCGCCGATGAGGCCTCATTTTCTGATCCTTTTGGGATGTGCCGCGGCGCTGGTCGCGGGACCGGCCTCGGCGCAGATCGGCCTGCCCGGAGGCGGCGGGTTGCCTTCACTGCCGGGCGCCCGCGACCTGCCGGGCCGACTGCCGGGCGAGGTGGATCGCCTGACCGGTCAGGCGCGCGACGGGATCGAGGGCGCGCTGCAGGTCCCGGCGCGGTTCCGCGATCTGGTGCGACGGTCGGACGGGGCGCTGGAGAGCGATCCGGACGGATGGGCCGTCGTGCGAGGCGAGATCGTGGCGGTGACCCTGAGCCCCGACGCGCGGCGCGCGGCGCTGGCCGAGGGTTTCACCGTGATCCGCGAGGAGCGGCTGGAGGAGCTGGACCTGACGACCGTGGTGCTGGCCCCGCCGCGACGGATGTCACCGGGCAGGGCGATGGCGCGACTGAAGGCCCTGGCGCCGGACGGAGAGTTCGCCTTCAACCACGTCTATGTCCCGGCGGGGGATATGGAGGCCGAGGCCGAGGCCGCCCCGGTGATGGAGCCCACGCCTTCCTCCACGCTTCAGGGCGGCGGGGTCCGGGTCGGGCTGATCGACACAGGCGTGGATGCGGGGCATCCGGCGCTGGCGGGCGTCAACATTCAGACGCGCGGCTTTGTCGGGACGGCGCGGCCGGCGGCGCACGGAACGGCGGTGGCTTCGCTGCTGGTCGGACGGGGGCAGGGCTTTCACAGCGCCGCGCCGGGGGCGAGCCTGTATGCGGCGGACGTTTATGGCGGGGCCGCCACCGGAGGATCGGCGACAGCGGTGGCGCAGGCGCTCAGCTGGTTGTCGGGCCAGAATGTGCGGGTGGTGAACATCAGTCTGGTGGGGCCGCGCAACGGCCTGATCGAGACAGCGATCGCGCGGGCGCGGCAGAGGGGAATGACGGTGGTGGCCGCCGTGGGCAACGACGGCCCCGCCGCCCCGCCCCTGTTTCCGGCCAGCTATCCGGGCGTGATCGGCGTGACGGCGGTGAACGCGCGCAACCGGGTGCTGCCCGAGGCCGGACGCGGGCCGCAGGTGGACTTCGCCGCGCCGGGCGCGGACATGGCCGCCGCCGGAGGGCGAGGCTGGGTGGCGGTCAGGGGGGCGTCGTTCGCGGCGCCGCTGGTGGCCGGGCTGCTGGCGCGAAACGGCGGGGATGTGGAAGCGCTGGCCCGCACGGCGACCGACGAAGGCGCGCCGGGCGCCGATCCTGTGTACGGGCGGGGCGTGGTCGCCGGGACGCTGAGGACCGCCCCGGCGGCGGTCGGAGCCCGGGGCCAGTTGGCCCGCTGAACTTTTTTCAGAACTTTTTTCAGGGGTCGGGATGAATCCGGATCGACCCGTCGTTGGACTCTGCGAGGGCGATATCGCCCGCACCTTTCGCAGGAGAGATACGATGCGCAAGACCCTGATGATCACCGCCGCCGCCGTCGCCATGACCCTGGCCGGAGCCGGAGCCGCCAACGCCCAGATCGCGGGCGGCCTGACCGGCGGACTGACCGGCGGATTGGGCGGACAGGTGGGCGGCGCCGGCGGTTCGGTGGGCGGCATGGGCTCGGGCAACCTGACCGGCGGCGTGGACGGTTCGTTCACCCGTGACCGGATCGGCGAGACCACCAGCCGCGCCGAACAGGCCCGCGCCCGCGCCGAGCGCCGTGCGGCGGCCGCCGCTGCTCGCGCCGAACGCGCCTCGGCCCGCGCCCAGGGTGAAGCCGCCGCGGGCGTGACCCGTGCGGGTTCGACCGCCGAAGGCGCCTCGGCCGCCGGTCAGACGGCGCTGGGCAACACCGCCAACAGCGGCACCGCGGCCGCCAACGGCGCGCTGAACAGCTCAGCCTCGGGCAGCGCCGCCGGCTCCGGTTCAGGCGCAGTGAACACTCCGCGCCGTCAGGCCCAGGGCAGCGGTTCGGGCGATGCGGCGGCCTCGGCCAGCCGTTCGGGCGCCTCGGTCGCGCTGGGCGGCTCCGCCGAAGGCTCGGCGGAGCGCACCCGCCCGCAGGCGTAACCGCCTCACCGCCGGGCCTGCCCCCGATCCCGGCCATGAGCCTGTCGAGCCCGGCGCCGCGCGCCGGGCTCGCTGTGCAGGACGAGCCGCACCGGACGGTCGAATGTCACCGGTGTCTATAACTAAAGTGAAGGCTGTGTCGGGGCACGGCCTCGCTTATGAAGGGCGGGCGACCGGTTTTAGTATCGGCACTCCGGTCGCGCGCGCCGATGACCCGAACCTTTGGGCTCCGGGTCGGCGGCCATGCCGCGCGGGCCGTCGCGTCTCCTGAGAAGGTCTGTGCGGCATGAAGCGGTCCGGCGCCTCGCTCCACCCCCCCCCCGGGGAGAGGCGCCGGAGCGCAAGGCCCCCGCGCCGGCGGGTTGACGGCGACCTGCGACCAACTGAACCTTGATCACCCGGCGAAAACGGGATCACTGTGGCGTCAGACCAGACCGCGCAAAGCGGCGGACCAAGGAAAACGCCCATGACCGACCAAGCCGCCGCCCGCGCGTGGCCCGCGCTGACTCTCGCCCAGGCGACCGCCGCCCTGACCGCGCCGGGCTCGATCTTCGAAGTGGTCGAGACGACCATCGAGGGGCGCCCGACGAAGATCTGGAAGAACGCCCCGCCGACCCTGATGCACACCTTCATGGCCGGGCGGCAGTGGGGGGCGCGGACCTTCATCGTCTATGGCGACGAGCGGGTGTCGTTCGAGGCCTTCTCGCGTGCGACGCTGGCGCTGGCGGCGGACCTGAAGGCGCGCGGGGTGAAGAAGGGCGACCGGGTCGCGGTGGCCATGCGCAATGTGCCGGAATGGCCGGTCAGCTTCTTCGCCGCCGGTCTGCTGGGCGCCATCGTCACGCCGCTGAACGCCTGGTGGTCGGGCGAGGAGCTGGCCTACGGTCTGAAGGATTCAGGCAGCACCGTCGTCCTCGTCGACGGCGAGCGACTGGAGCGGATCGCCCCGCACCTGCCGGAGCTGACCGACCTGACCGACGTGCTGGTGTGCCGGGGTCGCGAGGCGTCGGGCGATCCGCGCGTCGGGACGCTGGAAGCCGTCATCGGCTCGCCGGACGCCTGGCCCGATCTGCCGGCCGGCGAGATGCCGGACGTGCCGCTGGACCCCGAGGACCCGGCGGCGATCTTCTACACCTCCGGCACGACCGGCTTCCCCAAGGGCGCGCTGGGCACCCACCGGAACGCCGGTTGCGGCGTGATGGCCGGGCTGTATTCGCTGGTGCGGGCCTTCGTGCGCCGGGGCGAGACGCCGCCCGCGATGGACCCGACCGCGCCGCCCAAGGTCGGGCTGGTGTCGATCCCATTCTTCCACACCACCGGCTGCAACGCCCTGCTGCTGCCCGCGCTCGTCACGGGGCAGACGCTCGTTTGCCAGCGCCGGTTCGACGCGGCGGAGGCGCTGATGCTGATCGAGCGGGAGAAGATCAATCTGATCGGCGGGGTGCCGACGGTGGCTATCCAGCTGCTGCAACACCCGGACCGGGACAGGTACGACCTGTCGTCCCTGGAGACCGTGACCTATGGCGGGGCGGCGGCGCCGACCGATCTGGTGCGCCAGATCGACGATCGGACCACGGCGCGGCCCGGCTCGGGCTGGGGCATGACCGAGACCTCGGCCACACATACCCATCACTTCGGCGAGGACTATGTGAACCGCCCGGACAGCTGCGGCCCGGCCATGCCGGTGAGCGCGATCAAGGTGGTGGGACCGGACGGCGCGGAGCTGCCGACGGGCGAGGTCGGCGAACTGCTGGCCTATGGGCCGAACATCGTGAAGGGCTACTGGAACAAGCCCGAAGCGACGGCCGAGACCTTCGTCGACGGCTGGGTGCGCACGGGCGATCTGGCGCGGATCGATGAGGAAGGCTTCTGCTTCATCGTGGACCGGGCCAAGGACATCATCATCCGGGGCGGGGAGAACATCTACTGCCAGGAGGTGGAGGCGATCCTGTTCGAGCATCCGGCGGTGGCCGAGGCGGCGCTGATCGCCAAGCCGCATCCGGTGCTGGGCGAGGTCCCGGTCGCCGTGGTGTCGCTGGCTCCCGAACAGACGGTGGACGCCGATACGCTGAAGGCCCTGACGGCGTCGCGGCTGGCGGCGTTCAAGACCCCGGTCGAGGTGCATATCCTGAACGAGCCCCTGCCCCGCAACGCGGCGGGCAAGGTGGTGAAGGGCGAGCTGAAGGCGCGGTTCGCCTAGGCGGGCGCGAAGGCCCCGAGCACGCTCTTCAGGCCCTGAAGCAGGACGTCGGATTCCGCGCCGGTCTTGCAGCCGCCGGTCAGGATCAGGCGCAGGGCCTTCACATGCACCTCGACGGCGGGCCAGTTCCACACGCCCATCGCCTGCATGCGCTCGGACAGGTCGCACAGGCTGTAGCCGGCGGTGTAGAGCGGGCCGGTGTCGAAGAAGCCGGCCAGATCGACCAGGGCCGACGCCAGCACATAGACCCGGTCGCGGCCTTCGGCCGTCGCCTCGACGCACAGGGTCTCCAGCTGACCGATCAGGCGACCCAGATCGCCCATGATGTCGGCCTTGTGGCTTTGCAGGCCGGTCTCGGCCAGACGCTGGGCGTCGGCGATGGTGCGCCCGCCGGGACGGGCCAGCTGTCTGGCGAGGGGGCTCTGGATTTTCAGGGTACGGACTTCGCTCACAGCGACACCCGCATCGGCTTCATCAGCATATCGATATCGGACTGATCCATATTGGCCTCGGCGGGTTCGCCGACGTGGGTCGACAGGTCGCCCGAGCGACGCCCCGGCTGGCCCAGCGGCGGGCCGAAATTGCGAACCCGACGGTCAGGGCCGACATAGCTTTCGCACTCGACGAACTCGCGCTCATCACCGCCCAGCCACAGGATGCGGCGCAGGAGCACGGCGGGGGTCAGGGGCTTGGCGACCACGAAGCTGGCGCCGCAGTCACGACTTTTCTGGATGCTGGACTGGGCCGCATGACCGGTCAGCATGATCACCGGGGTGTATTTGGCCGGTGCGGGCATCTCGCGACGCAGCCAGCGGGTGAACTCAAAGCCGTCCATTTCCGGCATCGAGCAATCCACCAGGACCAGATCGACCGGCTGGCGCTTGAGGATCTCCACCGCATCGACCGCGCTTTCGCACTTGATCTGCTGCTTGACGCCGAAGCCCTGGAAGATCGAGCTGAGCATATCCAGCGCCTTCGGGTTGTCGTCGATCAGGAGCACGGTCGAGTGCTCCAGATTGACGCGGGCGTTGGAGGAGGCGGCCATGGCGTCAGTCGAACAGATGCAGGTCGCCGGCGTCCGCGGACGCGCGGGCGGGCTGGCGACCGTTCAGCCGCCCGGCCATGTCCGCGAGCAGGACGGTGGAGACGGCGTCGGCGGAGGTCTGGCCCGAGGCGAGACCGTTGAGCACGCCCGAGACCGCATCGAGGCGCTGGATCAGCACATCGAGCGCCTGGGCGTCGGTCAGGGCCTCGGCCCGGTGTTCGGCGGGCAGACGGCGGACGAGATCGGACAGCAGACCCGAGACACGGTCCACGCCCGAGCGGACGTCGCCGATCTCGGCGGCGAGGGCGGCCAGCAGGGAGGACGCGTCCGCGGGCATCAGAACAGCTCCAGATCGCCGCCGGCGGCGACCGGGGGCGGCGCCGGCACGGGACGCGCGGGCGGGGTGGTGGCGGCGTCGGTGACGCCCCTTTGCAGGGCGCGACCGCTGACCGGCCAGTAGTGCAGACGACGGCCGCCGGCGCCGCGCAGGCTGCCGCCCACGACCCGGATGCCTTCATCGCGCAGGAAGCGTTCCGCGAACTCGGCGTTGGCCATGCCGACGTCGCGCAGGCTGTCGAACATGCGACCGCCGCCGAACAGCTTGGCCTCAAGGCGTTCGCGACGGGCGCCCGCCTTGATCAGGTCGTTGATCAGCAGCTCCATCGCATAGGCGCCGTAGCGGCGGCCCGCGTCGGTGCCCGCCCCCGCGCCGTCCGGCAACAGGAAGTGGTTCATGCCGCCGACGCCCGCGACCGGATCGGTCAGGCAGGCGGCGACACAACTGCCCAGCACCGTGGTGAGCATGACCGCGGGATCAGCGGTGATGTGGTGCTCGCCCTGACCGACGTGAATGCGAATCTCGCCGCGATCCGACGACTGCGCGGGGCTCATGTCAGAGGTCCGAAGACGCCTTCCAGCTTCTCTTTCAGCTGGGCGACGGTGAAGGGTTTGACCAGGTAGTTGTTCACGCCGAACTGGACCGCGCGCTGGACCAGTTCGCGGTCGGCGCGGCCGGTCAGCATGATGAAGGCGGTGGTCTGGATCGGCGGGTGGGCGCGGATGGCGCGCAGCAGGCCCAGGCCGTCCAGGTTGGGCATATTGAAGTCCGAGATCACCAGATGGGCCGGGCGGGTCACGATCTCGCGCAGGGCGATCTCGCCGTCGGCGGCCTCACGGATCTCGCGCACGCCGAGCTGCTGCAGACTGTTGCGCACAAGCGAGCGCATGGTCTGCTGATCATCGACGACGAGAACATGGAGGGCGGCGGCGGCGGGCATACGTATTCCTTCAGGCAGCGGTCGGGGCGGCGCGGGGGGACGCGGCGCAGACGTCGAGAATGGCGGAGCTGAGACGGTGAAGCGGGAGCTGGCGTTCGACGGCGCCGATCTCCTGGGCGGCGCGCGGCATGCCGTAGACGACGGACGAGGCTTCGTCCTGGCCCAGGGTGTGGGCGCCGCCCTGGCGCATGGTCAGCAAGCCCTTGGCGCCGTCCTTGCCCATGCCGGTCAGGATCACCCCGGTCATGGGGCGGTTCAGGCGGGCGACGGAGTTGAACAGGACGTCCACGGACGGACGGTGGCCGTTGACGGTCTCGGTCCGGCTGAGGCGGCAGCGCGGCGCGGCGCCGGAGACCTCGAGGTGAGCCTCGCCGCCGGGGGCGATGTAGATGTGACCGGGCATGACCGGCGCGCCGTCCTCGGCCTCGGTGACCGTCGGGGCGCAGACCTTGTCCAGCCGCGCCGCGAAGCTTTTAGTGAAGGTCGCGGGCATGTGCTGGGTGATGACGGTCGCCGGGCAGTTGGCCGGGAAGCCCTGCAGCACGGTCAGCAGCGCCTCGACGCCGCCGGTGGATGCGCCGATGGCGAGGATCAGGTTCGGGTCCGGGCGGTAGTCGCCCGGGGCCTGATGAATGGCGGGGACATCGCCGCGCGGGCGGACCCGGGCGCGGGCGGCGGCCTTCACCTTGATGTTGAGTTCGGCGAAGGCGACGGCGGCGGGGGTGCCGTCCATGGGCTTGCCGATCGCGTCCACGGCGCCCGCCTCCAGCGCGGCCACGGTCGTTTCGGCGCCCTTCTGGGTCAGGGTCGAGACCATGACCACCGGCATCGGCCGCAGGCGCATGATCTTCTCGAGGAACTCCAGCCCGTTCATGTTGGGCATTTCGACGTCCAGGGTGATGACGTCGGGGTTCAGGCGCTTGATCGCCTCGCGCGCTTCCAGCGGATCGGCGGCCGAGCCGACGACCTCGATCTCGGGATCGCGGCGCAGGGCGGCCGTCAGCAGGCCGCGCATGGTGGGGCTGTCGTCGACGACCAGGACCCTGACCGGGGCGGCGCTCATCCGGCGGCTCCCAGCTGGTAGGTGGTCAGGCCGCTGGTCTGCAGGCGGGCGGCGGCGGTCCCGGAGACGCGCTCGGAATGGCCGATATACAGGGTGCCGCCCGGGTTCATCAGCGGCAGGAAGCGGTTCCAGACACGCTCCTGGGTGGCGTCATCGAAATAGATGACGACGTTGCGGCAGAAGATGACGTCGAACTTGCCCTTCATCGGCCAGTCACCGATCAGGTTCAGCTCCTTGAAGGTCACCAGCTGCTTGAGCTGGCGTCCGGCGACCCACTGGCCACGGTCGGCGCGGTCGAAATATTTGCGCCACAGGGTGGCCGGCGCGGGCTCCAGAGCCTCTTCGGAATAGACGCCCTCATAGCCTTGCACGACCATGTTGGGGTCGATGTCGGTGGCCAGAATCCTCACGTCCAGCTCGGCCGCTTCCGGCAGGGTCTGGAGCACGGTCAGGGCCATGGAATAGGGCTCCTGCCCGTTCGAACAGGCGGCAGACCACAGGCGGACCCGGCCGCCGGCGCGGGCGCGCTCGGCCAGCTTGGGCATGATCCGGTCGCGCAGGTGATCGAAGTGGTGCGGCTCGCGGTAGAAGCGGGTGACGTTGGTGGTCAGGGCCGCCGTCATCAGCTGCCGCTCATCGACGCCCTCGACGCCGTCGATCAGCTCGCAGTACTCGCGGAAATTCCGCAGGCCAAGCACGCGCAGGCGCTTGGCCAGACGCGAGTAGACCAGCGCGGCCTTGCCCTCGCCCAGCGCGATGCCGGCGTAGGAATGCAGGGTGTGGGCGATATGGCGGAAGTCTTCCGGCGTGAGGACGAACTCGCCCTCCACCATCGACGGCGCCCCGGCGGCGGAGGTCATGCGGCTTCGGCTTCCGCTTCCGGCAGGATCATGTCGAGTTCGATCAGGCTGATCATGCGGCCGTCCAGCGCGAAGATGCCCTTCACGAAGGTGCGAACGTCATCGCTGGCGACGTCCGGGGTCGGCTGGACCGTGCCTTCGGTCAGCTGGATGATGTCCGAAACCGCGTCGACCAGCAGGCCGACGGTGCGGCCGCCGATGTGGGCCACCATGATGACGTGGCGGGCCGTCGGTTCGGAGGTGCGCAGGCCGAAGCGGGCGCCCAGGTCGACGATCGGCAGGACCGCGCCGCGCAGGTTGATCACGCCCTTCATGTAACCGGGCGAACGCGGCAGCGGGGTCGCGGGGGTCCAGCCCCGGATCTCGCGGACCGACATGATATCCACGCAGAACTCCTGCTCGCCGATACGGAAGGCGATCAGTTCACGGACAGCGGCGTTGTTTTGCACTTCGGTCATGGATCAGCTCGCGAGCTTGAGTTCAGGCCCCGCCGCACGGCGACGGGCGTTGGCGACGATGGCGTCGACATCGAGGATGAGGGCGACGCGGCCGTCGCCGAGGATGGTGGCGGCGGCGACGCCGGGCACCTGCTGGTAGTTGGTTTCCAGGCTCTTGATGACGACCTGGCGCTGACCCTGGATGGCGTCGACCATCAGGGCGGCGCGAGCGCCGGATTCGGTTTCGACCACCACGGCGACGCCCTGACCCGGCGTCACCGGCGTGTCGCGGAAGCCCATCACCTGGGCCACGTCGACCAGCGGCACGAAGTTTTCGCGGAAGCGGATGACCGCGTCACGGCCGCCGACGTAGTGCACGTCATCGGCGCGCGGCGTCAGGCTTTCGACGATGTTCGACAGGGGCGCGACCAGCGTCTGTTCGGCGGCGCCGACGACCATGCCGTCCAGCACCGCCAGCGTCAGCGGCAGGCTGAGGGTGAAGGTCGAGCCCTTGCCCGGAACCGAGCTGATGGTGATGCGGCCGCCCAGCGCCTGAATGGAGCGCTTGACCACATCCATGCCGACGCCGCGACCCGACACATCGGTGATGGTCTCGGCGGTGGAGAAGCCCGGCAGGAAGATCAGATTGTCGATCTCGTCGTCGGTCAGGACCGCGTCTTCGGCGATCAGACCGCGCGACACGGCGATCCCCTTGACCCGTTCGCGGTTGATGCCGCGGCCGTCGTCGGAGATTTCGATGACGATGCGGCCCGAGCGGTGCAGGGCGGCCAGATGGACCGTGCCTTCCGGCGACTTGCCCGCGGCCTCGCGATCCGCGGGCGTTTCCAGCCCGTGGTCGATGGCGTTGCGCAGCATGTGGGTGATCGGTTCGGCCAGACGTTCGACCACGGTCTTGTCGACCTCGGTGTCCTCGCCGGCGGTGACCAGACGGACCTTCTTGCCGGTCATCTCGCCGACTTCGCGGACGAGGCGCGGCATGCGCTGGAAGACCGACTTCACGGGCTGGGCCCGGATGGCCATGACGCTGTCCTGAATCTCGCGGGTCAGGAGTTCGAGATCTTCCAGACCCATCATGACCGCCGACGACCGGGCGGCCATGCCGCTTTCGGCGACGCGCTGGGCCAGCATGGCCTGCTGGATGACCAGCTCCCCGACGGCGTTGATCAGGCGATCGACGCGGTCGAGATCGACCCGGATGGTGGCCGGAGCGGCGGGGGCCGAGGGCGCTGCGGGTGCGTTCGCAGCGGGGGGCGTGGGCGCGACGGCGGGAGCCGGAGGCGCGACCGGTGCGGCGGCGGCCTCGATGACCGGCGCGATGGCGACCGGAGCCGGAGCAGGGGTCTCGACGGGCGCGGCAGCGGCGGCGGCCAGCAGGGCCGAGATATCCAGATCAGCCGGGGCCGGCGCGGCCGCAGTCAACGACGGCAAATCGGGCAGGTCCGGCGAGGTCGCGGCGGCGCCCAGGGCGGTGATGCTGAGGTCGCAGTCGCTCTCGACGAAATCGAACACGTCACGGACGGCGGCCTCGGTCGCCTCACCCGTCAGCTCGATGGTCCAGATCAGGTGGTTTTCCTCGACGATGAGGGCGTCGAGTGCAGGGACCGCACTGTCGTCCAGCGAGACGGTGATCGGACCCAGACGGCCCAGTTCGCGCAGCAGCAGGCCCGTCTCATTGGCGTTGGCGTACATGGCGCCGTGCGGACGGAACACGATGCGCCAGCCCGCGTCAGCCGCCGGAGCGGCCAGGGGCGGAAGGTCGAGGGGCGGAAGGTCCAGCGAGGGCAGCGGGGCCAGGCCGACGGTCAGGGGGGTGAAGCCGAAGTCATCCTCCTCCTCGACGGCGGCGCCGGGAACCGAGGCCTCGCCATGGGTCAGGACCTCCATCTCGGCGACCAGACCGGCGGAACGGGCTTCCTCGACCTCCGGGGCGTGCCCCTGGGCGGCGGCGACGTGGTCGGCCAGCACGTCCGAGGCGCGCAGCAGGGTGCGGACGGTGACCTCGTCGCAGGGCTTGCGGCCCGCGCGCAGTTCATCCAGCAGGGTTTCGAAGACGTGGGCGAAGCGGACCAGCGCGTCCAGACCGAAGGCGCCGGCGCCGCCCTTCACCGAGTGAACGGCCCGGAAGACGGCGTTGATCGTCTCGCTGTCGGTCTGGCCCGACTCAAGCACCAGCAGCTTGGCTTCCAGGTCGGCGAGCAGTTCGTCGCATTCCTGGAAGAAGGTCGCCTTGATCGCTTCGAATGCGTCCACGGAAGCCTCTGGGTCAGGCGGCCACGCGGCGGACGGCGTCCACCAGCTTGACCGGGTCGAAGGGTTTTACAATCCAGCCGGTGGCTCCGGCGGCGCGGGCGCGGGCCTTTTTCTCGGCGTCGCTCTCGGTCGTCAGGACCAGCACCGGCGTGTGGCGGTGGTTCGGGTCGGCGCGCACGCCCTCGATGACGCCGAAGCCGTCCATCCGGGGCATGTTGATGTCGGTGATGATGATGTCGGCGCCGTTGGCGGCCAGCACCTCAAGGCCATGCACGCCGTCCACGGCCTGGATGACGTTGTAGCCGGCGTCCTGCAAGGCCAGCAGCAGCATGTCGCGCATGGTGCGGGAATCGTCGACGGTCAGAACAGTCTTGGTCACGCTGCGGCTCCCACGGGGCTGGTGTCGAAGGGGGCCGCGCCGAAGGCGGCCCATTGGTCGGAGAAGTTGGCGTCGTCGCCGGTCGTCACGGTCAGCGGCTGACCGTCAGCGGCCCAGGTGGCGCGCGCCGACAGCAGAACCTGGAGGCACAGGCCGCCAAGACGCTCGACGGACGAGACGTCCAGGGTCAGGGGCTGCCCGCGCAGGCCGAGGATTTCGCCCTGCAACGGACCCGCGGCGCGGATGTCCAGCACGGAGGGAAGGACGACCGAAGCGCTCATCAGAACTCCTCCCAGCCGTCCTCGACGGCCTGCGTTTTCAGGGCGGCGCCGCCGCGGCCGGTGGCGCGCATTTGCGGAACCGGGGCATGGGCGGCCGGACGAGGAGCCGGAGCGGACGCGCGCGGCGTGGCGCGGGTCGCCTGAACACTGCCGTCGCCGATGCGGAAGCGGGCGACCGATGAGGCGAGGCTCTCGGCTTCCTGCGACAGCGAGTGGCTGGCGGCGGTCGACTGCTCGACCATGGCGGCGTTCTGCTGGGTGACCTGATCCATCTGGTTGACGGCGGTGTTCACCTGCTGGAGGCCGGTGGCCTGTTCCTGCGCCGAGGCGGCGATTTCCGAAACGAGGCTGTCGATCTCCGCGACGCGGCTGACGATACGCTGCAGGGCTTCGCCGGTCTGACCGACCAGGCTCACGCCCGAGGCGACCTGGGTTCCCGAGGCCGAGATCAGGGTCTTGATCTCCTTGGCCGCTTCGGCCGAGCGCTGGGCCAGGGCCCGCACTTCCGAGGCGACGACCGCGAAGCCGCGGCCCGCGTCACCGGCGCGAGCGGCCTCGACGCCGGCGTTCAGGGCCAGCAGATTGGTCTGGAAGGCGATTTCGTCGATCACCCCGATGATCTGGCTGATCTGGCTGGACGACTGCTCGATGGCGCTCATGGCGGCGACGGCGTCACGGACGACAATGCCCGAGGTTTCGGCGTCGCCACGCGCGCCCTGCACCACGTCCGAGGCCTGACGGGCGCCCGAGGCGGTCTTGTTCACCGTGGCGGTGATCTGGTCCAGGGCGGCGGCGGTTTCCTCCAGCGAGGCGGCCTGTTGCTCGGTGCGGCGCGACAGGTCGTCGGCGGCGTGGCTGATCTCGCCCGAGCCCGAGCGGATGGCCGAGACGTTCGAGACGACCACCGACATGGCGTCCTTCAGCTGGCCGATGGCCGCGTTGAAGTCCGACTGCAGCTTCACATAGTGGGTCGGGAAGGTCTGGGTCAGGCGGTAGGTCAGGTCACCGGCGCTGAGACGCTCCAGACCTTCGGCGAGGGCGCTCACGACCAGGGCCTGTTCCTCGGCGGCGGCTTCGCTGGCGGTCAGGTTGCGGCGACGCTCCTCCTCGGCCCGCTCACGAGCTTCGGCGGCTTCGGCCTCGACCCGGACCTTTTCGATCGCGGCGTCGCGGAAGGCGAGGATCGCCTGGCCCATGGCGCCGAACTCGTCCTTGCGACCGGCTTCCGGCACCTGCAGCGAGGTGTCGCCGCCAATCAGGCGCTTCATGTGCTCGACCATCTTCAGCACCGGACCACCGATGCCCCGCGTCAAGGTCAGGCCGGCGAACAGCGACAGCAGGATCGCGGCGCCGATGCCGAGGCCCAGCGTCCACTTGGCGGTGGCCGACGCTTGGGCCTGGGCCGCGCGGACGCGTTCCAGTTCGGCCATGTTGCTCTGCTTGATGGTCTCCAGGGCGCCTTCGACCGGCTCGATGATCTGGTCCGCGGAGCCGCTGCGGCCCACCATGGCGACGGCGCGGGACTGGGTCTCCGGATTGCGGGCCAGGGCGGCGCCGCGCACGACGACGTGCTCGAACCAGGCATCGGCCGAACTCAGCAGGGCAGTCGCTTCTTCCTGAACGGCCGGGCCGCCGGTGTCCGCCATCTCCTGGACGGCCTCCCTGAACTTCGCGCGGTGCCCGTTGGCGCGCTCGATGTAGTACTCGTCACCCGACAGCAGGAAGCCGCGGAAGGCGTTCTCCTGACGCGCCAGATAGAATTCCGCCGCAGCGGTCGAGCGGACCATCTGGTTGGCGGCCGAGCGTTGGACGCCCGCCTGATCCAGAGCGAGCATCTGCATGAAGACGACCGCGCCCATGGCCGCGATGGCCGTCAGGACGCAGGCGAAGGCCAGGAACAGTTTCCGGCCGACAGGCAAGTTGTTCAAAAAGTTCACTGTTAAGCCCCGGGTGTGCGAACGAAAATCAGAAGGCGAAGGTGAGGGCGCCGACCAGACGGCCGTCGTAGTTCTCACCCAGGTCGTGCTTGTCGGTGTCGTACCAGCGGACATCCACGGCGATGGCGTCGGTCAGCTTGTGCTTCACGCCGACGTTCCAGGCGACGTAGTCGGCGCCGCCGTGAGCGCGGCGATTGCCGACGGCTACCGACGCCTTCGTGCTGGACGAAATCTTGTAGGCGCCCTGGGCCTCGACCCACCAGGCTTCCCGGGTCGAGGCGAAGCCGTCGTCCGTATAGTTGACGCGGACGCGGGCGCTGACCGGACCGATGCTGCGCGAGACGTCGGCCTGATATTCCCAATAGTTTTCATCGACCCCGGCGGCGGCGCCGGGCAGTTCGCGGTTCACGACCGCGAAGTCGAACTCGAAGCCGAAGGCCTCGGGAGCCCAGCCCACGGTGGTGACGATTTCGGAATCCGAACCCTGCGACAGTTCAGCGGTCGAGGCGAAGACGCTGGCGTGGAAGTCACCCTGGGTGACTTCGATCTGGCCGGACCAGGCCACTTCGCCGTTGCTCTTGGCGACACCCTTGCCGAGGTACTCACTGGCGACGCCGACCTGGAAGTCGAACTCGGGATCCGCCATGGCCGGACCGGCGATAGCGAGACAGACGATCGCGGCGGCGGACGAAACAATCGCGCCAATCCGGCGCACATTCTGGAAAGCGATGGAGGACATTCTTACCCCTGGTTGTTGAGGGGGATAGTCGGGGTAACGCTAATATTCTTCGTAAACTTGACGGTACGTACAAACTCGTAAGGCACGAACTGTTGCACATTTGTCGCTGGCCGGAGGCCGGCGCCGGGCGGGGGCGCCGGCTTTCGGCTCCTCTGATCAACCCGTCAGAGGATCGCGCCCCAGGGCGACGAAATCCCCCCACGGACGAGTTTACTTTCCCGCGGTGCGAATCGTCCGACGATCCGGCTTCCACATGCAATATTGTCGCGCGGGACACATACGTATTTTCCCTTACAAAGATAGTTGGTATGCCTGACTCGAACGAAGCGAAGGCTTCGGTGGAGGGAGGGGTCGATCCGGTCACCGGAATCGATCTGGAAAGGGTGACAGGCACGCGCTCGGCATCGGAGGTTCTGTTCTCCATGGCGACCACCCGGACCTACCGGGGGTGGCGGGCCTACCTGCTGGCCGTTCTTTCGGTGGCCGCCTGTTTCGCGCTGCGCGGCGCGCTCGAGTTTTTCGGTGACTTCTTCTACCTGCCGGCGGTGCCGGCGGTGGTGCTCACGGCCATGCTGGCGCGACGGGCGCCGACGGCGCTGGCCATCGCCCTGTCCATCGCCGGGAACATCCTGCTGGTCCCGCGCGCGGGCATCGCGGACACGGTCATCAACGCCGGCCTGTTCGTGGCGGTCAGCTGGTTGGTGGCGGAAATCTGCTGGGCGCAGCGACGCATGCATCGCCGGTCCATCGAGCTGACCCGGACCCTGGCCGGACGCAATGCGGTGCTGGACACCGTTCTGGCCACGGTGCCGGTCGTCATCCTGGATCGCGGCGGGCGCATCCGCCGGCTGACCCCGGCGGCGGCGAGCCTGTTCGATGTCGACAGCGCCACCACGGCGGGTCGGCCCTTCGGCGATCTGGTGCACGGCTTCGATCTGTCCCGACAGGGCGACAAGGCCTCGAACGGTCCGCTGGAGGCTCCGACCGGGCACTGGATCGGCCGCCGTCCGGACGGCAGACCGCTGATCCTGAGCCTGCAGATGGGCGTGATGCCCGAGGCGTCGGAAGAGGACTATGCGGCGGTCTGCATCACCGATCTGACGGAGGCCGAGACGGCCACCGAGCGGGCGCGCGAGCTGGACATCCAGCTGAACCACGTCTGGCGGCTGAACTCATTGGGCGAGATGGCGGCGACCCTGGCTCACGAGCTGAACCAGCCGCTGAGCGCGGCGACTACCTATATGCAGGCCAGCCAGCGCGACATCGAGCGCGCCGGACTGATCGGCCAGAGCGCGGCGCGGACGCTGGAGCTGGCGAAGGGGCAAATTCTCCGGGCCGGGACGATTATCCGTCGCATGCGCGATATGCTGGCCACCGGGACACGCGGACTGGGCGACGAGCAGATTTCCTCCATGATCGAGGACCTGGGCCCATCTTTCGCCCTTATTAGTCGCGACAGGGCGGTCGAGATTCGCACTGTTATCGCTAACAACGACGATACCGTGCGGGCCGAGCGTATCCAGTTTCAACAAGCCCTGATCAACCTGGTCCGTAACGCCGCAGAGGCGGCCGCGGGGCAGGCGCAACCCGTTGTGGTGATCCGTGGCGTGTCCTTGGGCGAAGAGGGATATCGGGTGACGGTAGAAGACAACGGTCCGGGCATTGCCGGCGATGACATCGAAAGCATCTTCCGTCCGATGACGACCACCAAGTCCTCCGGCATGGGTCTGGGGCTGTCGGTGACGCGCAAGATCGTCGAGAGCCACGGCGGCGCCCTGACCGTCGGACGCAGCGACATGGGCGGGGCCGCCTTCACTATCGACCTGCCGCGCGGAGCTGACGAAGGATGAACGACATCAGGCATTCGGTCTTCGTGATCGACGACGACGCGGCGGTGCGGGACTCGTTGCTGTACCTGCTGCGGAGCGAAGGGGTCCGGGCGCGCGGCTTCGCCAGCGGCGCCGACTTCTTCGCCAACCTGCCGGAGGACCGCTCCGCCTGCGTCGTCACCGACATCCGCATGCCCGGGATGGACGGCACCGAGGTGGTGCACCGCCTGAACGAACTGAACGACCGCACCTGGCCGGTCATCGTCTTCACCGGCCACGCGGACGTGCCGATGGCGGTGCAGCTGATGAAGGCCGGCGTCATCGACTTCATCGAAAAGCCATTCGATCCGGTGCGGATGCTGGAAACCGTCAAGGGCGCGCTGGAACAGCTGGACGACCTGTCGGCCCGGCAGGAGCAACGGCTGGAGACGGACCGCAAACTGGGCCTGCTGACCCCGCGCGAACGTCAGGTGTTCGACGCCCTGATCGAGGGCAAGTCGAATAAGGAGATCGCCCTGCTGCTGTCGATCAGTCCCCGGACGGTCGAGATTTTCCGCTCCAAGGTGATGGACAAGATGCAGGCGGACAGCCTGTCGGCGCTGGTCCGCATGGGCCTGTCGGTCGCCCCGCAAGCCTGACGCGCGGCGAACGCGGCCTTGCGGCCCCGCGGGTCGGGGTCGATATGAGCCGGCCTCCCCCTGACGTCACGGAATCCGACCATGAGCGATCACGCTTCCCCGCCCCGCCCGACCGGCCAGCCCGTCGGCCGGGTGATCGCCATGCCCGCCGACACCAACCCCGAAGGCGACATCTTCGGCGGCTGGCTGCTGGCCCAGATGGACCTCGCCGGCGCCACCCCGGCCTTCGAACTGGCGCAGGGTCGCTGCGCCACCATCGCGCTGGACGGCATGGTCTTCCACCAGCCGGTGTCCGTGGGCGACGAGGTGTCGATCTATGCGAAGGTCATCAAGACCGGCCGCACCTCGATCCGCGTGCACGTCGAGGCCTGGAAGCGCGCCCGCAACCATGTCGCGGCCGAATCCGTGCGCGTGACCGAGGGCGTCTTCACCTATGTCGCCATCGACAGGGACCGGAAGCCTCGCGCCCTGCCGGGTCTCGACGCGCCCGCGACATGACCGGCGCGCAGCCGGCAATAACCCCTCGAAACAGTCGGAAATCTTGACCTGCGGCCCCTTCGGGCCTACCTCGCGGGCATGACCGTTCGCCGTATCCTCACCATCGACAACGCCGCCGATCTGGCCGTGCTGAAGAAGATCTCCACTCCGGTCGAAGGTCCGGTGACCGACGAACTGCGCGGTCTGATGACCGACATGCTCGACACCATGTACGACGCCCCGGGCATCGGCCTGGCCGCCGTGCAGATCGGCGACACCCGCCGGGTGATCGTCATGGATCTGGGTGACAAGCTCGGCGACGAGGACGTGGATCCGTCGACCCTGAGCGAGGAAGAGCGCGCCAAGTGGGAGGCCGAGCGTCGCAACCCGCGCTTCTTCGTCAACCCGGAGATCGTCTGGACCTCCGAGGAGACCGCGCCCTACGACGAGGGCTGCCTGTCGATCCCGGAATATTTCGACTCGGTCGAGCGCCCGGCGCGGTGCCGCATCAAATATCTCGGCTTCAACGGCGAAGCGATCGAGGAAGAGTGCGAGGGCCTGTACGCGGTCTGCATCCAGCATGAGATGGATCACCTGAACGGCGTCCTGTTCATCGACCACCTGACCCGCCTGCGCCGCGAACGCGCCGTGGCCAAGGTCAAGAAGGCCGCGAGGATGGCCGCCTGATGGCTCGCATGAAACGCAACCGCGACCGCATCATCGACACGCGCGGCCGGCGTCGTCTGACCCGCAATGAAAAGGTCGGCGTCGCCTCGGTCGCCGCCATTGTCGGCGTGGTCGCCGTCGGCGTGGTCGCGGGCATCCTTCTGGATCGCCTGCTGGACTTCAATGACGCCCTCGACGCCGGCGGCGAGTGGGATGAGGGCGGCGGAGTCTCGACCCGCTGGGAGTAAGAGGCTAGGAGGCCCGCCATGCGCCTCGCCTTCATGGGTACCCCCGACTTCGCCGTGCCGTCGCTGGCCGAACTGATCGCCAGCGGTCATGAGGTCGTGGCCGTCTATTCCCAACCGCCCAAGCCGCGCGGACGCGGCCAGAAGCTGACGCCCTCGCCGGTTCACGCCTTCGCCGAGACCATGGGCCTGCCGGTGTTCACGCCCGCATCCATGAAGTCGCCCGAGGCCATCGCCGACTTCCAGAGCCTCGATCTGGATGCGGCCTGCGTGGTCGCCTACGGCCAGATTCTGAAGACGGAGGTGCTGGAGGCGCCGCGTCTGGGCTGTTTCAACCTGCACGGCTCGCTGCTGCCCCGGTGGCGCGGCGCCGCCCCGATCCAGCGCGCCATCATGGCCGGGGACAAACAGACAGGCGTACAGATCATGCGGATGAGCGAAGGTCTGGACGAGGGTGACGTCCTGCTGTCCGAGATCATGGACATCCATTCCGACGACACCGCCGCCACCCTGTCGGAACGCATGTCGCACACCGGCGCCAGCCTGTGGCCGCGTGCGCTGGCCGCCATCGACCGCGGCGGCGCCGCGGGCACGCCGCAGGTCGGGGAGCCGACCTATGCCCGCAAGATCACCCCGGCCGAGGCCCGCATCGACTGGTCCCGCTCCGCCGCCGAGGTGGACGCTCACATTCGCGGCCTGTCGCCCTTCCCCGGCGCCTGGTTCGAGGCGCCCGGCGTCGAGGGGCCGGTGCGGATCAAGGCGCTGTTGTCAGGTCTGACCGAGGGATCGGGGGCGCCCGGAACGGTGCTGGACGGCGACGGCTTGCGTATCGCCTGCGGCGAGGGCGCCGTGCGCCTGATCCGCGTTCAGCGCGAGGGCAAGGCCCAGCAGGCGGCGGACGAGATGCTGCGTGGGTTCAGCCTGCCCGCCGGAACGGTTCTGGCCTGATGCCCCGCTACCGGCTGACCGTTGAATACGACGGCTCGGGCTACAACGGCTTTCAGGTGCAGGCCGGACAGCCGACCGTGCAGGGCGCGCTGGAGGCGGCGATCAAGGCCTTCTCGGGCCAGACCATCCGGCTGGCGGCGGCGGGTCGCACCGACACCGGCGTCCATGCGACCGGTCAGGTGGTCAGCTTCGATCTGGAGAAGGACTGGCCCGAGCACACGGTCATGAACGCCATGAACGCCCACCTGATCACCGAGGCGGTGTCGGTGCTGGACTGTGTGGCGGTCGATGACGAGTGGCACGCCCGCTTCTCGGCCACCGGGCGCAAATACCTGTATCGCATCCTGAACCGCCCGGGCCGCCCGGCGCTGGATCTGGGTCGGGTCTGGCATGTGAAGAAGCCGCTGGACGCCGAAGCCATGCACGCGGCGGCGCAGACGCTGGTGGGCCTGCACGACTTCACCACCTTCCGCGATGTGAACTGTCAGTCGAAGTCGCCGGAGAAGACGCTGGACGTGGCCCGCGTCACCCGCGTTGGCGAGGAGGTGCATCTGGTGTTCGAGGCGCGCAGCTTCCTGCACCGGCAGGTGCGCTCGATGACCGGGACGCTGTGCGAGGTCGGGCTGGGCCGCTGGACGGTGGAGGATGTGGCCAGGGCGCTGGAGGCGAAGGACCGCGCCGCCTGTGGCCCCGTGGCCCCGTCGGACGGCCTGTATCTGACCGGCGTGGTGTATTGAGGCGCAGAAACACAAAGGCCCGCCGGACGCACCGGCGGGCCTTTTCATTCGCGCGATCCGAAGGATCAGTTCTTCGCGCGTTCGGCGCCGGTGGTGACGGCGCTGCCGGCGGCGGACACGTCACGGCCGACGCCCGAGACGGTGTTGCAGGCCGAAACGGCCAGGGCGGCGGCGACGATGGTCAGGGCGATGATCTTTTTCATGGGAAAGTCTCCGGGGAAACGTTGAACCTGCGCCGTAAACGCAAGCGTGGCCGTGCGGTTGCATGGTCAATGCATCGCGCAGTCTGCTAGATCGCCTCCATGACCCAGCCCGCGAATACCGCCGCCCGCCGCCTTGTCGAAACCCTGATCGTGAACGGCATTGATCGCGTCTTCTGCGTGCCGGGAGAAAGCTATCTGGCCGTGCTGGACGCGCTGGCCGATGTGCGGGACCGGATTCAGGTCATCGCCTGCCGCCACGAGGCGGGCGCAGCCAACATGGCCGAGGCCTATGGCAAGCTGACCGGCAAGCCGGGCGTCTGCATGGTCACGCGCGGGCCGGGCGCGACCCACGCCTCCATCGGCGTGCACACGGCGCATCAGGACTCGACCCCGATGATCCTGTTCGTCGGCCAGATCGCCCTGACCGACCGGGGCCGCGGCGCCTTCCAGGAGGTCGACTACCGCGAGGTATTCGGCGGACTGGCCAAATGGGCGACCGAGCTGGAAAGCCCCGCGCGCACCGTCGAGGTGGTCGAGCGCGCCTTCTCGACCGCCCTGCAGGGCCGGATGGGACCGGTGGTCATCGCCCTGCCCGAGGACATCCTGCATGAGGACGGCGGCCCCGCCCCGATGCGCCCGGTCGTCCCGGCGAAGGCCGCGCCGGACCCCGCCTTCATCGCCGCCCTGGCGGAGAGGCTGGCGAAGGCCGAGCGCCCCCTGCTGGTGCTGGGCGGTTCGGGCTGGACCGACGAGGCGACCACCGCCATCGGCGACTGGGCCGAGCGTCTGGGCCTGCCGGTCGCCCTGTCGTTCCGCCGCAAGGACCTGATCGCCAACGACCGCCCCAACTATGCGGGCGACCTGGGCCTCGGCCCCAATCCGAAGCTGATCGCGCGGGTGAAGGCGGCGGACCTGATCGTCGCCATCGGCGCGCGGCTGGGGGAGAACCCGACCCTCGGCTACACCCTGCTGACCCGCGAGGGCACGGCGCAGACGCTGGTGCACAGCCATCCGGGCGCCGAGGAGATCGGCCGCGTCTGGCCGGCGGCGCTGGGCGGGGTGGCCGACAACTCGCTGGCGGCGCTGGCGATCTCGACCATAGAACCGGGCCGCGACTGGCACGCCCAGGCCGCCGAGGCGCACGCGGACTATGAGGCCTTCATCGCGCCCGTGACCGTCACCGGCGCGGTGAACATGAGCGAGGTGATCCGCCACATCACCGAGGTTCTGCCCGCCGAAGCCATCCTGACCAACGGGGCCGGAAACTTCGCCGCCTGGCTGCACCGCTTCCACCGCCACAACGCCCGTCGCACCCAGCTGGCCCCGACCTCGGGCGCCATGGGCTACGGCTATCCGGCGGCGCTGGCGGCCAAGAGCGTCCTGCCCGACACCGACGTGGTCTGCATCGCGGGCGACGGCGACTACCTGATGACCGGGCAGGAGATCGCCACGGCGGTCCAGTACGGCATCAACGCGGTGGCGGTGATCGTCGACAACGGCGCCTACGGCACCATCCGCATGCATCAGGAGACGCACTATCCGGGTGCGGAGCGGGTCATGGCCACCGATCTGAAGAACCCCGACTTCGTGAAATACGCCGAGGCGTTCGGGGCATTCGGCGTGCGTTGCGAACGCACCGAAGACTTCCCCGCCGCCTTCGCCGCGGCCCGGAACGCCGGACGGCCCGCCGTCGTTCACCTGATCACCTCGGCCGAGGACATCGCCCCCACCCGGACGATCACCGGCCTGCGTTCGAAGTAGGAACCGCCATGCGCATCGCCGCCCTGTCCGCCGCCCTCGTCGCTCTGGCCGGTTGCGTGAGCACGCCCGGCGAACCGGGGCTTCCCGGATTGCCCGGGACGCAGGGCGAGCAGGCGGCCAACCAGAACGACTGCGCGGTGATCGCCGCGGTGGCCAAGGGGCACTACCAGTTCGGTGCGGGCAACACCCCGCCGCCCTTGTGGCTGTTCAGCGAGGGCGGCGACTGGAAGCCGGTCTGCGAGTGGAGCCGGTACGGCGTCAGCTTCCCGACCACCTATGATCCGAACCGTCCGCATCAGCCGGGCGACCGGGTGCAGTGGGTGCAGTTCCGGAAGCCGGTCTACGACGGGCGCGGCGCGACCATCGAGGCGGGCATCCTGCACGGGCCGCTGGCCGGAATGGGCGTGCGCTGCCGGGTGGTTTCGGGCATCGCCGGCTGGACGCTGGCGGGCCAGTGCGAGAACACCTGGATCTCCTGACAACGCCCCGGTGACTGGAAGGCCGGGCGCCCCTATGTTCGCGCCATGACCGACGCGACGCCCGAGACCACCGCCCCTGACACGCCCGTGGAAGGCGGCCCCGTGCGCCTGTGGATGATCGACGCCTCGGCCTACATTTTCCGCGCCTATCACGCCCTGCCGCCCCTGACGCGCAAGTCGGACGGCCTGCCGGTGGGCGCGGTGCAGGGCTACTGCAACATGCTGTGGAAGCTGCTGCGGGACATGAAGGGCGAGGACGGGCCGACCCATCTGGTGGCTATCTTCGACCATTCGGAGAAGACGTTCCGGAACAGCCTGTACGATCAGTACAAGGCCCACCGGCCGCCGCCTCCCGAGGATCTGGTTCCACAATTCCCGCTGGTGCGTGAAGCGACGGCGGCATTCGGCGTGCACTGTGTCGAACTGCCCGGCTTCGAGGCGGACGACCTGATCGCGACCTATGCCTGCAAGGCGCGGGACGCCGGGGGCGAGGCCGTGATCGTGTCGTCCGACAAGGACCTGATGCAGCTGATCGGGCCGTCTGTGGTGATGTGGGACCCGATGAAGGACCGACGGCTGGCGGAAGACGCCGTCTTTGAGAAGTTCGGTGTCGGTCCGGAGAAGATGATCGACCTGCAGGCCCTGATCGGGGATAGCGTCGACAACGTCCCGGGCGCGCCGGGCATCGGGCCCAAGACGGCGGCGCAGTTGCTGGACGAGTACGGCGATCTGGACACCCTGCTGGCCCGGGCGAGTGAAATCAAACAACCCAAGCGTCGCGAGACCCTGATCAATTTCGCCGACCAGATCCGGTTGAGCCGCGAGCTGGTGAAGCTGGACTGCGACGCGCCGGCGCCCGAGCCGATCAGTGATTTCGCCGTGCGCGATCCCGATCCGGAAATCCTGGGCGCCTTCCTGGACCAGATGGAGTTCCGCAGCCTTCGCAACCGTGTCGGCGACGGCAAGGCTCCGGCCAAGGACGGTTCGGCCTTCGCGGCGCGACCGAAGGCGATGACCGCCCCCGTCATCTCGCCCCGCTATGCCCCGCAGGCGGTTTCGACCGACGTTGCGGTCCAGCCGTTTGACCACGAGGCCTATGTCGTCGTGCAGACCCTTGAAGCGCTCGACGCCTTCATCGCCCGCGCGACCGAAGCCGGGGTGGTGGGTTTCGACACCGAGACGGACGCCCTGAGCGCCACCCATGCGGGCCTGTGCGGCGTATCGCTGGCGCTGGGGCCCAACGACGCCTGCTACGTTCCCCTGACCCATGAGCTGGAGCCGCCGGCGGGCGGCGGGGGTCTGGACTTCGGCGACGCGGTCGATACGCGCGAGCCCATCGTCCAGATCGACAAGGCGACGGCTCTGGGCCGCCTCAAAGCCCTGCTGGAGAACCCTGCGGTCCTGAAGGTCGGCCAGAACATCAAATACGACATCGCCGTCATGGCCGGGCGCGGGATCACCGTCGCGCCCTACGACGACACCATGCTGATCAGCTATGTGCTCGAGGGCGGGCTGCACGGGCACGGGATGGACGAGCTGTCCCGCCTTCACCTCGGCCACGAGCCGATCCCGTTCAAGGCGGTCTGCGGCACGGGCAAGAACCAGAAGTCCTTCAAGCATATCGAACTGAAGCCGGCGACGCAGTATGCGGCCGAGGACGCCGATGTGACCCTGCGTCTGTGGCGCATCCTCAAGCCGCAGCTGGCGGAGCAGGGGCTGGTCACCGTCTATGAGACGCTGGAGCGCGGCATGCCCGCGACGCTGGCGGCGATGGAGCGCGAGGGGGTCCGGGTCGATCCCGTCCGTCTGCGCGCCCTGTCCAGCGAGTTCGGGCTGAAAATGGCCGAGCTGGAGCAGAAGGCCCACGACCTGGCCGGGCACCCGTTCAACATCGGCAGCCCCAAACAGCTGGGCGACATCCTGTTCGGCGAGATGAATCTGCCCGGCGGCAAGAAGACCGCCAGCGGCCAGTGGGGCACAGACGCCAGCGTGCTGGAAGAGCTGGCCCTGACCCATGAACTGCCGCGCGTCCTGCTGGACTGGCGCCAGCTGGCCAAGCTGAAAGGCACCTATACGGACGCCCTGATCGAGGCCGCCGACGACCGGACCGACCGCGTGCACACCAGCTATCAGCTGGCCGCCGCCACGACCGGCCGTCTGGCCTCAAGCGATCCGAACCTGCAGAATATCCCGATCCGCACGGCCACCGGCCGCCAGATCCGTCAGGCCTTTATCGCCGGGCCGGGCAATGTCCTGATCAGCGCCGACTACAGCCAGATCGAACTGCGCCTGCTGGCCCACATCGGGGACATTCCGGAGTTGAAGCGCGCCTTCAAGGCGGGCCTCGACATTCACGCCGCCACCGCCAGCGAGATGTTCAACGTCCCGCTGGACCAGATGGACCCCGAGACCCGCCGCCGCGCCAAGGCGATCAATTTCGGCATCGTCTACGGCATCTCCGCCTTCGGTCTGGCCGCCCAGCTGGGCATCGACCAGGGCGAGGCCGGAGCCTACATCAAGACCTATTTCGAGCGCTTCCCCGGCATCCGCGCCTATATGGACGCGACGAAGGCGCAGGTGCGCGAGACGGGGACGGTTTCGACCGTCTTCGGCCGCCGCATCCACATCCCGGCCATCCACTCCAAGTCGGGCGCCGAGCGCCAGTTCGGCGAACGCGCCGCCATCAACGCCCCCATCCAGGGCGCCGCCGCCGACATCATCCGCCGCGCCATGATCCGCATGCCCGCCGCTCTGGAGGCCGCCGGCCTGTCAGAGGTGAAGATGCTGCTGCAGGTGCACGACGAACTGGTGTTCGAATGCCCCGAAGGACTGGCGGAGCGGGCGATCGTCGAGATCAAACGCGTGATGGAGGGCGCGGCCGAACCCGCCGTGGCCCTGTCGGTGCCGCTGGTGGTGGACGCCCGGGCGGCGACGAACTGGGACGAGGCGCACTGAGAGCGCTAACGAGACAGACGCGAATTTCTTCAAACTCAACAACCACGGTTACCAATCGTTTGGGTGCGGTGCGGTAAAGGTTGACCCAGGGAGAGAGTTTCCATGGGTCTGTACGCCACCATCGCCCCCCATCTGACCACCAGCGCGCGCGAGCGGCGGGGGCAGGTTCTGGTGCGCATCATTCTCGGCGCGATGATCTGCTGGATGCTGCACGCCGCAGGATGGAGCCCGCTGATCGGCCCCTGGCTGGCGTTGACCGCGGCGGTTCAGGTGCTGGAGTGGTGGGCCCTGGCGCCGTTCCGCGCGGGGGCCGGGCCCGAGGTCGAGCGGCATGCGGTCATGCTGCCCGCGATCGGCTCAACCGCGCTGATGGCCGGAATTCATGCGGGCGCGGCGGTGGTGATCTGGAGCAGCGGCGACCAGATCCTGTCGACGACGGCGGTGCTGATCGTCGTCGGAGGAACGATCAACAACCTGGCCTCCGGCATCGAGAGCCGGATCCTGTTCCTGATCGGCACGACCCCCTATGCGGCGGCTCTGGTGGCCATGCCGGTGACCCGCTGGCTGAACGGAGGTACGGGCGAACTGCCTCTGTTGTTCGGGTGCGTGCTGCTGTTCTTCGGGGCCATTCTGAGCGTCTGGAGCCGGGTGCACGCGGCGCGGATGGCCGAGATCGCCGCGCTGGGCGAGGCGAGCGTGCGGCTGGAGCAGGCAGAGGCGGCGATGGCCGATCGCGCCGCCATGGCCGCCATCGTCAGCCATGAGCTTCGCACGCCGGTCAGCGCCATTCTGGCGGGCGCGCATGTGATCCGCCACGGTGACCGGCCCGAGGCCACGCCCGAGACGGCGGACCTGATCATCGACGCCGGGCGGCTGATGACGGGGATGCTGAACGACCTGCTGGACCACTCGAAGATCGAGGCGCGGGCGATGACGCTGGAAACCCGGGACTTCGACCTGAGCGCCCTGCTGGCCGACACGGCGCGGTTCTGGAGCGCGCCGGCGAAGGAGAAGGGGCTGACCCTGACGGCGCCGGGCGACGGCGAGGCGCTGTGGCTCAAGGGCGATCCGTACCGGCTGCGGCAAATCCTGAACAACCTGATCTCGAATGCGATCAAGTTCACAGAGAAAGGCGTGGTGGCGCTGGAGGCCACGGTCGAGGGGGAGGGCGAGCGCCGGACCGTGACCCTGACGGTGCGGGACCAGGGCACGGGCATAGCGCCCGAGGCCATGAGCCGGCTGTTCACGCCCTTCGCGCAAGGCTCGGCTGAAGTGGCGCGGACCTATGGCGGGACCGGGCTGGGGCTGGTGGTCAGCCGCGATCTGGCCCGCCTGATGGGCGGAGAACTGACCGCCGCCAGCGTGGCCGGAGAAGGCGCCGCCTTCACCCTGTCCCTGAGCCTGCCGACCGGCGTGGCCGTGGCCGCTCAGACCGAAGCCGACACGGCCTCGCCGCGGCTGGATCGTCGCCTGCGGGTGCTGGCCGTCGATGACCATGAGATCAACCGCCGGACCCTGTCGCTGGTGCTGCAGCCGCTGGACGTCGAACTGGTCACGGCCAGCGACGGGCACATGGCGCTGGAGGCGCTGGCGACCCGGACGTTCGACGTGGTTCTGATGGACGTGAACATGCCCGGCATCGACGGCAATGAAACGACGCGACGGCTGCGCGCCTCGGAGGGGATCAATGCGGCCGTTCCTGTCATCGGCTTCAGCGCCGGGACCGAGGCGGCCCAGATCGCGGCCTGCCATGCGGCGGGGATGAACGACTGGCTGGCCAAGCCTCTGGAGCCCGCAAGGCTGTATGCGGCGCTGGACAAGGCCATCCACCCGACACCTCCCGACACGGGCCCGGATACGGAACGGGACGCGGCCTGATCCCGACGCTATAGCGGGCGGATGAAGACCATCGACGTTCTGATCGTCGGCGCGGGCGCCGCCGGAATGATGTGCGCCATCGAGGCCGGGCGGCGGGGACGGTCCGTGCGCGTAGTCGATCACGCGCGGAACCCCGGCGAGAAAATCCGCATCTCGGGCGGCGGGCGCTGCAACTTCACCAATACGGGGACGAGCCCGGCCAATTTCCTGGGTGAGAACCCGCGTTTCGCGACCAGCGCGCTCAAGCGGTTCACGCAGCACGACTTCATCAAACGCGTCGACAGGGCCGGCATCGCCTGGCACGAGAAGACGTTGGGCCAGCTGTTCTGTGATGACAGCGCCAAGCAGATCGTCCGTATGCTGACGGACGGCATGCGCGAGGCGGGCGTGACCCTGTCGATGGGTGTGGCGGTGGACCGGATCAGCCGCGTGGACGGCGGGTTCGAGGCCGCAATGTCAGACGGAAGCGTGGTGCGGGCGGCGTCGCTGGTGCTGGCCACCGGCGGCAAATCGATCCCGAAGATGGGCGCGACGGGCTGGGCTTATGAGACGGCGCGAACCTTCGGTCTGCGGATCACGGACACGCGCCCGGCGCTGGTCCCGCTGACGTTCGAGCCGGGCCTGCTGGAGAAGCTGGCGCCGCTGGCCGGCCTGTCCGTCGAGGCGGTGGTCAGCCATCGCGTCCCGGCGGACGGCGGAGCGCCGGGACGACCGACGGGCGACACCAAATTCGCCGAGGGCCTGCTGTTCACACACCGGGGGCTGTCCGGGCCGTCGATCCTGCAGATCAGCAGCTACTGGCGCGAGGGCGAGGCGATCACGGTGCGGATGGCGCCGGACGAGAGCGTCTATGCGACGCTTAAGGCCGCCAAGGAGGAGAACGGCAAGCAGATGGTGCATACGGCGCTGGGCCACATCGTCCCGCGCCGTCTGGCCGAGAGCGTCTGCGAGCGTGAAGGCGTGAAGGGCAAGCTGGCCGAGGTCGGCGACAAGGTCCTGCGCCGTCTGGACGAGGCGGTGAACGGCTGGACCGTTAAGCCGGTCGGATCAGAGGGCTATCGCACCGCCGAGGTCACCCTGGGGGGCGTCGCCACCGACGAACTGGACCAGCAGACGATGGAGGCGAAGTCGGTCCCCGGCCTGTTCGTCATCGGCGAGGCGGCGGACGTCACCGGCTGGCTGGGCGGGTATAATTTCCAGTGGGCCTGGTCGTCGGGCTGGGCGGCGGGGCAGGTGTGCTAGGGGCGCTAACGCTCGCGACGCGGTCGCTCGCTGCTTGAGCGCGGCTCAGGGACAGGACCGGGGCGCCTGGGTCGCCGCCGGGGGCTTCCCGTCGACCATGACCAGCATTTCGGTCTGGCGCGGAGCCGACGGCGCCTGGGCGGCGAAGAGGCGGTTCCGCGCGTCCGGCGTCAGCGTGTCGATGACGACCGCATTCCAGCGCTGCCCCGTGTCATCTTCCGCGGCGAGCGTGAAACGACCGCCGCGGACAATGGCCTCCATCAGGCCCGGGGTTGCGGGACCGCCGTATTCGTCCGCCCCGCTGCCGCCGCTTGACCAGTTCTGGGGGTGATCCGGGCCTGCAGGAACAAACGTGCGATAGCCGCGCCAAACCTGACCCTCGGGACCAAGGACGACGGACTGGATCCAACTGTCCCGATCGCGGCAGTAGTTGTTGAAAATGATCGACCAGGTCACAGACTTCGGCGTCGAGAGATCGGTGGCGTCGTTCTCGAACCAGATGTCGAACGCAAAGCCCTCCACATCGACATAGCCTCCCGCCGTCAGGGAGAGATCCCCTTCCGGATCAATCCTTACCGTCTCAAGGCGGACCGGTTCGACGGCGGGTTCCGGCAGGGTCGAACACGACGAAAGCGCCAGAGCCGTAACGGCGAAAAGCAGCAGTCGCATTCGTGGTCCCCCGGAGCGCCTCAAACAGTGAGGGCTCAAGCCGTAAAAGGTCAAGCGTGCGATACCGCCCGTGCAACCGCCTGACTCCCCCGCCCCTTTCCTGTATGTCCCCCCGCCATGTCCCCCCGCCCGCCGTTCACCGCCACTGTCCTGACCATGTTTCCGGACGCGTTTCCGGGGCCGCTCGGCGTGTCGCTGATCGGGACCGCGTGGCGTGAGAGAGGCCTCTGGAGCCTTGAAACGCTTGACATCCGGGCGTTCTCCGACGATAGGCGCGGCTTCCTGGACGACACCCCCGCGGGTGGCGGGTCAGGAGCCGTGCTTAAGGCGGACGTTGTGGCCCGGGCGGTGGATAGCCTCTCGGGACCCAAACGGCCGCTTTTGTATATGAGCGCCCGGGGTCGGCCCCTGACCCAGGCGCGGGTGAAGGAATGGGCGAAGGCGGACGGCATCGTCGTTCTCTGCGGTCGTTTCGAGGGGGTGGATCAGCGCGTGCTGGACGCGCGCGGGTTTGAGGAGGTCTCGGTCGGAGACGCGGTTCTCGCCGGTGGCGAGGCGGCGGCGATGGTCGCGATCGAGGCGTGCGTCAGACTGATCCCCGGAGTGCTCGGCGCGGCGGAAAGCCTGTCGTCCGAGAGTTTCGAGGACGGGCTTCTGGAATATCCGCAGTACACGCGACCGCGGGAGTTCGAGGGGCAGGAGATCCCGGAGGTCCTGTTGTCGGGCGACCACAAAAAGGTCGCTCAGTGGCGTCAGGAGCAGCGGGAGATCACGACGCGGGAACGGCGACCCGACCTTTGGGCCGCCCATACCGCGAAGGACTAAACGCGGAGCTTGCTCCGCCAACTCACAGCTAAAGGGCGCGAAAGCCCGAGGAGAACAGAATGAACATCCTTCAGACCCTGGCGGCCGAAGAGAAGGCCCGTCTGATCGAAACCCGCGCGATCCCCGACTTCCAGCCGGGCGACACCCTGCGCGTCAACGTGAAGATCAAGGAAGGCGAGCGCGAGCGCGTTCAGGCCTTCGAAGGCGTCTGCATCGCCCGCGCCGGCGGTGGCGTGAACGAGAACTTCACCGTCCGCAAGATTTCCTTCGGTGAGGGCGTCGAGCGCGTCTTCCCGATCCTGTCGCCGATGATCGAGTCGATCGAGGTGAAGCGTCGCGGCGTCGTGCGTCGCGCCAAGCTGTACTACCTGCGCGACCGTCGCGGTAAGTCGGCCCGTATCGCCGAGAAGCAAACCGTCCGCGCGCCGAAGGTGGCCGTGCCGGAAACCGGCAAGACGGAAGCCGCCGACACCGAAGCCTAAGCCGCTTCAGGTCGTTAGAATGACGAAGGCCCCGGTGGAAACGCCGGGGCCTTTTCATTGGGGCGTCCGGGCCGATGCCCGGAGAACGCCAGCCTACTGCGGATACAGCGGATTGTTGGCGTCGCGCTGACCTTCGAGGCTGTGTCGAAGGTCATGGACTTCATCGCCGCCGCGAACACGGGCGAAGGCCCGACGGATCGTTTCGCGGGTCGTGGCGGAGATATTCGAGTCTTCCAGCGCCTTTTCGAACCGGTTCCGGACCTGATCCTCGGCGCCCTCGACGGCCCCCACCATGGAGGCCTCGTCGCGCAGCAGGGCGTGCTTCACGTCCGTGAAGGCGCGTTGGGCCTTGGCGAGAATGGACCCTTCCGTATCGGGTTCACCCCCCAGTCCCCTCACATCGGAGGACAGATCCTGCGCGATCACCCGGCGCTCGGCCTCACGCCGGGCGAAGAAATCGCGGTGGCCGGCGTCGGCGGTAGTGTCCCGCGCATCCTGATAGCCGTCCGCGCTGTCGATGACGGTGCGGATCAGGCCGTTGAGAACCTGAATGTCGTGACGGTTGGCGTTGCTCATGTCGATCCTCCGGGGAGAGGTCTGTAAAGCGCTCGCCTGCGGCGAAGGTTGCCCGTCAGCGTGGTCTACACGGGATTGTCAGAGCCCGGTCAGAGCCTTGTCCGGATGGACCACAGCTCCGGGAAGCAGCGACGCTGGAGCGTTTCGGTCAGATAGGCCACGCCGTCGGTGCCGCCCGTGCCCCGACGACGGCCGATGATCCGTTCGACTGTCACGACATGCTTGTGCCGCCAGGTCAGCAGGGCGTCGTCCAGATCGACCAGCTTCTCGGCCAACTGATAGAGCGGCCACCAGCGTTCAGTATCGCGATAGACCTCCAGCCAGGCGGCCTCGACGGCCTCCGACGGCTCATAGGGTTTCGACACGTCGCGGTTCAGGACTTCGACGGGGATGGGCAGCCCCGCCCGGGCCAACTGGGCCAGGGCGTCGTCATAGAGGCTGGGGGCGTCGATGGCGGCCCTGAGCGCAGCGTGGGCTTCGGGCCGGTCTTCGTGGAAGCGCAGGAAGCGGTCGTCCTTGAGACCCAAAGCCGCCTCGAAACGCCGGAACTGGTCGCTCTGGAAGCCGGACGACGAACCGAGCGAACCGCGGAAACGCAGGTAGTCGGCGGGCGTCATGGTGGCCAGGATATCCCAGCTGAGCGTCATGACCGTCTGGATGCGGCTCACCCGCGCCAGCGACTTGTAGGCGGGAACCAGATCGCCCGCGCGGACCAGCGACTGGGCCAGCGCCACCTCATGCAGGATCTGCTTGAGCCACAGTTCCTTGGTCTGGTGGATGATGACGAACAGCATTTCGTCGTGCTGGTCGGACCGCGGATGCTGGGCCGCCAGAAGGTCGTCGAGGGCCAGATAGCTGGCGTAGGTAATCGGCGCGGTGTCGGTCATGGCGACGGTATCGCCCGGCGGGGCGGGCGGCTCAAGAGGCCGCCGCCGACCCGCTTTCGCCTAGCGCTGGACCCACTGGCCCTGGGCGTTGCGATACCACTGGCCCGAGCTGACGCGCGGCAGGAGCTGGGTCTCGAACATGCGAACCCCGGCGTCGGCGGCGGTGGCGCCCCCGCCGGCCTCGGCGGCCGAACGGGCATAGGCCGCGCGGCGGCCGGCATTGGTGGCCTGAACGGCGGCCGTCAGGGCCGAGTCGGACGACGGGACGCGGAAGCCGACATAGCCGTCAGCCTGCTCGCCGACCGTGCCTTCTGCCTTGGCCGCATCGATCATGGCCTTCTGTTGCGAGGTCTGGGCGAAGGCCGCGCCCGCGGCGACGCCCAGAGCCGCGACGGCGGCGATCATGACGAAGACTTTGCGGAATGACATCGTGTGGACCTTTCGCATCAGAACAGGTTCGGGTTTTCGGCCAGGAGATTTTGCAGCTCCCGGTCGAGACGGACGCGGATGTCAGCGTCGAGTTTGGCGTTGATCTGGATCGGATCGACCTGCAGCCGGACCGTGGGGGTGCAGGCGGCGGCGCCCATGGCCATGGCGGCAACGCCGAGCAGGGCGACGGTTCTGCGAGACTTCGTCCGGGTCATGAGGACACTCCAATTGATCCGCGGCGACTAAACGCGATCCAGGGTGAACGGGTTCTGAACGGTGAAGGCGGCCCGATCAAGGCGACGCTTCGTCCTGCTGTTCTTCGTCAATCTGCCCGTTGCGGGCGCGATCCAGCCGCATCAGGTCACCGACCAGCTGGTTCAGGTTCAGGGAGGTGTCCAGCGTCAGGTCGATCTGGGTGCCCGACGGCAGAGGAAGCTCGCGGTTCAGGAACTCGCGGCTGATGAACTCGGCCAGCGGAATCCGCAGCTCCTGCCGCCGGGGCGGATCGTGGCGGCCCCGGATACGGAAGACGACGCCCAGACGCCCCTCATCCTGACTGTCCACCTGGGCGGACAGGATGTCGAAGGCCAGGTTCTCCATCGCCTGATAGGCCAGATCCTGAACCGTGTTGGGCGGCAGGGCCTCGCCGCCGCCTTCAGCCTCCAGCCCGACAAGGGCCGAGCGGGGGATGGACAGGCGGCCCGGCTGGACGGCCTGGAGATCGCCGCCGACGATGCGGACGCCGTCGCGCGGGTTCCAGCTGAACGGCAGGCGGCCCGAGACCACGGCGTCCAGACTGACCTTGTCGCCGAACCCGGCGTCGGTGACGACCTGACCCAGCTGGACGTTTTCCAGCAGGATGACCCCGGTGAACCCCTGATTGATGTCGAGCGGGACGGACAGCGGCTCGACCCGCACGACACCGCCCGCGATGGCGAGGTTCGCGCCCTCGACGCTGAGGGAGGCCTTGTCGAGACCGAACACCAGATTGACGTCGGTCAGGGGGGCGACGGCCTCGACGAGGTCAGCATGCAGGGTCTGGCCCGGCGCGGCCTCCAGCGGGGCAAGGCTGGTGAAGTCGACCACGCCCCGCAGGCCCTTCACCGGCCCGGCGGGGCTGGTGAAATCGAGGCCGGGGATGGTCAGACGGCCGGAGCTGGTTCCTTCGGCGTCGGCGCGCCAGTCGACCCGGCCGGTGAAGCCGATAGAGCCGGTCGCGGGCGAACCGGCGATGCCGGCCGCCATGGGGCTGAGGTCTGACGGCTGAAGCCCGCCCTCGGCGAAGACGATGGACGGGGCGTCGATGGTCAGCCCGCCGGCGCCCGCCTTGCCGCTATGGGCGACCGTCAGCCGGCCCAGCAAGGTCTCGCCGTGCGACAGGTCGAAGGCCCCGCTCCAGTTTTCGTCCGCCAGACGGGCCGAGCCGACGGCGGTCATGGGGTTGAACCGGGCCGGATCGGTGGCGTCCACCACGGTCGCCGACCTGACGCGCGCCTCCATGCCGACGCCCCGCGGACCGCCGGTCGCGGTCAGGGCGCCCTCGGCGTCGCGGAAATGCAGGGCGAGGAAGGGGGCGGAGGCGCTGACGCCCGACAAACGACCGTCAGCCCGCCAAGCGCCGTCGCGCACCTCGATCAGCGGGCGGTTGGTCGGACAGAAGCGGCCCGAGATATCGGTGACGTCGCTCTCGTCCAGCTCCAGCCGTTCGACCGTCAGGGGAATGCAGTCGGCCGCCGTATAGGTCAGGCGGCCGCCCGAAGAGGCCAGCTCGCCCTTCGTCTGCAGGCTGATGCCGCGCGCCAGATCGAAGTCCAGCGCGGCCCGCCCGTCCAGGGTCGCGGTAAAGCCCCCCTCGGTCAGGGACCAGCGCGGAATATTGAAAGCCGCCTCGGGCAGGCCCTGCCCACGGGTTGCGGTCAGCGAGAGACTGCCGCCGCCCTGCTGGCCGCGCGTCGCGGCGAAGATCGGGCCGCTTCCGGCGCGGATCGTCAGGACGCCGCCGTTGGCGGGGGTCAGGACGGCGGGCCGATCCAGCGTGACCCGTGTGCCGCCGCCGCCGGTCGTGACGGTGAAGGCAGGAATATCGACGGCGAAGGCGGACAGGGCGCGCTTCATGCCCGCCAGTTCGGCGATGTCGTCGCGGGCCGGCGCGCCGAACAGGGGCCAGGCGCCGCGCGCGGCCCGCAGCCCGCCCTGAACCTCCACGCGCAGGGCGCCGTCGGCGACCAGATCCAGCCGGGCGTTCCCGCGCGCGCCGGTCAGGGACAGATCCCCGGCGACGAAGCGGTCGGCGGCGAGCGCCAGCGCGCCCTGCGCCTCCACGGCCGCGCCCCGCCCGCCCGCGATCAGGTTCGTGGTGGTCAGACGGACGCCGGAGCCGCTCAGCCCCACCCCCTCGATACGAGCGGCGACGACCTCGGCCGGACCTTCGATCCGCCAGCCGACGCCGTCGGCGTTCCGGTCCACCACCGTGGCGGCATTGGTCAGGCGCAGGCGCGCGCCCTGTCCGGCGACGACGCCGGTCAGTCCCGCTGCGCGGACATCGGAGGTGGTGCGGCCCTCGATGCGGAAGGCCTCCAGCCAGCCGGTCGTGGTTCCGACGAAGTTGAGCGCGGTCTCGACCTGTCGGGCGTTGTTCTCACCCGTCATCAGACGGTCGGCGGTCGCACGGACGTCAAGCCGCACCTGACCGTCGCCACGGCGGGTCTTCAGGTCCGGATAGGGCAGATTCCCGGTCAGGGTCAGGCCGACGCCCTCCCCGCCCACGCCCGGCAGACGGGCCGAAGCGGCGGAGGCGGTGGCGCGCAGCGCGATCCGGTCGCCCGTGGTGGTCATATCGACGGTCGCGGCCAGTCCGCGCGCGTCGATCCGGTCGCCGCTGCGCAGGGCCGTTTCGGGCAGCCGGGCGACCAGCCGCATCAGCTTGCCGTCCTCGACCCGGGCATCGCCCAGAATGTCGGCGGGGCCGTAGTCGGTATCCAGGCGCACCCGCGCGTCCTCGACCAGCACCAGCGGCGCCTTGCTGTCGGGACCGGGCGGACGGCCGGTGAATTTGTCGATCAGGGGATCAAGCGAGCCGAAGGAGACCTTACCGCCCCGCAGGCTCACGCGGGCGACCGGACGCAGAAGCCGGATGCGGCTCGGCGTCACACCCAGCCCCCTGGCGGACCAGGGCGCGCCGATCACATAGTCGACCTCGACCCGTTCAACGGTCACATCCGGATTGCGCGGATCGCCGATGCGAATGCGCGCGACGACGCTGTCCAGCTCGATCTGTTCGATGTCGACATCGGCGGGAACGCCCTCGCGCTCCAGCCACCCGACCAGCACCTGGCGAGTGACCGCGCGGCGATTCAGCCAGGTCAGGGCGAGAAGGACCAGAAGCACGCACAGCACGATCCCGGCGACACCGAGGACACGGCGGACCACCGGGCGGGCGCGGCGTTTGTCCGGACGGGGGGTTCCGGGCGGGGGTGAGGCCGTGTCGCTCATACCCGTCGTCCTTTAGCGGCACAGGCGGGGAGGCGGGAAGAGCGATGAGGAAAAGACATGGCGACTTGAGCAAATTCACCGTTGCTGCGTCGCAACAGGATAGTGTCTTGGCGGCAACTTTGAGTGAAGCGAGAGTCGGTCGCAACCGACCATGCCCACCGCGCGCCAATAGAAATCGGATACAGCACGAATACTGTCGCGCTGACCTCTGATCATCTGATCGCTCACAAAGGCTTTACCAGCGATGACCGGGCCGATTACGGCTCCGGTTAACGGCCTGTAACGATCTGGCTTCCCATGATGGGGCAGACGGGCTATACGGCCCCCTTCGCGTTTGATGGTTCCTTCGGGGGGCAATCCGGCGCGATCCTTGCTTTTAGTGGCTTGGGCGCCGATCCGGCGTCGTCGTTTATCGGGGTTCGATGGCTCAGTTCGATCCACGCCGCCAGCCGATGCGCATCGCGCCTCACGCCCTTACGGCGGTGGCCGCGGTCTCGGTGGCGCTGCTCGCCGGGCGCGTTTATCAACCTGTGCAGGCTGAAGAAGCACCCATGCTTACCGCCGGGCAAATCGCCCAGCTTGAGGCCCAGGCCTTCGCCGCCGGCGGCGCGCCCGTCGGCATGACGGCCCCGGAAGCCATTCCCGTCCAGATCCGTCGCGGCGAGACCTTCGAGCAGGCCGTGCGTCGCACCGGCATCGCCGCCGAGGAAGCCTCGGCCGTCGCCGCCACCCTTTCCAACGCGATGGACGTCGGTTCGATCCGCGCGGGCCAGAAATTCGAGACCGCCATCTCCAAGCCGCGTGGCGGTCGGGGCGACGCCCGTCTGATCGGCCTGACCATGCGCACCGGACCGGCCAGCCAGGTTACGGTGTCACGCAGCTTCGACGGCGCCCTGCGTCTGCGCGCGCTGGAAGAGAAGGTGACACACGAAACCGTGGTCCTGACCGGCAAGGTCGAGGGCTCGCTGTCGCGCACCGCCCGTCGCGAAGGCGCGCCAGCCGGGATCGCCCGCACCGCCGGTCGTCTGTTCTCGCACAAGTTCGACATGGATCGGGACATCAGGTCGGACGACGAGTTCACCTATGTCTTTGACCGCACGGTCACCGAGAACGGCCGCACCATCGGCTCCGGCGACCTGCTCTACGCCCAGTTGAAGGGCGTGACCTTCTATCGCTTCAAGCCCGCCGGGGCCCGCGAAGCCCAGTATTTCGACGCCACCGGCAAGAACACCCGTTCGGCCTTCATGCGCACGCCGCTGGAGAGGGGCTTCCGCATCTCGTCGTCCTATGGCTTCCGCCGTCACCCGATCGCGGGCTTCCGCAAGATGCACCAAGGCATCGACTTCGCCGCGGGCATGGGCACGCCGGTCGTCGCTCCGGCTGACGGCGTGGTGGTCGAGGCCCGTCGCTGGGGCGGCTACGGCAACTGGCTGCGCATCCGTCACCCGAACGGCCTCGAGACGGGCTATGGCCACCTGTCGCGTTACGGTTCGGGCATTCGCGCCGGCCAGCGCGTCCGTCAGGGCCAGGTCGTGGCCTATGTCGGCTCGACCGGCGCCTCGACCGGTCCGCATCTGCACTATGAAATCTGGCGCGGCGGCCAACGGATCAATCCGGCCGGCGTGCGCACCCAGGAAGGCACCGTTCTGGCGGGCGCCGACCTGGCCGCCTTCCGCGCCGAGAAGGCCCGCATCGACCGCATCATCGCGGCGGGCGGCGAAAAGCGGACCCAGCAGCCGACCCTGAGCGCAGGTCTGCGCCCGGCGGCCTGATCCGGCCAGCGGATTGATGAACATCAAGGCCCGGACGGTTCGCCGCTCCGGGCCTTTTTCATCATGGCGCCGCAATCCGCCGGGAGAACAGGCGCATGCAAGGCTCACGACGGGACATCCTGATCAAGGCGGCGGGCGCGGCGGCGATGCTGGCGGCCCCGACCGGCGCATGGGCGCAAGCCGGTTTCGCCTCGCGCCGGATCACGGTGGAGACGCGCGGGAGCGGGCCCGACCTGATCCTGATCCCGGGCCTCGCCTCGACCGCCGCCATCTGGCGCTCGACCGCCGACCGGCTGGCGGGACGATACCGGCTGCATCTGGTCTCGGTGCGCGGCTTCGGCGAACTGCCGGCGCAGGCCAACAGCGACGGCGGAGTCCTGCCGCCTGTCGCCGGGGAGGTGCTGCGCTACATCACCGAGACCCGCCTGAACCGGCCCGCCATCATCGGCCATTCGATGGGCGGCCAGATCGGCCTGCGCGTCGCCTCGGACTGGCCGTGGGCGGTGGGGCGGCTGATGACGGTGGATTCCTCGCCCTTCTTCGCGGCCCTGATCAGCCCGCAGGCGACGGTGCGCGACGTCCAGCCTCTGGCGCAGGTGGCCTATCAGGCGATCCAGCTGCTGGGCGACGAGGCCCTGCGGTCACAGGGACGGCAGTTCGGCGTCGAGCTGGGCGGAGCGGCCGACAGCCTGTTCAGCGGCATCGGCTGGCAGGGCGGCGACCGGCAGGTGCTGGCCCAGTCCCTGTATGAGGTGATGACGGTCGACCTGCGCCCCCGCCTGCCCCGGATCAGCGCCCCGGTGACCGTCGTCTATGGCTGGAGCCCCGACCGCAACTCGCCGCGCGGCCACGCCGACAGCGTCTTCCGCGACGCCTACGCCCGCCTGCCCAGCCCCGCGACCTTCGAGCGGATCGAGGGCGCCGAGCACATGGTGATGATCGACCAGCCGACCCGGTTCGTCGCGGCGGTGGACCGGTTCATGGGGTAAGGGCGATCTCCAGCCCGACTGCCGATCCTCAGCCGACGCCGAAACCACAGATGTCGAGGCGTTGCCTCAGGCTTTCCTCGGCATCCACGATGCGCACGCTCGGTCGACCCGACTTCGCTTCCCGCGTCCACAGGAAGGGGTAGAAGGAAAAGGTCTCGTCGAATGCCGGTCGCGGCAACGCCGTATACTCAGGCAGGTCCGCCAACGGTCCGTAGAGCTGGGCCAAGTCGCCGATCAGGCACCAAGACACAAAGTCTGTATGACCAACGCCGAGCGGGACCCAGACCGTATCGTCGGCGGCGAGATGGAACACCTCTCCTTGCCCAGCGGCGCCAAATCGTCCGCCGTTGAGCGCGAACAGGCCGCCAAGAACATCGTCGGCCACGACGAGGACATCGGGATACTGCCCATCGAGCGGGCGACCGACCGCCTCGGCGGTTCGAAGAAGCGACCGGCCGCTGCCTGAACCCAGAAGCCGCAGAAAACCGTCGGCGACCGAGACCCCGCCCGTCTCATAGGCCATAGCGCCGAGCATGGAGCGTGTTGTGACCTGCAGAGCCAACAGGGTGTCTGCCCGCAAGGCTTCGTCTGGTGGAAGCAGCGCCGCGCTGTTGCCTGCGGGGTCTTCAATCCAGCCTTGCAGGAGAGGGAGCGCCGGCTCGCGCTGCTCCACCAGTTCCGAAAGACCGCGCATAGCGTATCACCCCGCGTCCGGCTGGTTGTCCGGATGCGCGGCGACGAAAGCCGGGTGCGCCCGCGCCACTTCATCAATCGCCAGCAGGCGCGGGAAGGCGTCCAGCGGGACGTTGAACCGTCCCGCCGAATAGATTTGCGGGATCAGGTAGCAGTCGGCGAGGGTCGGGGCGTCGCCGTAGCTCCAGCCGGCGCCGTGGCGGGCGACGAGGGCTTCCAGCGCCTCGAAACCGGGGAGGATCCAGCGGGCGGCCCAGGCGTCGACGGCGGCCTGATCGGCGCCGAAGCCCTCGCGCAAGGCCTTGCCGACGCGCAGGTTGTTCAACGGGTGGATGTCGCAGCCGATCAGGGCGGCCATAGCCCGGACGTGGGCGCGGCCGAAGGCGTCGGACGGCAGCAGGGCGGGGGCCGGATACGTCTCCTCCAGCCATTCGAGGATGGCCGGGCTCTGGGTCAGGACGGCGCCCCCGGAGTCTGAAGTGACCTCCAGCGCCGGGACCATGCCCTGCGGGTTCAGCGCGACATAGGCCGGGTCCTTCTGGGCGCCGGTGCGCAGGTCATGCCCCTGCTGCTCATAGGACAGCCCCTTGAGTGCGAGGGCGATGCGGGTGCGGTAGGCGGCGCCCGAGCGCCAGTAGCCGTGCAGGATCATCGCGCCGCCACCGTGAAGCGGAGGGCGGGCAGGCCGCCGATGGTCGCCTCGACCCGGTCGCCGGGAGCCAGAGGGCCGACGCCCTCGGGCGTGCCGGTGAAGATCAGGTCACCCGGCTGAATGTCCCAGAGCTCGCGGGCCTTGGTCAGGATTTCGTCCGGGCTCCAGAGCATGTCGTCCAGACGGCCGGTCTGGCGCGCCTCGCCGTTGACCCGCAGTTCAATGACCGCCGTCGGATCAGGCAGGGCGCCGAGATGGATGGCGGCGCAGGGCGCGGACTGATCGAAACCCTTGGACGCGTCCCACGGACGACCCTTTTGCTTGGCCTCGGCCTGAAGGTCGCGACGGGTCAGATCGCAGCCGACCGCCCAGCCCAGCGCCCCGTCCGGACCGACGGCGCAGACCAGCTCGACCTCGTGATGCAGGTCCTGGGTGGCCGTCGGATAGAGCGGATCGGCGCCGTCCGTGACCACCGCATCGGCGGGCTTGGTGAAGAAGAAGGGATCGGCCCGCTCATGATGGCCCATCTCGCGCGCGTGTGCGGCGTAGTTCTGGCCGACACAGAAGATGCGCCGCACCGGGAAGCGGGCGTCGGAACCCTCGATCGGCAGGGAGGGGGTGGGGGCGGGGGGGAAGAGGAAGGTCATGGAGGGAGTAGGGCTTAGGAATTAGGAATTAGGAAGAGACGGCGTAGCGGATGCCGCCCGCGCGATCTCGCTAATTCCTAATTCCCAAGCCCTGCTCTCTCCCTTCCCCCATGCTGCACCGCGGGAACCGCGAGGTCACAGTAGCGTTCCGGCTCAGGGTTCTTTATCTAACCGTCAAGCTTGACCAAACGGAGCGCGCATCATGGCGACGACCAAGGCGGCCCGCGCCGCAGTTAAGAACGATCTGAACACGCTGAAGGACGACCTGAAGGTCCTCGGCGCCGAAGAGAAGGCCGCGCTGCGGGAGAAGGCGTCCGCCGCCGACGCCCGCATCCGCGCCAAGGCCGCTGAAGCCGAGACCCGGCTGCGCGAGCAGGCTGATGTCCTGCGCGAACGCGCCCGCGGCTACTACGACGAAGCCCGTGTGAAGGGCCGCGAGTACTACGATGATGCGTCGGAGCGCTTCGATGAAGCCCAGCGCTATCTGACCGAGCGGGTGCAGGAACGCCCGCTGCAATCGACCGCCATCGCGCTCGGCGTCGGCGTCGTGCTCGGCCTGCTGCTCGCCGGTCGTCGCCGCTGATGTTCGGCGGGGGGCTGGCCAGAGGTCTGGTGAAGAAGGCGATCGCGGCCGCCGTCGCGGCGGGCGCGGCGTTGGTCGCCGTGATTTTTCTGGGCGTGGCGATCTTCTACGCCCTGAGCATGGTGATGCCGTCCCTCGCGGCGGCCTCGATCACCTTCCTGCTGTTCGCCCTCGTGGCGGCGGTCGTCGCCCTCGTCTTCCTGCGAACGGAAGGTGCGGATGATGACGAGGAAGACGAACCGATGGGAATGGGTGAGCGGGCCTTCGCCCTGTTCCGCGAACGCCCGATCCTGGGTACGGCGGCGGCCTTGGCGGGAGGCTGGATTTTCCTGAGAAATCCGGCGCTTGCCAGTCTTGTTGCTGCGGCTTTCACCGAGAAATCGCACACGAGGCGTCGCCGCTAGAGGTCGGGAACCGCTTCGCTTCCCGGCGGTTGGTTTCACAGGAGCGGTGCTGAGCCGCCCCCTTTGGAACAACCGCTCTGGAAGGAACCGCTCATGCTTCGCTGGGCCCTTATCTTTCTCGTGCTCGCCCTCGTCGCCGGCGCTCTCGGCATCGGTGGCGTCGCGGGTATTTCGATGAACATCGCCTACGTTCTGTTCGTCGTTTTCCTGATCCTGCTCGTGGTGAACTTCATCATGGGCCGAGGGCGACGGGTCTGACGACCTGTCGTCTCGTGATCAAAAGGGCCGTGGTCATCCGATCACGGCCTTTTTCATGTCCGGTGGACCACCCCGCCGGAAATCGTCATAGGCTGAGACCATGAGCGTCGCCTTCACCCGTGAGGAAGATCTGGAGGCCACCGCCGCCGATCTTCCGGACCGTCCCATTTCCCCGCACGCCAACCTCGTTACACCCGAAGGGCTGGCGCGGATCGAGGCCGCCCTGACGGAGGCGCGGGCCGCCTATGCGGCGGCGCAGGCGGCGGGCTCCATAGAGACGGACCGCACGCCCATGGCGCGGGCGGCGCGGGACCTGCGGTACTGGTCCGCTCGCCGGGCCTCGGCCCAGCTGGTCGAGACCAGGCCCGACGGGCGCGCGCGTTTCGGCGGCTCCGTCACCATCGAACGTGAGGACGGCCGCACCCAGACCTGGCGGATCACGGGCGAGGACGAGGCCGACCCCGCGAAGGGTTCGGTCAGCCACGTCTCGCCGCTGGCCCGGGCGCTGATCGGCAAGCGGGTGGGGGACGAGGCGGTGGTGGCGGGCCAATCGGTCGAGATCATCGCGGTCGACTGACGTCCCGCCAGCGATCAGGCGCCTATTGCGCCAGCATGCCGCCGTCGATGACGAACTCGGTCCCGGTGATGAATTTGGACTCGTCCGAGGCCAGATAGACCACGCAGTAGGCGACATCGTCCGGCTCGCCGATCCGCTTCAGCGGGATGCCTCGGGCCAGCCGCTCGTGCGCCTTGCCCTCATCCCCGCCCGCCATGGCGATGAAGGGATCGAGGATAGGGGTCTTGATGAAGACCGGGTGCACCGAGTTGCAGCGGACGTTCCAGTCCATCTTGGCCGCCTCCAGCGCGATGGTCTTGGAGTACATCCAGACGCCGGCCTTGGTGGCGTTGTAGGCGCCCATGCCCGGCGCGGCGGCGAGGCCGGCCACCGAGGAAATATTGATGATCGAGGCCGGGGCAGCGTCGCGCAGATGCGGCATGGCGTGCTTGGTTCCCAGCATGATCGAGCGCAGGTTGATCTCGTACTGGCGCTGCCAGTTCTCGACCGTGTCCTGCTCGACGAAGGCCAGAGGGCCGCCGATGCCCGCGTTGTTGATCAGCACCGAAAGACCGCCCATTGCCCGGGTGGCGGCGTCGATCACCGCGATCCATTGCTCTTCGCTGGTCACGTCCTGCGCGAAGGCGAAGGCGCTGCCGGGATGGTCGGCGTTGATGGCGTCGGCCAAGGCCCGGGCGCCGTCCAGATTGATGTCGCTCACGGCGACCTTCGCCCCCTCGCGAGCCAGCCTGTGGGCCATCGCCGTGCCCAACCCGCCTGCGGCGCCGGTGATCAGGACCTTCTTGTTCGCAACCCGTCCGCCCATCATTTCGCTCCCATCGCGGCGGCGGCTTCATCGATGAAGCGCGCCATGTCGGTGTCCCGGATCGTCACCCCGCCCGCGTCGTGGGTGGTCAGCAGCACCTCTACACGGTTGTAGACGTTCGACCATTCCGGATGGTGGTCAGCCTTGTCCGCCAGAAGGGCGACGCGGGTCATGAAACCGAAGGCCGCGTTGAAGTCGGCGAAGGTCAGGGAGCGGGCGATGGCCGGGCGTTCGTCGTCCGCCTTTCGCCAGTTGGGGAGGCCTTTCAGCGCTTCCGCGACGTCAATCTGTTCCGGCATCGTTCCCTCCGTTTTTTCCGGCGTAGCCCGCCGTTCGCCGCTCCACAAGCGCGCGACCGCCCAAGCGGAGCGGGAACGTTGAAGGAAGCTTGGGCGTTATCGAGCGTCGCCATTCGACACAGGAGGACGGCATGGACAATCTCTGGCTCAACGCCCTTCCCGCCGCCGACCGAAAACGGATCGAGCCGCATCTGAACGAGCGTCCCTTCGCGCAGGGCCAGATGCTGTACGACGCCGGCGAGGCGCTGGGTGAGGTCTGGTTCCCCATGACGGGCGTGGTCTCCCTGATGACCGTGCTGGCGGACGATCACATGGTCGAGACCGCCGCCATCGGCCGAGAAGGGCTGGTGGGGGTGACCTGTGGGCCGCTGAACGCCCGCGCCTCCAGCCGCGCCATCGCCCAGATCGAAGGTACGGCGGCGTGCTGCCCGGCGGATGTTTTCTCTGATGCCCTGCGATCCAGCGAGGCGATGCGCGACGCCCTGTCCCGCTTCACCGAAAGCCTGTTCGCCCAGGTGCAGCAAACCGCCGCCTGCAACGCCCAGCACCGACTGGACGAACGGATGGCCCGCTGGCTTCTGACCCTGCACGATCGCAGTGACGGCGACCGTATCAAGCTGACCCAGTCAGACATCGCGGGCATGCTGGGCGTGCGCCGGGCGACTGTTTCGGAGATCGGGTCCGAGATCGAGGGCCAGAAGCTGATCCGGCGCGGACGGGGCTGGGTCGAGGTGCTGGACCGGCCCGGTCTGGAGGCCGCCGCCTGCGGCTGTTACCGGATGATCTCGTCGGTGATGAAGGACCTCGGCGTGCCCAGGCCGAACACCGCCAACTGAAACGACGAGGCTGCGGCCACACAGGCAGATGACGCGGCCCCGGTGAAGGGGTAGAGCGGTGGCATGACCGACGCCTCCCGAACCCCGTCCGGCCAAGACGCCGGCAAGACCTCCTCCTTCGGCTTTCGCGATGTGGACGCGAAGGAGAAGGTCCGCATGGTGCGCGGCGTGTTCGACAGCGTGGCCTCCAGCTACGACCTGATGAACGACCTGATGAGCGGCGGCGTGCACCGGCTGTGGAAGGACGCCGCCGCGGCGAAGCTGAATCCCCGTCCGGGCGAGACCATTCTGGATGTCGCGGGCGGCACCGGCGACATGTCGCGGCGCTATTCGAAGATGGCGCGCGCGGCACAGCTGCGCATGGGCGGCGACGACGCGAAGGTCATTGTTCTGGACTACAACGCCGAGATGATCATGGCGGGGGTGCACAAGGGCGGCGAACCCGAGATGACCTGGACCGTCGGCGACGCCATGGCCCTGCCGCTGCCGGACGCCTCGGTGGACGCCTATTCGATCAGTTTCGGCATTCGCAACGTGGCCGACGTGCCGCAGGCCTTGCGCGAGGCGCGCCGGGTGCTGAAGCCCGGCGGACGATTCCTGTGTCTGGAGTTTTCGCGCCCGACCTCCGGCGCCATCCGCAAGGCCTATGACGCCTGGTCCTTCCACGCCATTCCGCGCATCGGCGAGTGGGTGGCGAAGGATCGCGACAGCTATCAGTACCTGGTCGAGAGCATCCGCCGCTTCCCGGACCAGCCGACGTTCAGGCAGATGATCGAGGAGGCGGGCTTCAAGCGCGTCACCGTGACCAATCTGTCGGGCGGGGTCGCGGCCATCCACCACGGATGGGCGATCTGAGCTTGAAGGTCGATCCCGGCACGCCTCCGCCTCCGCCGGCCACGGTGCCCGTCCGCGCGCCCGTGAGCGCCGCCCTGCGACTGCTGGGCTGGCTGGGCGTGCTGATCCGCCACGACGCCCTGACGCCGCGCGAGATCACCCCCCTGCTGCCGGTCTGGGCGCGCTGGATCGCCCGGCTGCTGCACCTGTTCGCGGGGCGTGAAGGCCGTGAGGGGCGTCCGGGCCAGCGCCTGGGCAAGGCGTTTGAACATCTGGGCCCGGTCGCCATCAAGCTGGGACAGGTGCTGGCCACCCGGGCCGACATCTTCGGCGTCGAGTTCGCCCGCGATCTGGGCCGCCTGAAAGACGCCCTGCCCGCCTTCCCGGTGGATCAGGCCCGGCGCGAGGTCGAGCGGTCGCTGGGCCGTCCGGTCGAGGCCCTGTTCACCGAGTTCGGTCCGGCGGTCGCCGCCGCCTCGCTGGCGCAGGCCCACCCCGCCCGACTGGCCGACGGCCGCAAGGTGGCGGTCAAGATTCTGCGACCCGGCGTCGAGCGCCGCGTGGCGCAGGGACTGGATTCGATGCGACTGGCCGCGCGACTGGCTGTCCGCTTCGTGCCTCTGTCGCGCCGGCTGCAACCCTCGGCTTTCGTCGAGACCATCGCCCGCGCCCTGACGCTGGAACTGGACATGCGGCTGGAGGCCGCGGCCGCGTCCGAGCTCAAGGAGATCATGGCCAAGCCGGACGCCCAGGGCGTCACCGGCCATATGGACGCTCCGGCGGTGATCTGGGACGGGGTCGGCAAACGGGTGCTGACGCTGGAATGGGCGACAGGACTGCCGCTCACCGATCCGAACGCGATTCTTCAGCCGGGTCTGGACGTCAATGCGCTGGCCGACAACGTCGTGCGCTCCTTCCTGTCGCAGGCGCTGGACCACGGCGCCTTCCACGCGGACCTGCATGAGGGGAATCTGTTCTGCCACGCCCCGGCGGAGCTGACGGCGATCGATTTCGGCATCGTGGGGCGGCTGGGGCCGGCGGAGCGGCGCTATCTGGCCGAAATCCTGTGGGGCTTCATCAGCCGCGACTATGACCGCATCGCCCGGGTGCATTTCGAGGCCGGATATGTGCCGCCCGAACATTCGATCGAGGCCTTCGCCCAGGCCCTGCGCGCGGTCGGCGAGCCGGTGATCGGCAAGCAGGCGTCGCAGGTGTCGATGGGCCGTCTGCTGGGCCAGCTGTTCGAGATCACCGACCTGTTCGACATGCACCTGCGGCCCGAGCTGATCCTGCTTCAGAAGACCATGGTGTCGGTCGAGGGCGTGGCCCGTCGCCTGAACCCCGATCACGACCTGTGGGCCGCCGCCCAGCCGGTGGTCGAGCGCTGGATTCGTCGCGAATTGGGGCCGCAGGCCCAGATCCGCGACGCCGTCGACGAACTGCGCGCGACACTGAAGGCCCTGTCGAAGCTGGCGCAGAACCCGCCTCAGGCCCGGACCGTTATCGTGCGCGAGGCCCGGACGCCGGTCTGGGTCATTGTTTGTGTCACCGTTGCAATATGCGCCTCGGTGGCCGCCCTCGTTCTGTCGCTTTGGCCCACCATCGTCTGAGCGCTTCCGGAGAACCGCCGATGAAACTGCTCGTTCTGGCCGCCGCTGTCGGCCTGACCACCATCACCGCACCCGCCGCTGTTCAGGCCCAGGTGGCCGCGGGCAGCGTTCCCAACAGCTTTGACGCCCCGGCTCGCCCGTCGAACACCCCGGCGCCCGCCGCGCCCCGTCCGGCGCCGATCGCCCCCGCGACGGAACCGGCCAACCCCCAGTCCGAAGACACCCTGCGCACGGTCATCCAGAACGCCCAGGCGGGCACGATCGACTATTCGCTGATGGAGGAGGGTCTGGTCACCCGGATGCGCGAGCAGGAACCCCGTGTCCTGCCCCTCATCCGCAGCTTCGGCGCCGTTAGGGCCGTGGATTTCGTCGGCTCGCAGGAAGGGGCGGACATGTTCGTCGTGACCTTCGATAACGCCGCGACCCAGTGGGTCATCGGTTTCAACGATGCCGGCAAGATCGACGCCCTGCTGTTCCGTCCCGCTCAATAGCCCCTCCCTGGCGTCTTCGGAGACCGTCCCCATGCGTGCATTCAAGGTGACCCTGACCCCGGTGGCCGTAGCGGGACTGGCGGTCCTGCTCACGGCCTGCGCCTCAGGCATCGGCGGTCGGGAGACCCCGTTCGCGCCGCAGGGACCGCCCCGGCCGTCATTGTTCATCAGCCCCTTCGGCGAGCCCTTCGTGGCCCCGGCGGATCAGCCCTATCCGTCCGCCGTCTGGTTCGCGGGCGCTGATACGGACAATGACGGCGCGGTGACGCTGGCGGAGTTCACTGCGGACGGCTTGCGCTATTTCGCGCTTCTGGACACCGACCGCGATGGCCGACTGAACCAGACCGAGTTGACGGCCTATGAGCAGGACCTGCGCCGCTTCGGGGGCATGGGGATGGGCCGGCGCGCCGGCGGTGAAGGTCCGGTCGGCTTCCCCACGATCAATGTCCCCGGTCCGGCGGGCGGCGGCGAGGCTATCCCGCTGGCGGACACCTCAACCCTTGGCGTCGCACCGCAACAGGGGCAGCCGGGGAGCCGCCGTTCGCGCGGACGCGGCGGACGTCCGGCCGGCTACGGACCGGTGGCGGATTCCGGCTTCTTCAACCTGCCGCAACCGGTGAAGTCGGCTGACACCAATCTCGATCAGCGCGTGACGTCACAGGAATGGGCCGAGGCGACCCAGCGCTGGTTCTACTCGCTGGATACGGATCGGGACGGAAAGCTGACGCTGGCCACCCTGCCCGTCACGCCGGCGCAAGCGGCGGCCGCGCGCCGTCGCTAGGCTCAGTCGAGGCGGGGCTTGCCCCGCCCGCTCTTGATCGTGGACCGCTTGGACTTGCCCTCCAGCCGCCGCTCCTTCGAGGCGCGGGTGGGTCTGGTCGGCACCCGATGGACCGGTTTGATCGAGGCCTGATCCACCAGTTCCTGAAGACGGCCGACAGCGTCGGCCCGATTACGCTCCTGCGTGCGGAAGCGGACGGCGGTGATCAGGATTTCGCCGTTCAGGGTCGCCCGGCTGCCCGCCAGCTTGAGCAGCCGCTCCCGCACCGGATCGGTCAGGGACGGGGAGTTGCGGGCGTCGAATCGCAGCTGGACGCTGGTCGAGACCTTGTTGACGTTCTGGCCGCCCGGCCCGCCCGCGCGGAAGAAGCGGAACTCCAGCTCGTCCTCGGGGATGACGGTCATGCCAGCGCCCGCTTGGCGACCACCACCGCCTTGTCCAGCGCCTGCAGGAAGGCGGAGCGATCCCTGGGGCCGAAGGGCGGCGGGCCGGAGGTCTGCAAGCCCATCGAGCGCATATGCTCGCCCACCATCCGCCCGGCCAGGGCCGAACCGATGGAGTCCGGGGTGAAGGGCGTGCCGTTCGACTTCAGCGCCTGCGCCCCCGCCTGAAGGCAGCGGTCGGCCAGCGGGATGTCCTGCGTCACCACGATGTCGCCCTTGCCCGCCCTCTCGGCGATCCAGTCGTCGGCGATGTCAGGGCCCGCATCGACCACCACCTGCTCGATCCACGGATCGCGACGGGTGTTGATCCAGCCGTTGGAGACGACGAACACCTTCAGCCCATAGCGCTCGGCCACGCGATAGACCTCGTCCTTCACCGGGCAGGCGTCGGCGTCGATGAAGATCCGGGGGGAGGACATGGAGGGATTAGGGACTAGGGATTAGGGATTGGGCGAAGAGATACCCGCTCATCGCCTGACTGCCTAACGCGCAAACCTAGTCCCTAATCCCTGTTCCCCAATCCCTACCGACCGTAGGCCGGCGGCATCGCGCCTTCGCCGCCGTCGCGGTAGCGGTCGCGCAGCAGGAACTGACGGCTGGTCGGGGCCTGCTCCTGCCCGTTGATCCAGATCTGCTCGGCCAGGCTGAGCGGCTCCAGCGGGTCGCCGGACCAGATGACCACGTCGGCGGCGGCGCCGGGGCGCAGCTCCCCGAACTGGCCGGCCAGACCGAAGATTTTCGCCGGATTGACCGTGATCGCCTCGATCGCCGCCTCATAGGGCAGGCCGTGCGAAACGGCGTTGCCCGCGTTGTAGCGGGTCTCGCGGGCGCGATGGATCGAGCCCTCATTGCCCTTGATGGCGATGACCACGCCCGCCGCATCCAGCGCCGCCGCGTTCTGCATCCGCGCGCCGCGCGTCTCCAGGTTGCCCGGCAGGTTGGAGATCGGGTTCAGCAGGACCGGCACATTGGCCGCGGCGATCTGGTCGGCGACCAGCCAGCCTTCCTCGGCGCCGTCGAGGATGATTTTCACCCCCTCTTCCCTGGCCAGACGCAGAACCTGTTGGATGTCGGCCGCGCGGCGCACGGTGACGATCAGCGGCATGGAGCCGTTGGCCACAGGGATCAGGGCCTCCAGATCGGCGCGCGACAGGCTGAGCTCGCGGATGCCGCCCCGGTCATAGGCGGCCTTGTTGCGGGCGTAGAGGCGAACCTCGTTCAGGGTTTCGCGGAACTGGGTGAATTCGGCACCCCGGGCGCCGCCGGCGACACCGGCGCCGGCTTCGCCGAAGGGCGCGACCTGGGCCACGCGGGCGCGCACCAGAATGTCGTTGCCCGCGCCCAGGTGGATCACCGCCGCCTGACCGGCGAACAGGCTGGGCGACTGGAGCCCGGCATGGCCGACCCCAGCGAAATCGCTGTCGTCCTGGTGGTTGTGACCGCTCGAGCCGCCCGGATGGTTGGGGACCACCACCGCGCGGGTGATGCCGCCCAGACGGGCGACCGGCAGGGTGAAGGACCAGGGATCGAGGCCATAGGAGACGTCGAAGGCGGCGCTGATGGTGTTGGCGCCGTTCGACAGGTCATCCGACCCGCCGACGGAGGAAATCTCCGACCCGCCGAGGCCGGAATCGACCGCGACGAAGCCGGGGGCGACCACCTTGCCGCGCGCGTCGATGACGCGGGCGCCGGACGGAGCTGCGCCGGTTCCGACCGAGACGACGCGACCGTTCTGGATGACCACCGTGCCGTTCTCGATGACGGACGAACCGGTCAGGACGCGGCCGCCGGTGATGGCGGTCAGCTCCTGCGCGGCGGCGGGAGAGGTCAGGGCGACGACGGAGGCCGCCGCGAGGATCAGGCTCTTGAGGCGCATCAGCGGGCTCCCTGCGGGACGTTGGCGGCGCGCAGGCCGTAGCCGGGCTGGCCCAGTTCGAAGTCGGACACCGGCTGGTAGGCCGGGTTGGCGCGGTCAAAGGCCAGACCGCCGTCGATGAAGACCTGATCGGCGCGGGCGTAGATCGAGAAGGGATCGGCGCTCCAGATCACCACGTCGGCGCGCTTGCCGGCTTCCAGCGAGCCGGTCTCGTGGGCGATGCCGAGGGACCGGGCCGGGTTCAGGGTGATCCAGCTGATCGCCCGCTCCTCCGGAATGTTCATGCCGATGCGGCGACCGGCGGCGAGGGCGGCCGCGGCCTCCTGATTGAGGCGCTGGGTCAGTTCAGCGTCGTCCGAGTGGATGACGGCGCAGGAGCCCGGCTGGGCGTCGACGAGGGCGGCGTTGGCCTCGACCGCGTCGAGCGCCTCCATCTTGAAGCCCCACCAGCCGGTCCACATGTCGGCGCAGATGCCTTCACGGGCCAGTTGCGGCGCCAGCTTGTAGGCCTCGATGGCGTGGTGGAAGGCGGTGATGCGGAAACCGAACTCCTTCGACAGGTCGATCATCATCGCCATTTCGTCGGCGCGGTAGCAGTGGTTCTGCACCAGAATCGAGCCGTCCAGCACCCCCGCGAGGGTCTCAAGCTGCAGGTTGCGGGTGGGCGGCGAGCCCTCGCCCGACTGACGCCACTTGTCCCATTTGTCCTTGTAGTCGCGCGCGGCGATGAAGGCTGCGCGATAGCCGGCCATATTGCCCATGCCCGTCGCCGGGCTCTGGTTTCGCCCGCCATAGACCCGCGAGGGGTTCTCGCCGCAGGCCATCTTCAGACCGTAGGGGGCGTCGGGGAATTTCATTCCCTGCATGGTCACCGACGGAATGTTGCGCACGGTCACGCCGCGCCCGCCGAACAGATTGGCCGAGCCGGGCAGGATCTGGAGGGTGGTCACCCCACCGGCGCGGGCGGTGTTGAAGCCCGGGTCCTGCGGCCACAGGCTGTGCTCGGCCCAGACCTGCGCGGTGTTCGGGCTGGTGGCCTCGTTGCCGTCGCTCATCCCCTGCACGCCCGGCGAGGGATAGACGCCCAGGTGCGAGTGGACGTCGATGATGCCCGGGGTCACGAAGCGGCCGTTGGCCTGCACCGTGCGATAGCCGGCCGGAATGGCCGTGGAGGCGTCGCCGACAGCGGCCACGCGCCCGTCAGTGACCACGACCACGCCGTTCTCGAACTTGCGGCCCGCGCCGTCATAGACAGTGCCGCCGACGATGGCGAAATTCTCGCGCGGCAGGCCGCGATAGGTCGAAGGGAAGGGGTCGGGATTGGCGGCGGCGTCCAGACCGGGCGGCAGGGCGGCCCGGGCGCGCGGCGCGGCGGCGGTCTCGGTCTGCGGGCTCGTGTTTCCGTTGGTGGCGCAGGCCCCCAGAGCCAGCACGGCGATAGTGGCGAGGCTGGCGCCCCCCAGGCGTCGAAGTCTCATGAAAAGCTCCCCTGTGCGCCCGCCCGGATAATAGGGGCGCGAACTCGGACCGGATTAAAGGGGGCAGTCGCGCGATCCGTCAAAGGCCGATTTCGTCACGGTGCGGAAAGACGGTCCCGCACCTCGTCCGGCGACAGTCCGTCAATGGCGATCCGCTTCAACCGCGACTGCCCGCCCCGCTCCAACGACACGGCGGACTTCGGGACGCCGAGGGTCTTCGCCAGCAGCTTGAGCAAGGCGGCATTGGCCTCACCCTCGACCGGCCGGGCGCGCACCCGGACCTTGAGGACCGGGCGGCCGTCAGGGTCCACATCCCAGCCGTCGATGCGGTCGGACGCGGCGCCGGGGGTGAGCTTGATGGCGAGTGTGGTCATGGACAGGTGGTCAGACGTTCCGCCGCACGAGTTCTGACCAGAAGTCTATCTCGCGAATGACGGCGGGCCATGGCGTATGGTCCCGGCCGTTCTCTTCCCGATCAACGTAGTCCTGCAGGTCTGCGCCATAGTGGATCACGTCGGACTGATAGACCGAAAAGACCGGGTTTCCGGGCAGGTTCGGGGTCGCAGGCAGATAGCGATGGCCGAAGATCGGGATGAGGCGCGGCGCGCGACCGACAACATCCCGCAAAACCTCGGCGCGCGCCTCGGGCGCGTCGGGACGATTTCCCCATTCGGGCCACCACAGGCTGTTGGCCTCGACATCAAACAGCAGCCCCTCGAACGGCCAGGCCAGCCGTGAGCGCATCTCCGTTTCATCATTCCAGTCGGAGCCGCCGACCGGACGTCGGTCGCGCAACAGGGCGACCAGATCGGACGGGAACGTCAGCCGGAAGCGCTGCTGCGCCCGGTCCAGCTCGTCCGCGGAATAGCCGGTTGTCCAGGCGATGGTCATGCCGCCACCCTACGTCTCCACCGGGCCGAAGCGAACAGCCAAGGCTGTCCTCGGCGCATCCCTGGACCGAGGGGGGCGACCAGAAACTGATGTCACCCGCGCTTCCGGGCCCAAGCTGCTTCGTACTCACTGATACGCTGCTTCTGGGAGGGCGACCGGATTTCGGTGCGTTCCCGAGCGTGGCCTTCAGGCCAGATCAGCTTGGCCTCCACCGCAACGGCTTTCAACTCGTCGAGATTCTCGACGCGTTCATAGGCCCAGAGTCTCCAACGGGTCACGAGAAAGGACCACGTCAGCCAGGACGCCGGCCAACTGATCAGCAGGCTGGCCGCTGCCGTGATCGCGGACCATTCGCCACGCCCCAATAAGGCGACGATCCCCCAGACCAATGCGGGCAGCCCCAGCATGACAAGCATGACGCCACCGTTGACGGTCCAGTGGCCACGACTGACGGCTTTAAGGGGTGTCATCCAAACGCGAGCTCCATAGCCGAAATCTCGGCCGGTCGATCCTGTCTGCCAAGGCCAAGCTTCTCCGACAACGAAAAAGGCGCGGCTCCGTCCGGAACCGCGCCCTCTTCATTCAACCTGCAGCAGCCCTCAGCCGAGGGCCTTCATCAACTCCGGCACGGCGGTCTTGTAGTCGGCGACCAGACCGTAGTCGGCGACCTGGAAGATCGGGGCGTCGGCGTCCTTGTTGATGGCGACGATGACCTTGGAGTCCTTCATGCCGGCCAGGTGCTGGATGGCGCCCGAGATGCCGATGGCGATATAGAGCGCCGGGGCGACGACCTTGCCGGTCTGGCCGACCTGGTAGTCGTTCGGGGCGTAGCCGGCGTCCACGGCCGCGCGCGAGGCGCCGACGGCGGCGCCCAGCTTGTCGGCCAGCGGGTCCATGACGGCGTGGAACTCCTCGGCCGAGCCGAGGGCGCGACCGCCCGAGACGACGATCTTCGCCGCGCCCAGTTCCGGACGGTCCGACTTGACCATCTCTTCGCTGACGAAGGCGGTCTTGCCCTCGCCGGCTCCGGTGGCAGCCTCGACCTTGGCCGAGCCGCCTTCGGCAGCGGGGGCGAAGGCGGTGGCGCGCACGGTGATGACCTTCTTGCCGTCCGAGGACTGCACGGTCTCCAGCGCGTTGCCCGCGTAGATGGGGCGCACGAAGGTGTCGGCGCTGACGACCTCGACGATGTCCGAGATCGGGGCGACGTCCAGACGCGCGGCGATCCGCGGCATGAAATTCTTGCCGTCGGTGGTGGCCGGCGACAGGACGGCGTCATACCCGCCCGCCAGATCGACGATCGTGGCCGCGACGGCCTCGGCCAGCTGATGGCCCAGGGCGGCGTTGTCGGCCAGCAGAACCTTGCGGACGCCCGCGATCTTCGCGGCCGCGTCAGCGGCGGCCTGCGCGCCGGCGCCCACGACCAGCACGTCCACGTCGGACGACAGGGCGAGGGCGGCGGTCACGGTCTTGTGGGTGGTGTCGCGAACGGCCGAGCCGTCGTGGTCGGCGATGACGAGAACGGCCATTACAGAACCCCCGCGGACTTGAGCTTGGAAACCAGTTCGGCGGCGTCAGCCACCTTCACACCCGCCGAACGCTTGGGCGGCTCGGTGACCTTCAGCACCTTCAGGCGCGGCGCGACGTCGACGCCGTAGTCGGCGACCGCCTTGGTGGCGATCTCCTTCTTCTTGGCCTTCATGATGTTCGGCAGGGAGGCGTAGCGCGGCGTGTTCAGGCGCAGGTCCACCGTGACCACGGCGGGCAGGGTCGAGGCGATGGTCTGCAGCCCGCCGTCCACTTCGCGGGTGACGGTCGCCTTGCCGTCGCCGATGACGATCTTCGAGGCGAAGGTCGCCTGCGGCCAGTCCAGCAGGGCGGCCAGCATCTGGCCGACCGCATTGTTGTCGCCGTCGATCGACTGCTTGCCCATCAGGACGAGGTCGGGCTTTTCCTCATCGACCACCGCCTTCAGCAGCTTGGCGACGGCCAGCGGCTCGAGGTCGGCGTCCGACTGGATCAGCAAGCCGCGGTCCGCGCCCATGGCCAGGGCGGTGCGGATGGTTTCCTGGGCCTGGGTCACGCCGATGGAGACGACCACGATCTCGGTCGCCGTGCCGGCGGCATGGTGCTCCTTGCCTTCCTTGAGGCGCACGGCCTCTTCGACGGCGATTTCGTCGAAGGGATTCATGCTCATTTTGACGTTGGCGAGATCGACGCCGCTCTGGTCCGCTTTCACGCGGGCCTTGACGTTGTAGTCGATCACCCGTTTGACGGGGACTAGAACCTTCATTGCGCTATCCACAAAGTCGCCGGAATGTTGGGTCAGGCAATAGGTACGCCTGACCCGGCCTGTCAACGTAACGCGGCGTCAACACGCCGGATCACGGGAAGCTCCAGATGCACCGCCTTTTGACGATGAAACGGCTCAGCGTGCTGTTTCTGTGCACCTTCGCCGTTCTGGTGGGCGCCACCCTGGCCTGGCAGGTGTTGGTGAAAGAACCGGGGGATCGCTGCGTCGCCGACGGCGGCTGGTGGGATCCGGATCAGGAAGTCTGCGCCCGCCCCCTGTCGATCGCCGAGATCGAGGGCATCACCGGACGGAAGCCCGGCGAGACGCGGGCCCAGGCCTCTGACCGCAAGAATCGCGAGCTGATCGAGATCGAAGACCGGCTGCAGGCCGAACAGACCGCCCGCGACGCCGACGCCGAACGTCAGCGAAAGGCGCTGGCTGAAGCGACCCGCTGATCCCTACCGCGTCGCGCCGGGCTTCCATTTGATGTCGCCCGCGCCGTTGGCGTTGGCGCGGCGGGCCGCACAGAACAGATGGTCCGACAGGCGGTTCAGATAACGCACCGCCGCGCCGTTCACCGTCTCTCCGCTCTCGACCAGACGGACCGCATCGCGCTCGGCCCGCCGCGCCACGGTTCGGGCCAGATGCAGATGCGCCGACAACGGCGAGCCGCCGGGCAGGATGAAGCTGTCGAGGGCTTTCAGGCTCTCGTTCATCCAGTCGATTTCCTGCTCCAGTCGTTCGACCTGGCTGTCGAGGATGCGCAGGGCCTCCCATGCGGGCGCGGGCTCCAGCGGGGTCGCCAGATCGGCGCCCAGATCGAACAGCTCGTTCTGGATGCGGCCCAGCATGGCGTCGATGCGGTCGTTCTGACCCGAATGCAGCCGGGCCACGCCGATGACGGCGTTCAGTTCGTCCACCGCGCCCATCGCCTCGACCCGGGGGTCGGTCTTGGACACAGGCGCGCCCGAGGCGAGACGCGTCTGACCGCCGTCGCCGGTCCTGGTATAGATGCGGTTCAGGACCACCACCGGGCTCAGGCCCCGTGCGTGGACTTCCACCACAGGCCCGTGACCAGCAGAATCACCGCCAGCGCCTGCAGTGCGACGCGAAGCCGCATCAGCTTGTTCGAGCGCGACCGGGCCTCGGGTCCGTCCTTGTAAAGTTGGCGCAGGCCGAGGGCCAGGGTCACCGCCACGGCCAGCACGGACGCGAAAACGAGGATGTCGAAGAGTTCCATGAACGCGTTCTAGGCCCCTGTCTGCTCGTGCGCCAGAGCGGCGGATCGCCCCCCGCGACACCTGCGGTCAAAGCGCACACCCGGTTGCGGCGTAGCTGTGAACGATATTGAGAAGCGCTCGCATTGTTCGGGGGCGTCATGATCATTACTCGCAAACAGACCATCCGCGCGCTGGTTTCGGCCACGGCGCTCATGGCGGCCGCAGGGCCCGCGCTGGCGCAGCAACAGGATCAGCCGACCCAGCTGGACGAGGTGGTCGTCACCGCCGCCGGCTTCGAGCAGAAGATCACCGACGCCCCGGCCAGCATCAGCGTCATCACCGTCGAGGAGCTGCAGACCCGGCCCTACATGACCCTGCTGGACGCGGTGCGCGATCTGGAAGGCGTCGACATCGGCGAGACCCGCGACAAGACCGGTCAGGGCTCCATCTCCATGCGCGGCATGGGATCGGACTACACCCTGATCCTGATCAACGGCCGTCGCCAGAACAACCACGGCGACATCTATCCGAACAGCTTCGGCGGCAACCAGTTCAACCACATCCCGCCGCTGGACTCGATCGAGCGTATCGAGGTCATACGCGGTCCTGCCTCGACCCTGTACGGCGCCGACGCCATGGGCGGCGTCATCAACATCATCACCAAGCGCAATCTGGATCGCTGGGCTGGCTCGCTGACCACCGCCCGGACCTTCGAGACCAATGACGAGTACGGCGACGACACCACTGTCGACTTCTACGCCAGCGGACCGCTGATGCCCGGCGTGCTGAACCTCAGCGCGCGCGGCAGCTGGTATCAGCGCAACGCCTCCAACCCGGTCTATGACACGGTCACCGACCCGTCCGGGTTCGAGCATGTCCGCTCGCTGGGCTTCGGCGGCGGCGGCAAGACCGTGGACAACGAAAACCTCGCCGGCGGCCTGACCCTGACCTGGACGCCCACGGCCAACCAGACCGTGACCGTCGACTACGACACCTCGCGGCAGGAGTATGACAACGCCATCCAGACCAATGACGCGGGCGGGCTGGAGTATCCGGTCGGCACGGTCGACAACATCGACAGCATCTGGAGCGCGGGGAATTTCTGCCTGAACGGGACGGGCTCCAGCGCCGCGACCTGCACCACCTCGGGCGGGACCTGGACGCGTCGGGCCAATCCGCGCGTCGGCTACGCCCCGGCCCAGGAATTCACCCGCGACTTCTGGTCGGTGAGCCATCAGGGCGAATGGGGCTTCGGAAAAAGCCAGGTGACCCTGTCGCACGTGGCGACCAACAACGACGGCCGCACCCTGCCCTTCACGGTCGCCGAGCGTGAGCTGCTGCTGACCATGATCGACGGCACGGGCGCCTATGCCGGGATGAGCCTGACGGACCGCCGCGCGGCGGCCGAGGCGACCTTCCTGCCGCGTCCGAAGCGGACCCTCGAAAGCGCCCAGTACACCCTGGACGCGCAGCTGACCGTACCTTTCCACGCGGCGGGCGACCACACCGTCGTCACCGGCCTGCAGGTCATTCGCGGCGAATTGACGGACGGCGTCTTCGGGCTGGAAAGCGGCACGCCGGGGCTGAAGCAGGAGCACAATATGTGGTCCCTGTTCGCCGAGGACACCTGGCGGATCGTCGAGCCCTTCGCCCTGACCTTCGGCGTCCGCTACGACGACCACGAGGTGTTCGGCGACCACCTCAGCCCGCGCCTGTACGGGGTGTTCAGCCTGAACGACCGGTGGACCATCAAGGGCGGGGTCTCGACCGGCTTCAAGACGCCCAAGACGACCCAGCTGTACGACGGCATCACCGGCTTCGGCGGTCAGGGCACCTCCCCCATGTTCGGCAATCCGGACCTGAAGCCCGAAACCAGCGTCAGCACCGAAATCGCCGTCTACTGGGAATCCCCGGCGGGCCACAACTTCAACATCACGGCCTTCAACAACACCTTCGAGGACAAGATCGCCAACCAGCCCTGCGGGCCGGGCCTGACACTGGCCTGCGCCAGCAGTGGCGAGTACGCGGACCTCGGCTACGGCTCGAGCAGCCGCGCCACCAACATCGACGAGGTCGAGATCCAGGGCATCGAGGTCGCCGGTCGCTGGCGCATCCTGAGCGGGCTGAGCCTGCGCGGGAACTACACCTGGACCGACAGTGAACAGAAGAGCGGCGCCGAGATCGGCCGTCCGCTCGGCAACAGCGCCCGGCACATGGCCAACGCTTCGCTGGACTGGCGGGTCACCGACCGGTTCAACCTTCTGCTGACCGGCGAGACACGCTCGGACCGCTATCGCGGCCTCCACACGATCACCGGCGAGGAGCTGTTCTACAAGAGCTATGCGGTTCTGAACCTGGGCGGCTCATACGAGCTGACCTCGTGGCTGACGCTGAACGGTCGGGTGAACAACCTGCTCGACGAGGATTTCACCACCTACGACACCGAGTTCCGCGACCTGAACTCGGACGGCGACTATCAGGACACAAACGAGGCCCTGTTCTTCGATCACTACAACAACAAGGACAAGGGGCGCAGCGTCTGGCTCAGCCTCAACGCCCGGTTCTGATCCGGAGCTGACGACAGGGCGGTCCAGCCCTTGGCGGGGCGGCCCGTTCGCGTTGAGACGGACCGGCCCGGTAATCGGTTACAGGCTAAGCCGTTGGTCATCTTTGCGTGTCAGGGTTTCCCCTTACCCAAGGGGATTCATGACCGACCGCGCGATCCGAAATCTGGCACACCTGCGCCGCTCGGCCTCGACCGCGCGGGTGCTGAATCTGCTGAAGGTCACTCATGAGCATGGTCATGAGGCGGACTGGCGCGCGAACCCCGTGTTCCGGACCCCGGCGCTGAACAGCGCCCTGATCATCAAACACCGCCTCCGCCGCGACGAACTGGACGCCTTCCACCTGCGCCGTCAGGTGGCGACCAAGGTAGTGATCCCGATCGACTCTGACGACCTGAAGACCGGCGGTCGCTTCGTCTTCGTGGATCAGCGCGGCTTCGAGCGGATGATGCAGGAGACCTTCGGGCTGGAACCCGACCATCCCGATCTGGCCACCCTGCGCCTGATGGACGCCCTGCCCTCGCTGGACCCCTTCCTGCTGCGCGAACAGTTGAAGCGGGCCGGGATCGAGCCGGCGGCCTGCTATTTCTCGATCAGCGACGGCGACCTGATGCGGATGGTGCAGTTCGTGGAGGCGGAAATCCGCCCGCTGGTGACCCTGAGCCTCGGCGCCGGGATCGAGGCGGTCGGCTCGACCCGTCGTCTGGCCGGCAAGATCCTGTCCAATGATCCGGGCGACCGGATGGAGGCCCTGCGCCAGACCCTGCACCTGAAGCCCGAGGAATATCAGGAGGGCATCTTCTGCTGGAAGGGCTTCCTCTATTACAAATGGGTGCTGACCAGCCTCATGAGCGACGTGGCCGGAGTGGCCGACGCCGTCTCGACGGTGAAGCCGCTGGGCAAGGTCGACCGCAACGCCCGCGAATATCTGGACCGGGGCCGTCAGGTCCTGCGCGACCGGATCATCGCCGTCTGCGACGACGCGTCGAGAACCCTGCTGATCTACGAGAACGCCTACAAGGCCCTGACCGAGCAAGCCCGTCCCGGCGCCTTCCGGGACTTCCTGCTGCAGGCCCCGCGCCTGTTCACCCGGCTGGGTGAACAGCTGGGCGCGATACAGCATGTGGTCAGCTTCTGGCGCTTCCGCTTCTCCCCCGGCGCCGCCCCGGTGGGGGTGGACGAGCTGATCGACGTCTTCATGGACTTCGAGACGGGTCTGGCCGACCGCGATCAGGAACTGGGCCAGCGCTTCCTCGCCGCCTGACAACGAAAAGGCCAGAAGCATGACGCTCCCGGCCCCCTCTCTGATCTTCCACTTCAGCCCGGAAGCCTCGCGCTCAGGCAGCGAGGCTCCGCGAGCCGAGCGATAGCGCCTCAAGGGCGCAAGGCGCCCTCAATACCGGTAGTGATCCGGCTTGAACGGGCCTTCGGTCGGGACCGAGATGTAGTCGGCCTGTTCCTTCGACAGGGTGGTCAGCTTCGCGCCCAGCTTGGCCAGGTGCAGGAAGGCGACCTTCTCGTCGAGGTGCTTGGGCAGGGTGTAGACCGAGTTCTCGTACTTGTCGGCGTTGGTCCACAGTTCGATCTGGGCCAGCGTCTGGTTGGTGAACGAGGCCGACATCACGAACGAGGGGTGGCCCGTGGCGTTGCCCAGGTTCACCAGACGGCCTTCCGACAGCAGGATGATCTTCTTGCCGTCCGGGAATTCCACGTGGTGGACCTGCGGCTTGATCTCGTCCCACTTGAAGTTCTTCAGGCCCGCGACCTGAATTTCGCTGTCGAAGTGGCCGATGTTGCAGACGATGGCGTTGTTCTTCATCGCCCGCATGTTTTCAACGGTGATGACGTCCTTGTTGCCCGTGGCGGTGACGAAGATGTCCGCGTCGGCGGCGGCGTCTTCCAGGGTCACGACCTCATAGCCTTCCATCGCCGCCTGCAGGGCGCAGATCGGATCGACTTCGGTGACCTTCACGCGGGCGCCGCCCTGACGCAGCGAGGCGGCCGAACCCTTGCCCACGTCGCCATAGCCGCAAACCACCGCGACCTTGCCCGACAGCATGACGTCGGTGCCGCGACGGATAGCGTCGACCAGCGATTCCCGGCAGCCGTACAGGTTGTCGAACTTCGACTTGGTGACGCTGTCGTTGACGTTGATCGCCGGGAACGGCAGCTCGCCGCGTTCGGCCATCTGGTACAGACGATGGACGCCCGTGGTGGTCTCCTCCGACACCCCGCCGATGGCGTCACGGATGGCCGAGTAGAAGCCGGGCTTCTCCTTCAGGTACCGCTTCATGACGGCGTAGAGGGCCTCTTCTTCCTCATTCTGCGGATTGTCGAGGACCGAGGCGTCCTGTTCGGCCTTCGGCCCCAGCACGCACAGGAGGGTGGCGTCGCCGCCGTCGTCGAGGATCAGGTTCGGATAGCCGCCGTCGGCCCATTCGAAGATCTTGTGGGCGTAGTCCCAGTACTCCAGCAGGGTTTCGCCCTTGGTGGCGAAGACCGGGGTGCCGTTGGCGGCGATGGCGGCGGCGGCGTGGTCTTGGGTCGAGAAGATGTTGCACGACGCCCAGCGGACCTCCGCGCCCAGCGCTTCCAGCGTCTGGATCAGCACGGCGGTCTGGATGGTCATGTGCAGGCTGCCCGCGATCCGGGCGCCCTTCAGCGGCTGCGAGGCGCCGTACTCGGCGCGCAGGGCCATCAGACCGGGCATTTCGGTCTCTGCGATGGCGATTTCCTTGTTGCCGAAGTCGGCGAGCGAGATGTCGCGGACGATATAGTCGGTCATGGGTCGGTCCTGATCGAAGGTTTGCGGGGCCTATAGACCGCCGCGCCCCATCGGGCAAGAAACATATAAGGATATCCTTATATCCACACCAGAACTAAGGGAAATCCCGTGGATGGCCGTTAACGCTGACGGAACGCCGGATTGTTAGCAAACTAACCTTCCTCTGCGAGACCCGACATGTCCAACGATCCCCTGCGCAGGCGCCTCGCCTTCATGAACCTCGGGACGCCTTCGGACGCCTACCGGTCCATCGGCCCGATCTTGCGCGACGCCGTGCCGGGGGCGCTGGGCGCCTTCTACGAACAGGTTCGCGCGACCCCGGAGATGCGACGCTTCTTCCGGGACGAAGGCCACATCTCGGCGGCCAGCGCGGCGCAGCAGAAGCATTGGTCAGCGATCATCGACGGCCGGATCGACGCCGACTACGGCCAGTCCGTGCGAACCATCGGGCAGGTCCACGCCCGGATCGGTCTGGAGCCGAGCTGGTACATCGGCGGCTACAGCGTGCTGCTGGCCCATCTGATCGACCGGGTCACCCGGCGTCCCCGCAAATGGAGCGAAAAGGCCGCCGACCACGATCGGGTGACCTCGGAAGCGGTGGCCGAACTGACCCAGCGGGTCATGCTGGACATGGATCTGGCCATCTCCACCTATCTGGACGTGCTGGCCGAGGAACGGGATCGGGCCGAAACCGCGCGCGCCGAGGCTGAAGCCGTCCAGGCCCATGCGGTCGCCGTGGTCGGGCATGCCCTGACCGGCCTGTCGCAGGGCGACCTGGCGACGACGGTCGATGAGGAGTTCACCGAGGCCTATCGCCCCCTGAAGGACGATTTCAACGCCGCAGTAAGCCAGCTGAACCGCGCCATGGTCGCCGTGGCCCGCAACGCCGGATCGATCCGCACCGGCTCCAGCGAAATCAGTCAGGCGGCCGATGACCTGTCGCGCCGCACCGAGCAACAGGCCGCCTCGCTGGAGGAAACCGCCGCCGCCCTGGACCAGATCACCGCCACGGTGAACAAGACCGCCTCGGGCGCCCGTCAGGCCTCGGACGTGGTTCTGGGCGCCCGCGGCGACGCGGAGACCTCCGGGCAGGTCGTGCGGAAGGCCGTCGACGCCATGGACGCCATCGAAAAGTCCTCGCAGGAAATCGGCCAGATCATCGGGGTGATCGACGAGATCGCCTTCCAGACCAATCTGCTGGCCCTCAACGCCGGGGTCGAGGCCGCCCGCGCGGGCGAGGCCGGACGCGGCTTCGCCGTCGTGGCGTCGGAGGTGCGGGCCCTGGCCCAGCGGTCCGCCGACGCCGCCAGGGAGATCAAGACCCTGATCTCGGCCTCCAGCGTTCAGGTGGCCTCGGGCGTCGATCTGGTGGGCCAGACCGGTCAGGCGCTGCAGCGGATCGTCAGCCGCGTCGCGGAGATCGACACCCTCGTTTCCGAGATCGCCGCCTCGGCGCAGGAACAGGCCCTCGGTCTGCGCGAGGTGAACACCGCGATCAACCAGATGGATCAGGTCACGCAGCAAAATGCTGCGATGGTCGAACAGACCACGGCCGCCAGCCACTCCCTGCTCCAGCAGGCCGAAAGCCTGTCCGGATCGGTTGACCGCTTCCGCCTCGCGACCGCGCCGGAACAGACCTTCGCCCGCCGCGCCGCCTGAACCGCGGACCGCCTCCCCGCAAGAACGGCGAGGCGGCAGGGCGTCTGATCCGAAAAAATCAGCGCGTGTAATAATAGTCCGCGATCTGGCAGACGTTGATGCGCATCCGCGTCAACTCCTGACCGTTGGTGAAGCGGGCCTTGAAGTCGTAGAGGCAGCCGCCGTTGCCGTCGTCGATGTTCATCATGACGCTGGCGCCGTTGGCCAGCACGCCCGAGCCCAGCATGTCTTCCTCCCAGTCGTCGACGCGCGAGTCCGAGGCGTAGAAATGCGTCATCGTCCAGCCGGTCTGGTTGTGGATGCGGACGCGGCGATTCTGACCGTCGCGCGACTGGACCACAATGGTGGTCACCGGCTGTGCGGCGATACGCGGCTCGGCGGCGGCGGTCGCCGGGGCGGTTCCAAAGGCGGCCGCCAGGAGGGCGGCGCCGGCGATGATGGTGAGGGTCTTTTTCATCTCATGTCTCCCCGAGCCGTCCCCCGGCTCCGAATAACAGTGTGATGTGCTCTCTTTTCGCGGTCGTCTCCTGACGGAGCCTGACGACTGAATCGCCCAAAGCCCTTGCAGGCAGGGGGGTGTTTCCCATATCGGCGTCAATCCCCGGAAAACCCCGCAAGACGTGGGGCTTTCCAAAAATCCCGCAGACCCTGAAATCGGGGGCGGTCACGCGCGGCGCTTCGCTTTAAAAGGCCGCCGCACCGCCCGCTGATATGGAGTGAGAGACTAAAAATATGGCCAAGATTATCGGCATCGACCTGGGCACCACGAACTCGTGCGTCGCCGTCATGGACGGCAAGAACCCCAAGGTCATCGAGAACGCGGAAGGCAACCGCACGACCCCGTCGGTCGTCGCCATCCAGGACAGTGGCGAAGTGCTGGTGGGCCAGCCCGCCAAGCGTCAGGCCGTGACCAACCCGACCAACACCTTCTTCGCCATCAAGCGCCTGATCGGCCGCTCGTTCTCGGACCCGGTGGTGGCCAAGGACAAGGACATGGTCCCCTATGAGATCGCCAAGGGTCCGACCGGCGACGCCTGGGTGAAGGCCCACGGCAAGGACTATTCGCCCCAGCAGGTCTCGGCCTACACCCTGGGCAAGATGAAGGAGGCCGCCGAGGCCTATCTGGGCGAGACCGTCACCCAGGCCGTCATCACCGTTCCCGCCTACTTCAACGACGCCCAGCGTCAGGCGACCAAGGACGCCGGCAAGATCGCCGGTCTGGAAGTCCTGCGCATCATCAACGAGCCGACTGCGGCCGCGCTTGCCTACGGTCTGGACAAGGCCGACGGCCAGAAGATCGCTGTCTATGACCTCGGCGGCGGCACCTTCGACGTCTCGATCCTGGAGATCGGCGACGGCGTGTTCGAGGTGAAGTCGACCAACGGCGACACCTTCCTCGGTGGTGAAGACTTCGACCTGCGTCTGGTCGACTACCTGGCCGACGAGTTCAAGAAGGAGCAGGGCGTCGATCTGCGGACCGACAAGCTGGCCCTGCAGCGCCTGAAGGAAGAGGCTGAAAAGGCCAAGAAGGAGCTGTCCTCGACCACGTCTTACGAGGTCAACCTGCCGTTCATCACGATGAACGCCTCGGGCCCGCTGCACCTGAACATCAAGCTGTCGCGCGCCAAGCTGGAAGCGCTCGTCGAGGATCTGGTCCAACGCACCATCGAGCCCTGCCAGAAGGCTCTGAAGGACGCCGGTCTGAAGGCTTCGGACATCGACGAAGTCGTCCTGGTCGGCGGCATGACCCGCATGCCCAAGGTGCAGGAGGCCGTGAAGGCCTTCTTCGGCAAGGAGCCGCACAAGGGTGTGAACCCCGATGAAGTCGTGGCGCTGGGCGCCGCCGTTCAGGCGGGCGTGCTGCAGGGCGACGTCAAGGACGTGCTGCTGCTGGACGTGACCCCGCTGACCCTCGGCATCGAGACCCTGAACGGCGTCTTCACCCCGCTGATCGAACGCAACACGACGATCCCGACCAAGAAGTCGCAGGTCTTCTCGACCGCCGACGACAACCAGTCGGCCGTGACGATCCGCGTCTTCCAGGGCGAGCGTCCGATGGCGCAGGATAACAAGCTGTTGGGTCAGTTCGATCTGGCCGGCATTCCGCCGGCGCCGCGTGGCATGCCGCAGATCGAGGTCGCCTTTGACATCGACGCCAACGGCATCGTGCACGTGACCGCCAAGGACAAGGCGACCAACAAGGAGCAGTCGATCCGCATCCAGGCGAACGGCGGCCTTTCGGACGCCGACATCGAAAAGATGGTCAAGGATGCCGAAGCCAACGCCGTGGCCGACAAGGCCCGCAAGGAACTGGTCGAGGCCCAGAACGGCGCCGACAGCCTGATCCACTCGACCGAGAAGGCCATGTCCGAGCACGGCGACAAGATCGGCGGCGACGACAAAACCGCCATCGAAGCCGCTCTGGCGGACCTGAAGTCGGCCAAGGAAGGCTCCGATCCGGAGGTCATCCGCGAGAAGACCAACACCCTGGCCCAGGCCTCGATGAAGCTGGGTGAGGCGATGTATGCCGCCCAGAACAACGCCGACGCCTCGGCTGAAAAGCCGGCCGACGACGGCGTGGTCGACGCCGAGTTCGAGGAAGTCTCGGACGCCGACGACAAGAAGAGCGCGTAAGCCACGGCTTTCGTGTGAGCTGAACCAGACCCCGCTTGTCCTGCGACGGGCGGGGTCTTTTCATGAAACTTGCATCACAGGATCGGGCGCCCATGTCAGCCCGGTCAGCCCTTTGACGCAAACGCCGGGAACAGGCGTGCGGACGGGGCCAGAGTAAGAGGACGATCGCCGGATGGCGCGGGACTATTACGAGATTCTGGGGGTCGAGCGGACCATCGACGCGGCGGGGCTGAAGTCGGCTTATCGCAAGCTGGCCATGCAGCATCACCCGGACCGCAACGGCGGCTCGGAAGAGTCCATGGCGATCTTCAAGGAGATCTCCGAGGCCTACAGCGTCCTCAGCGACGATCAGAAGCGCGCCCACTATGACCGCTTTGGCCACGCGGGCGGAGGCGCGGGCGGCAATCCCTTCGGCGCCGGCGGCGGCCAGGGCTTCCACGACCTCAACGACATCTTCTCCCAGGTCTTCGGCGACGCGTTCGGAGACGCCTTCGGCGGCCGTCAGGGCGGCGGACGACAGGGCGGGCCGCGTCGCGGCTCGGACCTGCGCTACGATCTCGAGATCACGCTGGAGCAGGCCTACAAGGGCGCCGACGTGGAGATTTCGGTCCCCACCACCGCGACCTGCGACACCTGCGAGGGCTCGGGCGCCAAGCCGGGCACCCAGCCGACCACCTGCACCACCTGTCAGGGCGCCGGGCGCGTCCGCTCCGCCAACGGCTTTTTCCAGGTCGAGCGCACCTGCCCCCGCTGCGGCGGCAACGGCAAAATGATCGCCGAGCCCTGCGGGACGTGCCACGGCCACGGTCAGGTCCGCAAAAACCGCAAGCTCCAGCTGAAGGTCCCCGCGGGCGTGGACGACGGCTCGCGCATCCGTCTGTCGGGCGAGGGCGACGCCGGTCAGCGCGGCGGGCCGCGCGGCGACCTTTATGTCTTCCTGTCAGTGACCCCTCACGAGTTGTTCGAACGGGACAATCTGGACCTTCTGGTCACTGTGCCGGTTCCCATGACCGTCGCGGCCCTGGGCGGCGAGATCGACGCCCCCTGTCTGGTGTCCGAAGCGTGTGACGGGCGCTGCCGCGCGGCGGTGGACGTTCCGGCGGGCTCGCAAACCGGCAAGACCGTCCGCATCAAGGGCAAGGGCATGCCCCACCTGAACGGCCGCCAGCGCGGCGATCTGGTGGTCGAGCTGTTCGTCGAGACCCCGACCGATCTGACCGCGCGCCAGAAGGAACTGCTGGAGGAGCTCGCCGCCTCACTGGGCGAGACCCAGACGCCGCGGAACTCCTCCTTCGCGGGCAAGGCCAAGCGGTTCTGGGCCGACATCCTTGGCGACAGCAAGGAAACGGCCCAATAGGGTGGGATTTCCGTCCTTGGGGGAACTGATTTGAGCGCCATCTTCCACGCCGGCATCTCCGGAGCGCGGGGCCGTATGGGCCGGGCCGTCTCGGCCGTTCTGGACGCCCGTGAGGACGTCGTCGTCGCCGCCCGCTTTGATCGCGGCGAGACCCCGGACCTGTCGCTGTGCGACGTGGTGATCGACTTCTCGACCCCCGAGGCCTCCGTCGAACTGGCGCAGACCTGCGCGGCGCGCGGCGGCCCGGCGCTGGTCATCGGCTCCACCGGCCTCACGCCGGAGCAGGATGCCGAAATCCTCAAGGCCGCCGAGACGGTCGCCATCGTGCGCAGCGGCAACTTCTCGCTCGGCGTCAACATCCTGATCGGTCTGGTCGAGCACGCCGCCCTGCGTCTGGACGCGCGCGACTGGGATATCGAGATCACCGAGGCCCATCACCGCCGCAAGGTCGATGCGCCCTCGGGCACCGCCCTGATGCTGGGCGAGGCCGCCGCCAGCGGTCGCAACGAGGACCTCGAGGACGTCCGCGCCGCCCCCTGGGACGGCATCACCGGCCCGCGCGAGAGCGGCAAGATCGGCTTCTCGTCCGTGCGCGCGGGCGGGATCATCGGCGAGCACACCGTCCTGTTCGCTTCGGACGACGAGATGCTGACCCTCAGCCACTCGGCCATCGACCGCTCGCTGTTCGCGCGCGGCGCCGTGGCGGCGGCCGCCTGGGTCCGCAACCGCAAGCCGGGGCTGTACGACATGCAGGACGTTCTTGGTTTCAGACAAGCCTGACGGCTTGTCCGCACCGTTTCGCGGCGCGCTATCGCTCGGCTCGCGGAGCCTCGCTGCTTGAGCGCATCAGGATCATCTTCTTCCGCCAGCTAGCCAGGCCGCGTCGGGTCGAGAAGGCTGAGCCTTCTGACCGCGGCCCAAAAGGAATGCATTGAGCCCGTCAGGGCTCAGTGCACGTGCACCCGGTGGCGGTGGCGGCCGCCGGTGAACAGCGTCTTGATGAAGAAGAAGACGGCGATGACGATCGCATAGCCCAGGAACAGGGCCAGCACGGTCATCCAGAAGCTCAGGGTCAGCAGCGGCGGCAGGGTCAGGGCGGCGCCGTCCAGCACCGGGCGAATCACCCCGATCAGGATGTGCACGAAGGCCGCGCCCAGCGCGGTCGCCCACAGACGGCTCCACGCCGGCATGACCAGAGCCGCGATCACCGCGATCAGCAGGCCCATGACCTGATTGACGCCGTCGAACCCGCCCTGCGCCAGACCGAAGAGACCGGACAGGAAGGCGGTGATTGAATCGATGAGGGACTCCATACCGAAGGTCTCCGTCTGCATACGGCCAAGCCTGGCCCGTTCGCAGGGTTAACGCCGGTCTCGCGGAATCGCTCCCGAAGGCCGGATCAGCGCCCCGTGGAGCCGAAACCGCCCGCCCCGCGCATCGTCTGGTCCAGCGCCTCAACCTCGATCATGGTCGCCTGCTCGTGGCGGGCGATGACCATCTGGGCGATGCGCTCGCCGCGCTGGATCACGAAGGGCTCCTGACCGTGGTTGATCAGGATGACCCCGACCTCGCCGCGATAGTCGCTGTCGACCGTGCCGGGGGAGTTCAGGCAGGTGATCCCGTGCTTCAACGCCAGGCCCGAACGGGGCCGCACCTGGGCCTCATAGCCCGGCTCCAGCGCGATCTTCAGGCCGGTCTTAACCAGCGCCCGAGCCCCCGGGGCGAGCGTCAGGGGCTCCCCCTCCGGCAGGGCCGCGCGCAGATCCATCCCCGCCGAACCGGTGGTCTCATAGGCCGGAAGCGGCAGGCCCTCGGCGTGCGGCAGGCGTTCGACGCGGACGGTCGTCATGGGCGCGGGTCTTTCTGGCTCAGGCCTTGAAATGGTCAGCAATCTTGGCCGCCAACTTGCGGGCCACCTCGGTCTTGGACTGGCGCGGCCAGACGTCGGCGCCGCCGTCCTTCGTGAACAGGGTGACCGCATTGCCGTCGGCGCCGAAGACGTCGTCCGACACGTCGTTGCCGACGATCCAGTCGCAGCCCTTGCGGGACAGTTTGGCGCGGGCGTTGGCCTCAAGGTCCGAGGTCTCGGCGGCGAAGCCGACGACCAGCTTCGGACGCGCCTTACCGGGCTTGGAGACGCCGGCCAGAATGTCCGGGTTCTCGATCAGGGCCAGCGACGGCGGGCCGCCGGGAGCCTTCTTGATCTTGCCGGACGCGACGCCGTCAACGCGCCAGTCGGCGACGGCGGCGCTCATCACCGCGATGTCGGCGGGCAGATACTTCTGGACCTCGGCCTGCATCTCGCGCGCGCTCTCGACCCAGATGCGCGTAACGCCGACGGGGGCGTCGATAGCGACAGGGCCTGATACGAGGGTCACCTCGGCGCCCAGTTCGGCCAGAGCCGTGGCGATGGCGTAGCCCTGCTTGCCGCTGGAGCGGTTTGTCAGGCCCCGAACAGGGTCGATGGGCTCGAAGGTCGGACCGGCGGTCACAACGGCCCTACGGCCCGCCAGAGGGCGCCCATCGGGACCGGCCAGCAGACCCTGAATGGCCGACAGGATGGCGGTGGGCTCGGCCATGCGGCCCGGTCCGAACTCGCCACACGCCATTTCGCCCTCATCCGGGCCGACGACGGCGACACCGTGGAAGCCGTCAAAGCCCTTCAGGCGCTCCACATTGGCCTGCACCGCCGGATGCAGCCACATGCGGACGTTCATCGCCGGGGCCAGCAGGACCTTCTTGTCGGTGGCCAGCAGGGTGGTCGACGCCAGATCGTCGGCGAAGCCATTCGCCGCCTTGGCGATCAGCCCCGCCGTCGCCGGCGCCACCACCACCAGATCGGCCCAGCGCGACAGCTCGATATGGCCCATGGCCGTCTCGTCCTCGGGCATGAACAGGGCCTGCCGCACCGGATGGCCGGTCAGGGCCGCCAGCGACATGGGGGTGACGAACTCGGCCCCCGCCGATGTGAGCAGGCTCATCACCTCGGCGCCCGACTTCTTCAGAAGGCGCACGAGCTCCAGCGCCTTGTAGGCGGCGATGCCGCCGCCGACGATGAGCAGGACCTTGCGTCCGGACAGCGATGCCGTGGTCATCCCCTTGATCTAGCGACGCCGTCCACCGCCGTCGAGTGACGCTTCAGCGAAAGAGAACATTGCAAGAACTGTTAACCTGTGGTTAGGCTTGTTTCCGGTGGGTTTCAACGTAGGAGGGTGCGATGCGCAGAACGACGATGATCGTGGCCGTGGGGGCCGCATTGGTGGTGGGATCGGCGGGACTGGCCGGTTGCGGGGACGGGGGCTCGGCGGTCGAGACCCGGGACCGGGCGGCGGAGGGCGCGGCGGCGACGCTGACCTCCGCCGAAGGCCCGATGGAGGCTGTTGAAGCGCCGGTCGAAAAGGCCCGCCCGGTTTTGACCGCCAACCGACGCGAGACGGTGGACGCCAAGGTGGCGCGACTGTTCGAACGCAACGGCGCGGATTTCGGCGCGCGCACGGCCGAGGACTATCTGACCAGGGTGAAGGCCTTCACCAGCCGGCCGCCGGCGGACGTGGATCGGGCTGAGCGCCCCAACGGCGATGTGCTGCTGTATCAGGCCTCGACAAACACCTTCGCGGTCGTCTCGCGCGACGGCGTGGCCAAGACCATGTTCAAGCCACGTGACGGCGCCGCCTACTGGGCTGAGCAGAAGGCTGCGGCCCCCGACTTTGGTCGGCGGCGGTCAACGGGCAACGAGGGCGGCGGTTGAAGGCGACGAGGACCTCAGTCCTCGTCGGTCTCCTTGCGGTCGGCCATATCACGGATCAGCTCAAGCGCCAGCTTTTGCTGCCGGGTCGACAGCTGCGGCGCCAGACGGCCGATCTCGATCGTATAGCGGGTCGCCGGGAAGTCGTGCTCGAATGCGGTTTCGCCTTCGGCCATACCGGCCAGCTGGGCGCCGGTCAGACCTTCGAAGAAGTAGCCGATGTCCACCTTGAAGAACCGCGCGATGTCCCAGAGCTTCGAAGCCGAGATGCGGTTAGCGCCCTTCTCGTACTTTTGAATCTGCTGGAAAGTCAGCCCCAGGGCGCGACCGAGATCGCTCTGGTTATAGCCGAGGGCCAGCCTCTTCTCGCAGACACGCCGGCCAACATGCCGGTCCACGGGATGAGGACCATCCTCGCCCTTGCCTCTCGCCATAGTCATATGCCTTTTGGAAGTCGATAATCGGCCAAGCCTGAATGCGCCGCCAGCGGGGCTGTGTCACCAAAAAACGCAGAAATCAGGGCGGCCACAGACGGTTAGTTGCCCTTAAGGCGCCGTCTTTCCCGCTGGGCGGGAATCCTTTCGCAAGCGCAGTGACCGATAGGGGAATCGCTCTTAAGGAACAACGGTCTTGGAACGAATCAGCCGACGCCACGGAGCCGTGACAAGCAATCCGCCGAGAACGGCCAGCCAGAACAACAGGTCCCCGACACGGCCGTACAGGGTCACACCGGTCGGCGCCGGAAGGCGGGCGTCAATGACGCCGCTCTCGCCCGGGTCCAGTCTCTGGCCGTCAATCACACGACCCCAAGGGTCGATCATCGCCGACACGCCGGTCGGGGTCGAGCGGACCACCGGCAAGCCGGTCTCGATGGCGCGATAGCTGGCCAGATTCAGGTGCTGGACCGGTCCTGACGTCCGCCCGAACCAGGCGTCATTCGAGATGTTGACGATCCAGCCGGGCCGCCCCGCCGCGCCGGGCGTGAAGCCCGGGTAAAGGCTTTCGTAGCAGATCAGCGGCTGGGCCCGCGGGACGCCGGGAATGTTGATGGGCGCAGGCTTCGGTCCATGGCTGAAGTCCAGCGGCATATGGGTCAGGGCGCGAACACCCAGGGCGCTCATCACCCCGCCTGCGGGCAGGTACTCGCCGAACGGAACCAGCCGGTATTTGTCATAGACAGCGGACACCCGCAGCCCCTCGCCGCCCTGATCCGTCAGGGCGAACAGGCTGTTGAAATAGCGCGCCCCTTCCCGCGCCGAGGGATCGGCCTCGCCTCGCCCGAGACCCAGGATCAGGCTCTGGCCCGGCTGGACCGCCCGGGCGATGGCCAGGGCCTCGGGCGCGCCCGGCGCGAAGACATCGTTGGCCGAGGCCGGCAGGGCCCCTTCCGGCCAGATGATCAGATCGGGGGTCACCGCGCCGGGACGGGCCGTCAGGTTCACATAGCGGTCGACAATCCCCTGATAGGCCTCGGGCGTCCATTTGGTCGCCTGGGGCACGTCGGCCTGAACGATGCGCACCACCGTCGGGGTCAACTCCAGCCGGGCCGACGAGAGGCGCGCCGCGCCGCCGATCATCAGCACCGCGAAGGTCAGGGCGCCGAGAACCGCCGTGACGATCCGGGCCTTCCGCGACCCGGCGTTCAGCAGCGGGCCGAAGGCGGCGGCGGCCGCCACGGTGACGAAGCTGAGGCCATAGATCCCCGCCAGGGCGGCGAACTGCGACGCCGCTGATCCCGCCTTCCAGCTGGCCCCGGCCGGGTTCCAGGGGAAACCGGTCAGCACATGCCCCCGCAGCCATTCCAGAAGGCAGAACAGGGCGGCGAACAGCAGAACCCGGGTCATGCCGGACGGCAGGAAGCGGCGATACAGGGCCGTCGCCGTTCCCCAGAACAGGGCCAGACCGATCGGCAGGGCGGAGGCGGCGAAGGGCGCCATCCACGCCTGCGCCGGGTTGACCAGAAACGCCTCGGCCACCCACCAGCAGCTGATGAAGAAGTAGGCGAACCCGGCCAGCCAGCCCATCCAGAAGGCGCCGCGCACCGTTGTGGAGCGCTCCGACAGGAACATCAGCAGGGCGTAACCCAGAAGGCCGGGCAGGATGCCGAACGGCGGATGGGCCAGCGCCGCCGCCGCGCCGGCGGCCAACGCCAGACCGATGCGGCCGAAACGCAGGATCAACCGCGCGCGGGGGCTGTCGGCATCAGGCGTCGTCGGGAGAATGCTCATCCACCGTGTATGGGTCGGCGACGCCCAGACTGGCAAGGATGGATCGCTCCTCGGCCTCCATCTCCTCCGCCTCGGCGTCGTCCTCGTGGTCGCGGCCCAGCAGGTGCAGGACGCCGTGGACGGTCAGATGCGACAGGTGATCCGACAGGGTCTTGCCCTGTTCGACCGCCTCCCGCGCACAGACGCCGTAGGCCAGGGTCAGATCGCCCAGATGCGGAAAGGCGCTCCCGGCCGCAGGAAAGGACAGGACATTGGTCGGCCGGTCGCGGTCGCGGAAACGGGCGTTGATTTCGCGCACGCTCTCATCGTCGGTCAGCAGAACGACGATGTCGCCCTTGATCGTTCCCAGCGCCGCCGAAGCCGCACGGTTCACCACCGCCTCGACCTGCGGCAGGGCGGCGGACCAGGCCTCGTCCTCGACCTCGATCTCGATCACCGGCGCGGCTCTTCCAGATCGGGCGACGGGGCCGCCGCATCGGCGTCATAGGCCCGCACGATGCGCTCGACCATCGCATGCCGGACCACGTCCTGCGCCTCGAACTTCAGAACGCCGACCCCCTGCACCGCGTCCAGAATTCGCAGGGCATGGGGCAGGCCGGAATCCCGGCGGTTCACCAGATCGATCTGCGAGGGGTCGCCGGTGACGACCATCCGCGCGCCCTCGCCCAGACGGGTGAGGACCATCTTCATCTGAAGGCGGGTCAGGTTCTGCGCCTCGTCGACGATGATGAAGGCGTGACTGAGCGTGCGGCCCCGCATGAAGGCGATCGGCGCGGCCTCGATCTCGCCCTTGTCGCGACGGCGACGGACGTCGTCGGGACCGAGGATGTCGTTCAGCGCTTCCCAGATGGGGGCCAGATAGGGATCGACCTTCTCGTTCAGATCGCCGGGCAGGAAGCCAAGCTTCTCCCCTGCCTCCACCGCCGGGCGGGTGATGACCAGCCGGTCCACCTGTCCGCGCCGCAGCAGGGAGGCGCCGTAGGCGGCCGCGAGGAAGGTCTTGCCCGTCCCCGCCGGACCGACCCCGAAGGTCAGCTCGCAGCGGGACAGAAGCTCCAGATAGCGGGCCTGGGCCGCCGTCTTGGGCGCGATGGCGCCACGCCGACCAACCGGCAGGGCCACGGCGTCGGGCGCGACCGAGCCCTGACCGGCGCGCGGCTGGGCCACGGCGGCGCCCAGCGCGGTCCGGACGTCGGCCTCGGTGATCTCCACACCCTGATCGGCGCGGTCGGCCAGGACCTCGATGACCCGCTTGGCCTGGGCGCGGTCCCGCGCCGAGCCGTTGATGGAGACCCCGCCGCCGGGCGTTTCGACCAGCACCTTGAAGCGGTCCTCGATCAGGGCGATGTGCCGGCTGTTCGGACCGATGACCGCGTGAAGGGCTTCATCGCCCAAAGCCAGAAATTCACTCTCTCTCGCCACTAGGCCGCTTTCTTCAGAAGTGTGCCGCTGAGGGACTTCAGGCCGCCGCTCTCGATCTTCACCGGAACGATCTGGCCGATCAGTTGATCCGCGACGCCGTCAACATACACCGGCTGAAGCCAGGGCGAGCGGCCGGTGACGTGGCCGTCGAACTTGCCCGGACGCTCGAACAGGACCGGGATGGTCATGCCCGCGCGGGACTCGTTGAAGGCGGTCTGCTGTTCGAACAGCAGGGCCTGCAGCGCCTGCAGCCGTTCGCGCGAGACCTCGGCGGGGACCTGCGCCCCCATGGTCGAGGCGGGCGTGCCGGGACGCGGCGAGTACATGAACGAGAAGGCAGAGGCGTAGGTCACCCGTCGGACCAGATCCATCGTGTCCTCGAAGTCCCGGTCGCTCTCGCCCGGGAAGCCGACGATGAAGTCGCCGGACATCGCCATGTCGGGCCGGGCCTCGCGGATGCGCTCGATGAGGTCGAAATACTTCTGACGACCGTGCTTTCGGTTCATCAGCCGCAGGATGCGGTCCGAGCCGGACTGCACCGGCAGGTGAAGCCAGGGCATCAGGACGTCCAGATCGCGGTGCGCCTGGATCAGATCGCCCGACATGTCGTTTGGATGACTGGTCGTATAGCGAATGCGGTCCAGCCCCGGCACCTCGGCCAGCAGATAAGCCAGACGGGCCAGCGTCGACGGCTTCCCGTCCAGCCCCTCGCCGTCATAGGCGTTGACGTTCTGGCCCAGCAGGGTGACCTCGCGCACGCCCTTGGCCGCCAGTTCGCGGGCCTCGGACAGGATGGCCGCCACCGGGCGCGACCACTCGGCGCCGCGGGTGTAGGGCACCACGCAGAAGGTGCAGAATTTGTCGCAGCCCTCCTGCACGGTCAGGAAGGCGGTGAAGCCCTCGACGCCGCGTTCGGCGGGCAGGGCGTCGAACTTTTCGTCCGGGGCGAAGTCGGCGCCGATCCGCTCGCCGCGCGCGCGGGCGGTGCGGGTCAGCAGTTCCGGCAGCTGGTGATAGGCCTGCGGGCCGACCACCAGATCGACCGCCGGCTGACGCTTCATGATCTCCTCGCCCTCAGCCTGGGCGACACAGCCCGCCACGGCGATGGTCATGGCGCCGTTTTTGGCGTCCTTCAGCTCGCGCATCTTGCCGAGCTCGGAATAGACCTTCTCGGCCGCCTTCTCGCGAATGTGGCAGGTGTTCAGGATGACGAAGTCGGCGGTCTCGGCGCTGTCCGTCGGGGCATAGCCCAGCGGGCGCAGCACATCGGCCATGCGCTCCGAGTCATAGACGTTCATCTGGCAGCCGTAGGTCTTGATGAACAGGCGCTTGGGCGCGGCCTGCTTCCCCGACGGCGGGACGAGGGTATCGGTCATGGACGGGCTTTTACCGCCCGACGCGCCTTCCAGCTAGCCGATATCCGCCGGATCGACCCGGGCGGCGTGACGGGTGAAGATCAGGCCTTCGCGGTTCGACGGCTCGGCGCCCTCGATGGGCGTGCCGTACAGTTCCAGCTTGTGGCCGATCAGCTTGAAGCCGAGGCGTTCGGCGATCTCGGTCTTCAGGCGCTCGATCTCGGCGTCGAAGAACTCGATGACCTCGCCCGACTTGGTGTCGATCAGGTGGTCGTGGTGATCGTCGCCGGCCTCTTCATAGCGGCTGCGGCCGTCGCCGAAGTCGTGCTTCTCGACCACGCCGGCTTCCTCGAACAGGCGGACCGTGCGGTAGACGGTGGCGATGGAGATGTGCGGGTCGATGGCCGAGGCCCGGCGGTACAGCTCCTCCACATCCGGGTGGTCAGCGGCGGCGGAGAGCACCCGCGCGATCACGCGACGTTGCTCGGTCATGCGCATGCCGCGGTCGGCGCAGAGTTTTTCGATCCGGTCCATGGCGCAGGAGAATAGGCGGCGTCGGCGCTCTAGGGAAGCCGCCCCGGCAAGTTCAGCGCGAGAAGCAGGGCGTCGACATGCGAACAGTCCGGACGCGCATAATAGCGGGGCCGACGACCGGCCTCGGTGAAGCCCGCGCGGGCGTACAGGGCGCGGGCGGCGACGTTGTCTTCCGCCACCTCGAGGAAGACCCGATCCGCCCCGGCGAGGGCGGCGGCGGCGGCGCCCTCGGCGACCAGACGGGTCCCCTCCCCGCCCCTGCGCGCCTCGGGCCGGACCGCCAGAGTCAGGATTTCCGCCTCGTCGGCGACGGCCCGCATCAGGATGAAGCCGTGGTCCTGCTCCACCGCGAAGACGCCCGGCTGGTCCAGCAGGGCGGCGAAGGCGGCGGCGTCCCACGGTGCGTCGAAGGCGGTGGCGTGCAGGGCCGCGAGCCGCTCCGCCTGTCCCTCCGGCGCGCCGGTCACGCGGACGCCGCCCGGGGCTGACCTCGGGGCTGGCCCGGCAAGCGGGTCGGCGGCGTGGCGTCGGGCGCCCGAAGATACAGGGGCGACGGCGGCGCCTGATCGGGGCGGGCGGCGGCGGTCAGACGCGCCAGCGCCTCGGGAGAGGCGCCGGGCAGGTCCGTCACGATCAGGCCGGACGCGGCCGCCGCCAACAGCGCGGCGCCTGTCCCGACGAGGGTGGCGCCGGCGCCGAGGGCGGCCACCCGCTCGGCCGCCTGCTCCAGAGACAGGGCCTCGGGCGGACCGTCCGCCGCGCCGTCGCGCCAGAACCGGGCGTAGACCTGCCCCCGACGGGCGTCGATCAGGGCGGCCGTCGTCGGTCCGTCCACGGAGGCGGCGAGCGCATCAAGGGTGGAGACCCCGACCACCGGGCGATGCAGGGCGGCGCCCAGTCCCTGGGCGAAGGCCAGGCCGACCCGCAGGCCGGTGAAGGAGCCCGGCCCCACGGTCACGCCGATCCGGTCGACGGCGTCGAACCCGCCCGCCTCGGCGACGGCGTCGCGGGCGAGGCCGCCCAGTCGTTCGGAGTGGCCCTTGGCCATGGCTTCGGAGCGCAGGCCGAGCGGGCGCGCAGTCCCGTTCTCAACCTCGAAAACACCGGCGGTGCACAGGCCGAGCGCCGTATCAATCACCAGAACCTTCATGCGCGACCTTCCCCGGGCGCGCCGCACAGGACCGGGTTCAGGATGCGGGCGCCAGCGCCGTTACAATCCGGGCCAGAGCCTGCCGCAAGCCCTTGTCGGGAATACGCGGGAAGGCCATCGCCACGGCGCGCCCGTCGGCCGTGCTGCCCAGCGCGCGCAGCATGTCCGCCTCGCCCGCCGCGGCGCCCTCGATCGCCGGGAAGAAGGCGTCCACCGAGGCGCCCAGCACCACCGCCGTCCGATGCAGGCGCGAGGCGGAGATGCGGTTCTGGCCGGTCTCGTATTTCTGCACCTGCTGGAAGCTGACGCCGATGCGCTGGGCCAGCGCGGCCTGCGAGAGACCGAGCGCCGAGCGCCGAAGGCTGATGCGGGCGCCCACATAGGCGTCGATATGATCCGGGGCGGCGGCGCGGGCCATGGCGGCTCTCCTGTTCGATACCGAACAGTTTCACAAACACCCCAAGATTGCAACAAAAGAGTTTCATCAGAGATCCAGCCGGGCGACGACGGCGGAGACGGCCCTGATCCGCGCGCGTGGTAACCGTTCCTCGACGGACAGACCGCCGGGGCCGCCGCGAACGATCAGATCCTCCCCCTCGGACCGGTCGTAGATCCGGATCAGACGGGCGCCGTCCGCGAGGTCGATCACACAGCCCTGATCCCGGCGCGGCCAGCGACCGGGGGCGTACTCCAGCGTCACGCCGGATGCGGCCCAGGGGGCGAGATCATCGGTGGAGAGCTGGACACGGCGAAGGGCGGTCGGTGCGGCCGCCGCGAAATCCCTGCCCGCGCTCTCCAGACCGTCAGGCGTGGACGGCGACCGGGCGGACGCATCGGACAGCAGCAGGGCCAGGGCCTCCGGGGTCGCATCGACCGCGCCGGTCAGGCGGCGCTGGACATCAGGGCGGAACAGGCCGGGGCGTTTGCCCGCCTCATACAGGCCCCAGCCCTGACTGGTCATGCCGACCCGGGCGCCCGCCTCGGCCTGGCTCAACCCGCGCGCGCGACGCAGGGCGGCAAGCGCTTCGCCAAGACGCAGGGCGTCACTGTCACTCTCAAACCGGGGCATGATGTCTTATGGCCCGCGTCGGTCGGCAGGGCGAACGAAATCGTTTCAAGTTCCAGACCGGCGCGCGGACCAAACCGCGCTCAAGCAGCGAGCGACCGCGTCGCGAGCGGTAGCGCCCTTAAATGACCTGTTCGACGGCGGTCACTTCGGGGACGTAGTGCTTCATCATCTGCTCGACCCCGGCCTTGAGGGTGGCGGAGGACGACGGGCAGCCGGCGCAGGCGCCCCGCATGCGCAGGGACAGGACCCCGGTCTCCGCGTTGAAGGCGTCGAACAGGATGTCGCCGCCGTCCTGGGCCACCGCCGGGCGGATGCGGCTGTCCAGCAGCGACTTGATCTCGGCGACGATCTCGGTGTCCTCGCCGTCCGGGTCGGCGCTGTCGAACGTCCCGCCGCGGAACAGGGGTGCGCCGGAGACGAAGTGATCCATGATGGCCGCCAGGATCGGGGCCTTCATCTGGTTCCACTCCAGCCCCTGGGCGTCGCGGGTCACGGAGATGTAGTCGTAACCGAAGAAGACCGAGGTCACGCCATCCAGTTCGAACAGGGCCTCGGCCAGCGGCGAGGCGGCGGCCTCGTCGATGTTGACGAAGTCGCGGGGATCCTCCGACACGTCCCGTCCCGGCAGGAACTTCAGGACGTTGGGGTTCGGCGTCGGTTCGGTCTGGATGAACATGAGGGGTAAGTGCGCTTCCGGCCCCGCCCATTCAAGAGCCGCAGGGCAACGAGAGGGTGAGGGGCTCAAGCAGCGATCCGCCGCGCGGCGAGCGTTGGCCCCGAGATCATGCCAGGTCCTCGATGTCCTGTTCGGTCAGGGCGCCGGGGACGATGGTGACGGGAAGCTTGCGACCCGTGAAGGCGGCGCCCTGTTTGACCACGGCGGCGACCAGCGGGCCGGGGCCGCGACTGCCCTCCCCCGACGCCAGCACCAGAATCTTGATGTCGTTGTCTTCCCCGACGACCTTGCGGATGCAGCCCTGCGGCTCCCCGCGCTCGATCAGCAGGATGGGGGTCGAGCCGGAGCGTTCGGCGGCCTCCCCGGCCCAGCGGTTCAGTTCGGCCTCGGCCTCGGCGCGAGTCTGGCGCTCGATCTCCTCGCGCACGCCGGCCCAGTGGGCGTCGGATGCGGCGGGCGGGATGACGCGCAACAGCACGACATGGCCGCCCGTTGAGCGGGCCCGGCGCGAGGCATAACGCAAGGCGCCCTCGAACTCGGGGCTGTCGTCCACGACGACGAGAAACTTCCTGGGCATGGTTCGCCCTCCCTCAGCCGACAACGTCTAGCAGATCAGGTCGGGGACCGCGAAACGGCCCCTGCCGCCCACCGGAGCCGAAGAGTCCGCCATGTCCGGGCCGGACTCCGCAACCTGTTGAATTTACTCAACCGGACTCATCAAAAACACCGGACATATCGGACATAGCCGCCTCGGCGCCCTGCTGTCGGCTGTCAGAGTCCGGAGTATGACACGCCGGTACGTCAAAATTGGACGTACCGGCGCATCAGCAGCCTGCTCGAGGCGTCAGCGGGCCGAGGACGCGATCTCGCGGATCGAGGCGTTGGCGATGGTCAGCTTGGCGAAGGTCCAGCCCGAGCCCGAGGTCTCGATCTCGTCCACCGAGGCCCGGACCGCCTCGACCATGGCCAGACGTGAGCCGATCCAGTCATCGACGGCCTTCTCGGCCGCGGCCTCGCTGGCGCCGACCGCCACGCTGGAAGCCTTGGCCACCGCGCGGGTCAGGATCATCTGCTCACCCATCAGATCCTCGATCATGCGGCGCACGGCCAGACGGTCGAAATGATCCACGGACGGCACGGCGCCCGCCGCCGCGCGCAGGCGGTCGAAGTCGAAGGCCGCGCCGACCTGGTGGTAGAGCATGGCCATGGCCGGTTCCGGCCAGCCCGCCTCACGCGCCAGATCGCCGATGTCGGCGGTGGCGACCAGAGGACGCAGCATGGCGAAGTCGCGGGCCATCTCTTCCGACGCGCCGAGGCCGACGAATTTCTGGACACGGGCTTCCAGACGGCCTTCCTCGAAGCGGCTGAGGACCGCGCCGCCGGCGGCGCGGAGGGCGTCGGCGGCCGAACGGTAGGCCGCGATCAGTCCGTCCACGGTCGCGCCGTCACGGGCCGCCCGGCGGGCCAGCCAGAAGGTCTGGCGGCGCAGCACCGTCGAGATTTCCGTATAGAGCGCCGTCTGGGCCTCGGCCGGGATCTTGCCGTCCAGCGCCGAAACCGCGTCCCACGCCTCGTCGAGGCGGAAGATCTGGCGGGCCGCCTCGAAGGCGATGACCATGGCGCCGGTGTCGCACTGTGCCGACAGGCGCAGACGTTCCGGGAAGGTCGCGCCGCACATGTTGACGATCTCGTTCGACAGGATGGTCGAGATGATCTCGCGCTTCAGCCGGTGGCGCTGCATGTCGGCCTCGAACTTCGCCAGCGGACCGGGGAAGTAGCGCACCAGCGTCTGTTTGAAGAAGGCGTCGTCCGGCGCCGTGGTGGTCACGATCTCGTCAAACAACTCCAGCTTGGAGTAGGCGGTCAGGACCGCCAGTTCCGGCCGGGTCAGCGGCGTGCCCGACGCCTTCATCTCGGCCAGACGCTGGTCGTCCGGAAGGCCCTCGACCTTGCGGTCCAGCTTACCCTTGCCGCCCAGCCACTGCATGAAGCGCTGCTGGGAATCCAGCGCGGCCGCGCCTTCGGCCTGTTGCAGGGTCAGCGCGAGGGTCTGGTCGTAGTTATGGACCAGAACCTTGAGGCCGACCTCCTCGGTCATCGAGGCCAGCAGGGCGTTGCGGTCTTCCTGTTTCAGCGCGCCCGAGGCGATGGCCGCCCCGGTGAGGATCTTGATGTTGACCTCGTGGTCGGAGCTGTCGACGCCCGCCGAGTTGTCGATGGCGTCGGTGTTGATGCGACCGCCGCTGCGGGCGAAGGCGATACGGCCCGCCTGGGTCAGGCCCAGGTTGGCGCCTTCGCCGATGACCCTGGCGCGAACCTCGGCGCCGTCGATGCGGATGGCGTCATTGGCCTTGTCCCCGACCTGGGCGTCCGTCTCGTTCGGCGCCTTGATGTAGGTGCCGATGCCGCCGAAGTAGAGCAGCTCGGCCGGAGCTTTGAGGATGGCCTTCATCAGGGCCGCCGGGTCCAGAACGTCGTCCTGGATGTCCAGCGCGGCCTTGATCTCGGGGCTGAGCTGGATCGACTTGGCCGAACGCGAGAAGACCCCGCCGCCTGCCGAAATCTTCGACGTGTCGTAGTCCTGCCAGGACGAGCGCGGCAGTTTGAACATCCGCTCCCGCTCGACCCACGACGAGGCGGGGTCCGGGTTCGGGTCGATGAAGATGTCGCGGTGGTCGAAGGCGGCGACCAGCCTGATCTGCTTCGACAGCAGCATTCCGTTGCCGAACACGTCGCCCGACATGTCGCCGACGCCGACGACTGTGAAGGGCTCGGACTGGATGTCCTTGCCCTCCTCGCGGAAGTGCCGCTTCACGGCCTCCCAGGCGCCGCGGGCGGTGATGCCCATGACCTTGTGGTCGTAGCCGACCGAGCCGCCCGATGCGAAGGCGTCATCCAGCCAGAATCCGTAGGAGGCCGACACGCCGTTGGCGATGTCCGAGAAGGTCGCGGTGCCCTTGTCGGCGGCCACGACCAGATAGGGATCGTCGCCCTCCCAGCGCGTCACGGCGACGGGCGGGACCACCGACCCGTCACGGGCGATGTTGTCGGTCACATCGAGCAGGCCCGACAGGAAGGTCTTGTAGGCGCGAATAGCCTCGGCCTGCTGGGCATCGCGGTCGCCGCCCGCGCGGACGATGTCAGCCAGCTTCTTCGGGAAGAAGCCGCCCTTGGAGCCGACCGGTACGATGACGGCGTTCTTGACCTGCTGGGCCTTCACCAGACCCAGAACCTCGGTGCGGAAGTCATCGCGGCGATCCGACCAGCGCAGACCGCCCCGGGCGACCGGACCGAAGCGCAGGTGCACGCCCTCGATATAGGGCGCCCAGACGAAGATTTCGCGGAAGGGCTTGGGCAGGGGCAGGTCGACCAGCTCGCGCGAGGCGATCTTGATCGAGATGTAGGGCTTGGGCTGACCGTCGGCCCCGACCTGATAATAGTTGGTGCGTTTGATCGCCTGAACCAGCAGCGACAGACGGCGCAGGGCCTTGTCGTGGTCGAGGCTCTTCACATCCTGCAGCAGGTCGTTGATGTGGCCGGCCAGATCGGCGACCACGCTCTCGCGCTCGGCGACGTCGCCGTCGATGTCCGGGCTGAATTTGGCGTCGAACAGGGCCAGGATGGCGCGGGCCACGGCGGGATAGTCGCGCAGGGCCTCTTCCTGAACCGCCTGGGACGGGTCCAGACCCGTTTGCTGGCGATAGCGGGCGAGGGTGCGGATCAGCGCCGCCTCGCGCCAGTTCACGCCGAGCTCCAGCACCAGACGGTTGAAGCCGTCGCTTTCCGTGCGGCCGTTCCAGACGGCGACGAAGGCCGCCTCGAACGGATCGCGGACGGTGGCGAAGTCCAGATCGCCGCCGCGCGGGTCCTCCATCAGGAATTCGTGGACATGGATTTCCGGACCGCCGGCGGGTTTCAGGGCGTAGCCCCATTCCTCAAGCGTCTTCAGCCCCATGTCGGCCAGGATCGGCAGAACATCGGACAGCGGTACGGCCGAGCCCCGGCGGTACAGCTTGAAGCGGAAGTTCAGCGAGCCGTCGCGATCCGTGCGGAAGGCGCGCACGGCCACCGGTTCGCCCTCACCGACCTCGCCGGTCGCGTTCAGAGTGTCGATGGCCCGATAGTCGCGCACCGCCTCGGCGGCGTCATAGCGGTCGCGGTAGGCCGCGCCGAAGGCGTCGGCCCAACGGGCGCTGACCGGTCCGACCGAGACTTCATCGACATCGGCGGCGCGCAGGGCGCTCTCGAAACGGTCGATCCAGCTGCGGCCGGCCTCGGCCACCTCGGCGTCCAGCGCAACCTGATCCGGGCACGGATGATCGCCCGGCGTCACGCCGATGATGTAGTGGATTCGGACCAGGGGCTGATCCGACAGCTGCGGATACCAGGCCGAGATCCGACCGCCCCAGGCGCGGGCGAGAATGGCGCCGATCCGTTCACGGACCGAGGCGTCGAAACGCTCACGCGGGATGAAGGCGAGGATCGAGACGAAGCGGTCGAACGGATCCTTGCGGGTGAAGGTCTTGATCCGCGGGCGGTCATGCAGGTGCAGGATGCCCAGCGCGATATCGAGCAGTTCGTCCTCGGTGACCTGGAAGAGTTCATCCCGGGGATAGTTGTCGAGGATGTTTTTCAGCCGCTTGTAGCTGTGGGTGCCTTCCAGCTTGCCCGCGCGGGCGAGTGCGTTGGCGACCTTGCGGCGGATCAGCGGCACCTCCGACGCGGCCTTGTCATAGGCCTCGGCGGTGAACAGGCCGACGAAGCGGGTCTCGCCGGACGGGCGGCCGTCGGCGCCGTAGCGCTTCACCCCGACGTAATCCATGTAGGAGCGGCGATGGACGCGCGAGCGGACATTGGCCTTGGCCACGGTCACCGGCTCGGACAGGTCCAGCTGACGCTTCATCTGCCGGGTCAGAACCGCCGGCTCCGACGCGCGGCGCAGGACAGTGCGCTCCGGGTCGGCCAGAACGCCCAGACCCTCGCCCGACTGGGAGAGGGGCGCCTCGGCCTCGTAGCCGCCGGCGTCGTCGCGGGGATAGTCATAGTCGCGGGCGCCCAGGAAGACGAAATGGTCGGCCGCCAGCCAGCGCAGGAAGGCCAGGTTCTCGGCCAGAACCTCGGGATCGACGCCGGGGGGCGAGGCTTCCAGATGGGCGATCGACTTACCGATCAGCTCATTCATGGCGCCGTGGGCGGTCACCGCCGTGCGGACGTCCGCCAGGGTCTGGGCCAGAGCCTCTCCCAGAACGTCTCGACGCTCCTGCGGCAGGGCGTCCAGGACCACGAGGATGACCGAGATGCGACCCTTCGGCGTCTCGATGATCGGGTGATACATCGAGCGCACGGTGACGCCGGCCTCGGCCAGTTCACCCATCACGCTGTCGACCAGGAAGGGCTTGTCGTTCTGGACGATGCTGAGAACGTCGTAGCCGGTGTTCGCGCCGCGCGCGCCGGTGTGCGGACCGACGCTGATGCGCGCCGGGTCGGCCACGTCGCGCTCCTGAACCGTCTTCCAGACCGCGGCCAGCAGGGCGGCGAGGTCCGCTCCGTCCAGCTCCGGCGTTTCATCGGCGGCGTAGTCTTCCAGAACCTGGGCCAGATAGGACTTTTCGGCGGCGCCCGGCGGATGACCGTTCGCGGCGGCGAAGTTCGCCTCCAGCGCCTCCAGGGTGATCGCCTGAGGGAGCGTGGGGGCGGAGGCGCCGGTCATGGAGAAGTCTCGTATGGCGCGGCCCCGTCGGGCCGCCGGTGATGGACACAGACTAGGCCGGTTGCGCACAGGGGCAAGCCGTCCCGTCAGACGGGGTCACTAGGCCAGCCCGGCGACGGCGGGAACCCCCAAAAGAGACGGCGCCGGCCCCTTTTCGGAGGCCGGCGCCGGTTATCAGTGATCAGTCAGCGGACGGTTCAGAAGCGGACGTTCATACCGATCCGGAAGGCGTGCAGCTCCATCTCGTCATTGCTGCGCGTGATGTCGGTGCCGGTCGTGTTCGGCGCCAGGATGAACGGATTGGTCACCGGGGTCGTGCCGGTGTTGCCGGCGCGGACGATGTAATCGCCGGGGGTCAGGCTGGTGTAGAGATACTCGCCGGTAACCGACAGATTCGGGGCCAGACGCCACTCCAGACCGGCGCCTGCCTGCCAGCCGTCAGCGTCATCCTCGTCTTCCTGGACGACGAAGCTGTTGGCCGTGTTGGTGGTGCGGAAGCTGTTCTCGATGCCGCCATAGGCCGCGCCGCCGGTGATGTAGACCAGGGCCGGGCCGGTGGCGAAGCCGACACGGGCGCGCAGGGCGGCCATGTCATTCAGCTCGCGCCTGAAGACGTAGTTGGCCGGGGTGCTGCTGAAGCCGGTGACGGTGTCGGTGAGATTGACGGCGCTCCATTCCGCCACGACGCCCGCGACAAACGACCCGAACTGCCAGTCATAGCCCGCGCGGATAGAGCCCTCGACGCCCGTATTGTCGCTGTCGCAGCCGCCGGCCGCTTCGGACGTCAGCGCGCCGCCGCCGCAGAAGCCCGGCGCGAAGGCGTCCGTGGCGCCCGCGGTGGTGACGGTCTCACCGAAGGTTCCGTCCAGATCGCGGTCGAAGATCAGGGTCTCGTCCGACTGTTCCTTGTTGTCGATCCCGCCGCCGTAAATCCCGATGTAGGGGCCGCTCCAGTCCGGGGTGGACTGGGCGAGGGCGGGAGCGGCGACGCCGGTCATCAGCAAGGTCAGGGCGGCGGCGGGGAGAAGATATTTCATAGGGCTCTTCCGGATTGAGAAACGGTTCGGCCCCCGCCGCGGACCATCAATCCGCAAGACCGGCGTCCCGTTCCTCGCGCCGGCCGGTGACCGGCGGCCTGTGGCCCGAAAGCCGCACCCCATCGTCCGCCGGAGAGACGGCCTGAAACGAACAAGGCCGCCGAACTTGCGTTCGGCGGCCTGCTTTCGGACCAGCGCCCAGGAGGGGGGAGGGTGGCGCTGATCGTTTCAACCGCGGGCTTTGGGGGGAGGGGAGGGCCCGCGGCGACAGTGAGGAGATAGGAGCCGGTTGTGGCCAATCAAGGGCGCCGGCGTGGCTCAATCCGGCTTCGGCTGCGGCGGGTTGACGCGGCCACGCTTGGGCTTTGGCGTCGCCTCGGCCTTTTCGTCCGTCGCGTAGGGCTCTCCATCGCCCGAGAGCAGGATCGCCATCCAGCGCGAGCCCTTGAACTCCGCGAGGATCGCCATGGCCATCACCGCCAGCGGGGTGGACAGGAACATGCCGACCACGCCCCAGACCTTGCCCCAGAAGGCCAGGGCCAGCAGCACGACGACCGGATCGATGTTCTGGTTGTCGCCCTGCATGCGCGGCTGGATGAAGTTGCCGCTGATGAAGAGGATGGCCTGAAGGCCGCCCAGCAGGATCGCCGCCGGCCAGTAGCTCTCGAACTGGACCAGGGCGAACAGGGGCGGTGCCAGACCGGCGATGGCGCCGCCCAGCACCGGAATGAAGCCGACGATGAAGATGACGAAGGTCCAGAACTCGGCGTTCTGGAGCCCGACCACCCGCATCAGGACCCAGGCGGCGGCGCAGATCATGACGCCGGTGACGGTCTGGACCCACAGATAGCCCTCGACCCCGCCGCGAACCCGCTGAAACACCTCCAGAGCCTCGGCGCGGGCCGTGCGGTCCGGGAACATGTTGACCAGCTTGCGCCGGAAGCCGCTCTGCGAGGCCAGCAGGAAGCCCAGGTAGATCATGACGAAGATCGAGCCGGTGACCACGCCCTGCGCCTGACCGGCGATGGTCATCAGATACCCCCGCACATCGATCTGGTTGATCAGGTCGGTGGTGGTCGGCGGATTGCTGACGCCGACGAGGGCCGAACCGTCACGCAGGATCTGGTCGATGCGCGGGCCGATGTTGGCCGACACGCCCGAGGCGTCGGTGAAGAAGCCGTAGGCGCCGTTCACTATGAAGGCGATCGAGGCGAAGAAACCCACGACCACCAGCAAGAGGGCCGCGGTCCCCGCCAGATGCCCCGGCAGACTGGTGCGGTTCTCGATGGTCCGCTTCACCCCGTCGATCATGATCAGAAGGAAGATCGCCATCGCCAGCGGCGTCAGGATGTCGGCCATCCAGTAGACGGCGGCGCCGACGCCGACGACGGCGAGCGCCACGAGGGCATTGCGGGCCACCGCGGAGGTGGGAACGGCGATGGGCGATTTCATGGGCATATGGTCAAGGTCTCGTCAGGGATCGTCAATCGCCCTTGAACCGCGAGGCGCGCGGGTGGAGCATGAGCGCGCCCCCCACTGCGGAGTTCCCATGTCCGACACCGGCGTCTTCCTCGGCCAATCGCCCGACAAGCCCGAAATCCTGCTGTACGGCCGCGCCAACCGGCACGGCGTGGTGGCGGGGGCCACCGGCACCGGCAAGACGGTGACCCTGCAGATCATGGCCCAGGGCTTCTCGGACGCGGGCGTCCCGGTCTTCTGCGCCGATGTGAAGGGCGACCTGTCGGGCATCGCCCTGCCCGGATCACCGAACGAAAAGCTGCTGGCCCGCGCCCAGGGCATGGGGCTGACGCTGGACCCAAGGGCCGCCCCGGTCGTGTTCTGGGACCTGTACGGCCAGAAGGGCCATCCCATCCGCACCACCGTCAGCGAGATCGGCCCGCTGCTGCTGGCCCGGATGCTGAACCTGAACGATGTGCAGGAGGGCGTGCTGTCGGTGGTCTTCCACGTCGCGGATCAGGAAGGCCTGCTGCTGCTGGACCTCGACGACCTGCGCGCCATGCTGGTCTATGTGGGCGAGAACGCCGAACGGATCGGGCGCGAGGTGGGCAATGTGGCCCCGGCCTCCATCGCCGCCATCCAGCGCTCCCTGCTGCAGCTGGAGCAACAGGGCGGGGGCGCCTTCTTCGGCGAACCGGCCCTGCGTCTGGAGGACATGCTGCGCACCGGTCTGGATGGCCGGGGACAGGTCAATGTGCTGGACGCGACCAAGCTGATGAACAGCCCGCGCCTGTACGCGGCCTTCCTGCTGTGGCTGCTGTCCGAACTGTTCGAGCAACTGCCCGAGGTCGGCGACCCGGAGAAGCCGCGTCTGGTCTTCTTCTTCGACGAGGCCCACCTGCTGTTCAACGACACACCGGACGCCCTGCGCGAGAAGGTCGAACAGGTCGTGCGCCTGATCCGGTCCAAGGGCGTGGGCGTCTATTTCGTCACCCAGAACCCGGCCGACATTCCGGACAGCGTGCTGGCCCAGCTGGGCAACCGCATCCAGCATGCCCTGCGCGCCTATACCCCGTCCGAGCAGAAGGGGCTGAAGGCCGCCTCGCAGAGCTTCCGGCCCAATCCGGCCTTCGACACGGCGGAATGCATCCAGGGTCTGGGCGTCGGCGAGGCGCTGGTCTCGACGCTGGACGAGAAGGGTGCGCCCAACATCGTCGGCCGCACCGCCATCCGTCCGCCCGACTCGCGGCTGGGACCGGCGACGGACGCCGAACGCGCCCAGATCATGGCCGCCAGCCCGGTGCGGGGCCTGTACGACACCGTCGTGGACCGGGACTCCGCCGCCGAAATCCTCGCCGTCCGCCGGGGCGAGGCCGATCAGGCCGCCGCGGACGCGAGGCTTGCGGAAGCGAAGGCCAAGGCGGACGCCGCCGCCGCGAAGGACGCCGAAAAGGCCGCTGTCGCGCGCGAGAAGGAACAGGCCCGGATGCAGGCCCGATATGAGCGGGAAGCGGCGCGGTCCCGCGCCCCGGCCCGTGCGCCCGCGCGCCGATCGACCCGCGAAACGCCGGTGGAGGCGATGACCAAGTCGGTTCTGAGAACGGCGGGGAGCACGCTTACGCGCGAACTGCTGCGCGGGATTCTGGGCGGGTTGAAGCGGCGGTAAGTCCGCCTAACGCTTGGGCACCAGCCGCCACATCCGGAGCGGATGCCGCACGGCGCCCGCTTCGGCGCCCGCAGCGTCGCCCCGGCCCATGTAGAGGTCGGCGCGGACCGGGCCGCGGATGGCCGAGCCGGTGTCCAGCGCCACGACCAGCCCGCGATAGCTGCCGCGCGCGCCGGCCAGATTACCGCCGTCGGCGCTGATCCAGACCAGATCGCCGTAGCGCCAGTGGGCGGGATCGACCGCGATGGCGCGCCGGGCGGGCAGGGGAACACCCGCCGCGCCGGACGGATCGCCGCCGTCGTCCGGGTCCATGCGGAAGAAGATGTAGCGGGGGTTCAGGGCCATGACCGCCCGGGCCTCGGCCCCCCGATGCGCAGCCAGCCAGCCCCGGATCGCATCGCCCGAGGTTCCGTTTTGCGGAAGCAGGCCCTGCCGGACCATGGGGGTGGCGATGCCGACGAAGGTCTGGCCGTTATCAGCGGCGTAGGACGCCCGCGCCCTGGAGCCGTCCTCGAAGGTCAGATAGCCCGATCCCTGGATCTGCATAAAGAACAGGTCCTCGGCGCGCATCCAGGCGAGGGCGGCGGTGGGCGGCGCGGCCTCGATCTCGGCGCGGGGCGGCAGGGTCTGGCCCCGACGCCAGCCGGCGGGCGCGGCCAGAACCGGCATGTCGAACTCGGCGGTCTGAACCCGGCTGGCCGGGTATTCGGGCGCGAAATAGGAGGTCAGCAGGCCCGCGCGGTCGGCGGTTTCCTGCTCGACCACCGTGAAGCCCGCCTCGAAGAAGGCGCGGGCCATGGAGGGTGTGACCGGACGCGAGGTCTGGCGGATGTGCATGGCCCGGTCGCACTGTGCGCGCAGGGCGGTGTCGCGCGAGACCCGACAGCCGTCGGCGAAGGCGTTGAACGCCGCCAGATGATCTTCCTCGTCCCAGCCGGGCAGGGAGGCCGGGCTGACACCGACCACCGGCTCGGGGCGAGGGTCAGGCCGGGGCTCGGCCGGACGAGGCGGCTGGGGCCGTGTCGGCGCGGAGGGTTCCGACGCTGGCGGGGCGACCGGCGGCCGGGTGGCGCAGGCCGCCAGAAGCGTCACCATAAGGGCGAGAACCGCGCCCCGAATATTCACGGCGCGGTGGGAGGTCACGGTCAGGCCGTCGCCGCCTCGGTTCGCGCCAGCACCCAGTTCGGGTCATTGGCGCCAAGGGTGCGTTCGAAGGTCCATATCTCGGCCACGCGCCGCTCTTCGATCTGTTCCTCCGCCGAGCCGTCGGCGGGCTTCACGCGGCTGCGCAGTTCGGCGAGGAAGCGAACCTTGGCGATGGCCAGATCTTCCTTCGCCGTCGCCAGCTCCAGATCCGCGCGGGCCGGATGCACAAACTCCACCGTCTCGGTCTCGCCGCGCGCCTCACGGGCGGCCATGCCGCCTTCGAAGGACTGCATGACCGTGGAGGTCAGAAGGGGCCTCAGCGCCTCCCGGTCACCGGCGGCATAGGCGCGAACGATGCTTTCGTGCGCGGCGCGCGCGCCTTCGAGGAAGCGGACGGGGTCGAAGGCCGGATCACGGGCCTTCAGACCGGCGATCGCGGCCAGGGTGACGCTGTCCAGAACGCTGCGGCCCGGCTGGCCGGCGGGATCGGCCGGATTGACAGCGGCCGCCGGTTTGGCGCGGGCGTCTTCCTCGGGCTGGCGGCCGACCTTCTTGCCCAGCACATTGTAGAGCTGGAACAGGACAAAGGCCGCAATGACGGCGAAGATGACGATCTGGACCGAAACCGGGGGCACGGGACATCCTTGACTGGCGGCGTGGGAACGACGCGGAACATGACGATTAGGGGCTGATATAGGGCCGCGCAAGGCGAAGCGCCCCCCCGGTTGGGCGAGCGTCGTTGCCGCAGGGGGGCGCGCATGGTAGTCGCGGCGCCTTCCGGGCGTGCGCCCGACCCACATTCCAGACAGAACTTCCACCCATGACCGACGCCGCTCCGCCCGCCGACGCCAACCCCGCCGTGACCGGCGGCCAACCCCAGGGTCCGGGCTTCCGTATCGTCGCCCAGTACGTGAAGGACCTGTCCTTCGAAAACCCGAAGGCGCCGGACAGCCTGCGCATCGACGGCAAGCCGGCCATCGACATGGGCGTGGAAATGAACGCCTCGGGCCGTCAGGACGGTCTGTTCGAGGTTGAGCTGCGCCTGTCGATCAAGGCCTCGACCGACACCATGGCCGTGTTCCACGTCGAGCTGGTCTATGGCGGCCTGTTCGCCCTGCAGGGCGTGTCGGAGCAGGACATCGAACCCATGCTGCTGATCGAATGCCCGCGCTACCTGTTCCCGTTCGCTCGCGAGATCATCGCCCGCGCGACCTCGGACGGCGGCTTCTATCCGCCCTTCATGCTGGACCCGATCGACTTCGCGGCCATCTACGTCGCCCGCCAGCAACAGATCGCCCGCGGCCCGGCCGACACCGGCCAAGCCTGATCCGATACAGGATTTGAGGACGGAGCAGGCTTCGTCCTCAAGCAGCGAGCGACCGCGTCGCGAGCGTTAGGACAAAAGAGAAAAGGCGTCCGTCAGGCGGCGGGCGCCTTTTCCATGTCCAGACCATAACCCTCCCAAAGGGTATGGTCCTTGAGCGTGGCCTTGAGGAATTCGAGATGAGCCGCGCGTTCGGCCTCGGTCGAGCGGGCGGCCAGCGGGCGCGGACGCGCGCCGTGGGCGGCGGCCGTCACCGGGCCGGACACCGCCGTCACCCGGGCCGACGACAGATCCAGCCGTCTTTCCTTGCCGCCGCGCAGCTCCAGATAGACCTCGGCCAGCAGGCGGGCGTCGATCAGGGCGCCGTGGAACGTCCGGTCGGCCAGGCTGACCTTGAAGCGTTTGCACAAGGCGTCCAGCGAGTTCGGCATGCCCGGAAACTTCTTCTGGGCCAGCTGCAGGGTGTCGATCCAGCGGCTGCCGTCGATCAGCGGGTGGGCGATCCGCGCATATTCAAAGTCGATGAAATTGCGGTCGAACTGGGCGTTGTGGGCGATGACCGGCGCGTCGCCGATGAAGGCGTCCAGTTCCTTGACGATGTCGGCGAACCGGGGGGCGTCCTTGACCTTGTCGTCCGTGATGCCGTGAACGCGGGTCGCGTCCGGCGGGATCAGCCGGTCCGGATTGACAAGGGTGTGATAGGTCCGCCCCGTCGGCAGCAGGTCCATCAGCTCGATACAGCCGACCTCGATCAGCCGGTCGCCCGTCTTCGGGTCGAAGCCGGTGGTTTCCGTATCCAGAACGATCTCGCGCATGACCCCTTAATGGAGCCGTTCGGGCGTCGGTGAAAGGGCGCGGCGCGGGGAGACCCACTCCGGCGACAGGACTGTCCCCACGATTTCGGCGACGGCGGCGCGGGCGGGCTCCAGTCCCCGGCCTGTCTCGACCACGAAATCGGCGCGGGCGCGCTTCTCCGCATCGGGCAGCTGGCGGGCCAGAATGGCCTCGAACCGTTCGCGGGTCATGCCGGGCCGGGCCAGAACCCGTTCCGCCTGCACCTGCGGCGGAGCGCTGACCACCACCACCGCATCGACGGCGGCGTCGCCACCGGTCTCGAACAGCAGGGGAATATCCAGCACGGCGAGTTTCACGCCCCGCGCCTCTGCCGCCGCCAGATCGGCCAGGCGACCGCGGGCCACCAGCGGATGGACAATGGCCTCAAGCCGTCTGAACGCCTGATCGTCGCGGCCCAGAACCTCGGCCAGCCGGGTGCGATCAACGGCGCCGTCCACGACCACGCCCGGAAAGGCCTCGCCGATCGGCTCGACCGCCGCGCCGCCGGGCGCATAGAGCTGATGCACCGCCTCGTCGGCGTTCCAGATCAGGGCGCCGTGGTCGGCGAACATGGCGGTGGTGGTCGACTTGCCCATGCCGATTGAGCCGGTGAGGCCAAGCAGGATCATGCGACCTCTCCCAGACGGCGCAGGACGGCGGTGCGGACATCCACCGACGGCGCGGGGACGCCGAACAGGGCCTCGAAGGACGGACGGGCCTGACCGATCAGCATGGCCAGACCGTCCACCGCCGTCAGGCCCCGCGCCCGACCCGCGGCGAGGAAGGGGGTGATCAGCGGCTTGTAGGTCATGTCCATCAGGACGGCGTCCGCGCGCAGGGCGGCGATGTCGATCTCCGGCCGCACGCTGAGGGCGTTGACGATCAGGGCGGCGTCCTTGACGGCATGGTCTTCGGCGACGGCACATCCCAGATCCGCGGACAGGGCCTCGGCGCGGGCGCGGGTGCGGTTCAGGACCGAGACCTCGGCCCCGGCATCGCGCAAGGCGGCGACCGCGGCGCGAGCCGCACCACCGGCGCCCAGCACCACGACGGGCGCGCCCGCGGGATCAAAAGCCGGAGCCCGCTCCGCCAGCGCCGTCATCAGGCCGAAGCCGTCGGTGCTGTCCGCGGACAGGCGACCGTCATTGAAGACCAGCAGGTTGGCCGAGCCACAGGCGCGGGCCATGGCGCTGACCTCATCGGCCAGGGCGAGGGCGCGTTCCTTGAACGGCGCGGTGACGTTCAGTCCACGCAGGGCGCCCGAGCGCACCCCGGCGATCAGGGCGTCGAACCCGGCCTCATCTGCCGGACCGAAGGGTTCATAAGTGGCGTTCAGCCCGGCGGCCTCGATCCACAGTCCGTGGATCAGCGGACTGAGCGAATGACTGATCGGCTGGCCGGCGACCCCGGAGTGGATCGTCATACGAGCAGCACTCCGGCCCGGCGCAGCTCCGCCAGCACCGGCCACAACGGCATGCCCAGAACGGTGAAGTAGTCGCCATCGATACGGTCGAACAGCTGCGAGCCCATGCCCTCCAGCTTGTAGGAGCCCACGCTGGTCAGCAGCCCCTCGCCCTCACGCGCCAGATAGGCGTCCAGGAAGGCGTCGGAGAAGTTCCGCACCTGCATGGCTGCGGTGTCGACGCCGGACCAGACGATCTGGCCGTTGCGGGCCAGCGCGGCGCCGGAATGCAGATGGTGAGCTTTTCCACGCATGGCCGACAGACGGGCGCGGGCGTCCTCCAGACTTTTCGCCTTGGAGATCAGGCCCCCGTCGAAGGCCAGGGTCTGGTCGGCGCCCAGCACCCAGGCGTCGGCGTCGTGGCGCGAGACGGCCAGCGCCTTCACCCGGGCCAGTTCGACGGCGAGACCGGCGGGGTCCGCCGGATCGTGCACAGCCTTGACCGCATCCTCGTCCACATCGGCGACCTGAACGGTGAAGGGCACGCCGGCGTTGTCCAGCATGGCGCGGCGGGCGGCGCTCTTTGACGCCAGGATCAGACGCTCGCCTACCATGACGCAGCCGCCCGTTTGGTACGGCGCTCATTCAGGACGTTGATGATGGCGGCGGCGGTCTCCTCGACCGAGCGGCGGGTGACGTCGATCACCGGCCAGCCCCGACGCTCGAACGCCCGGCGCGCCTTGACCGTCTCCTCGCGCACGGAGTCGTGGTCGATATAGGTCGAGGCATGGCTGGCGTTGAGACCATCCAGCCGATTGCGGCGGATCTGGACCAGACGGTCCGGCGAAACCGTCAGACCGATGACCAGCGGATGCTTGAGCTGTGTCAGGCGCTCACCGTCTTCCTGTCCGGGGACCAGGGGGACATTGGCGGCCCGGATGCCGCGGTGGGCCAGATAGATGCAGGTCGGGGTCTTGGAGGTGCGGCTGACCCCGCACAGGATGACGTCGGCGGTCTCCAGCTGCTCCGTCGTGCCCTGCCCGTCGTCATGGGCCATGGCGAAGTCCAGCGCCGCGATCCGGTCAAAATACTCATTGCTCAGCGCATGCTGGGCGCCGACGCGGGGGGCCAGGGCGGCGCCCAGGTAGCGGGACAGCACCGTCTCAAGCGGGTCCAGCGCCGCGATCTGGGGCATGTCCAGCCTGCGGCAGCCTTCTTCCAGCTGTTCGCGCAGCTCCCGATCCACAAGGGTGTGCAGGACAACGCCGGGGGCGGCGGCGATCTCGTCCAGAACCCGCTCCATCTGCCGGTCCGAACGGACCAGGGCGTAGATGTGCTCGATGGGAATGACCCCGTCGAAACGGGCCACCACGGCCTTGGCCATGGCGTTCAGGGTCTCGCCGGTCGAATCCGAGACCAGATGGACATGGAAATAGGTGGCGAGTTTCGACGCGCCGGCGGGACGCGCGGGGCTCATCGCGTGGTCCCCCGACGCCGCAGACTCATCGGGATAAACGGTCCGTTCAACGGGGACTCCTGTGGAAAGGACGGGGCGCCGTTCGGTTCATGACCGGGCGCCGATCTCTATAGCCGTCCCCGTTCCCGGTCGCGAGCGGGATGAAGGTGGACGGGAGGGTCCGTCTTCAGCCCGTTCATCCACCGGCGGGCGGTTCCGGGCGGACGGCTTGTGGAGGAACCGGACTCGACGAAACCGGCGCCCAGGCGGCCACCCGGCGCAAACCCCCGAAAACGCCCGCTGTTAAGGTCTTGTTAATGGTTATCCCCGGTATCGACAGGCGCCACCGGGTCTGTCGATCGCCCTGTGACTGAATCCGCACAAGCCGTCCGTCCGCGGCCTTTTCGACCGACTTGTCCCCGCCATCCCCGGCCCAACCCACTTCCTTCCACCCTTTTCAAATTTGAATGTTTGGGAAGGGAAAGGGTGCGACACGGGGCCGGGCTTGAGCCTGTCCCCCCGCCCCGGTAAGCCGACGATCAAATGACGATCTCGAATGACACTCCCCTGTTCCTGAAAGCCCTGGCCGGGGAGACGACCGCTCGTCCTCCGGTATGGTTCATGCGTCAGGCCGGGCGCTACCTGCCGGAATACCGGGCGCTGCGGGCGACCACGCCGGGCTTTATCGAGTTTTGTCACGATCCTGAGAAAGCTGCCGAGGCGACGCTTCAGCCGATGCGCCGGTTCGGCTTTGATGCGGCCATCGTGTTCGCCGACATCCTGCTGATCCCCCGGGCTTTGGGTCAGGACGTCTGGTTCGAGGCCGGGGAAGGTCCCCGGCTGGGCGAGATGCCGTCGGTCGAGGCCATGCGGGACAGGGCCGATGGCGCGGGCGAGGCCCTGTCATCCATTGGTCAGACCCTGAGCCTGGTTCGGGAACAACTCGATCCGTCCAAGGCGCTGATCGGCTTCGCGGGCGCGCCCTGGACGGTGGCGACCTATATGCTAGACGGCGTGGCCCGGACCATCGGCAAGGGCGAGCGGGCGCAGGCCCGGACCTACGCCTATGCGGAGCCGGAGAAGGTGGCGGCGGTTCTGGACGTGCTGGTCGAGGCCACCGCCTACTATCTGAAGATGCAGGCCGACGCCGGGGCGCAGACGCTGAAAATCTTCGAGAGCTGGGCCGAGGGTCTGCCCGACGATCTGTTCGAGAGCCTTGTCCTGCAGCCGCATATCAAGCTGGTGAAGCGGGTGCGCGAACTTGGCGTCACCGTTCCCCTGATTGGCTTCCCAAGAGGCTCGGCGGCGCTGGCCGAACGCTATGCGCGCGAGGTCGAGGTTCAGGCCGTGGCCCTGGACACCGCCTGTCCCCTGCCGGTCGGTCAGGCGGTGCAGAAGATCAGGACCATCCAGGGGGCGCTCGATCCCCTGCTTCTGCGCACGGGCGGCCCGCTTCTGGATCGCCGCGTGGACCAACTGCGCGAGGTCTGGGGTCAGGGGCCGTGGATCTTCAATCTGGGCCACGGGATCATGCCGGATGTGCCGGTCGCCCATGTCGAGCAGGTGCTGAAACGGATCGGTGCGCAATGAGTGATGTGAAAGGCCGTCGTATCGCTGTCGTCCTGTTCAATCTGGGCGGGCCGGACGATCAGGCTTCGGTGAAACCCTTCCTGTTCAACCTGTTCAATGATCCGGCGATCATCGGCCTGCCGGGCCTGTTCCGGACACCGCTGGCGAAGCTGATCTCCAGCCGTCGTGAGACCAGCGCCCAGGCCAATTACGCCCTGATGGGCGGAGGATCGCCCCTGCTGCCAGGGACCCGGAAGCAGGCGGATGCTCTGGAATCCGTGCTCGGCGCGCGCCTGCCGGGGGATGAGGTGAAGACCTTCATCGCCATGCGGTACTGGCATCCGCTGACGGAAGAGACCGCTGCTGACGTCGCCGCCTTCGGGCCGGATGAGATCGTGCTTCTGCCGCTCTATCCGCAGTTCTCGACCACCACGACCGAAAGCTCGCTGAAGCGCTGGAATGAGGTCTATGCCGGGTCGGGCGTCACCCGCACCGTCTGCTGCTGGCCGGAGGCGCCGGGCTGGGTCACGGCGCAGGCGGACCTGATCCGGGACAAGCTGGCCGAGGCCGGAGGCAGGCCGGTGCGGGTCCTGTTCTCGGCCCACGGCATCCCCGAGGTGCTGGTCGAGAAGAAGGGCGATCCTTATCAGGAGCAGGTCGAAAGCACTTGCGCCGCCGTGGCCGCCGTGGCGGGTCTGACCGACTGGGCCCTCTGCTACCAGAGCCGGGTCGGCCCGATGAAATGGCTGGGACCGTCGACGCCCGAGGCGCTGGAACAGGCGGCAAGGGATGGCGTGGGCGCGGTGGTGGTTCCCATCGCCTTCGTTTCCGAACACGTCGAGACTCTCGTTGAGCTCGATATCGAGTACGGCGAGCTGGCGCATACGCTCGGCGTCGCGCCCTATCTGCGGGTTCCGGCGGTCGGGGTGACGGCGGCCTTCATCAACGAACTGGCCGAGGCGGCCGTCGGGGCGCTTGCGCGAACCGGCGTCGCGCCGCACGGTCCCGGCTGTCGCGCGGACTGGAAGGCCTGCCCGCGCACCTGCGAGCGGAGAGCGGCGTGAACACCTATGACGTGGTTCGGGGCCTTCACATCCTGGCGGTGATCGCCTGGATGGCCGGGATGCTCTTCCTGCCGCGCCTGTTCGCCTATGACGCCGAACAGAACGCCAAGGCCGAGCCGCTGAAGAGCGAGATGCAGGGCCTGCTGCGGGTCTGGCAGACCCGCCTGCTGCGCATCATCATCAACCCAGCCATGATCCTGGCCTTCATCTTCGGCGCCTGGCTGTTCTGGCTACGCAGCGGCGAGGGGGCGGACTGGAGCTTCGCCCATCAGCCGTGGATGGTGACCAAGCTGGTCGGCGTCTTCCTGCTGGCCGGCTGGCACGGTTTTCTGGCCGGGCAGCGTAGGAAGATCGCCGCCGGGACCTCGAAATACTCCGGCAAGTTCTGGCGCATGACCAATGAGATTCCGTTCGTGCTGGCCATCATCATGGTGCTGTCGGTGACGACGGAGTGGACGCTGGGCTGACCCTGTCCTCCCCGTTCGCGTTGCGAATGGGGAGGTGTCGCGCTTCGAATACGAAGCGTGACGGAGGGGACGGCTCTGACTTCCGAAGACGGCCCGCTAACCCCATATCGCCTGTGTCGCACCCTCCGCCTCGTCGGCGGACGCCGACGAGCCACCTCCCCATCGCGAACCGCGACGGGGAGGAGATGCTTGACCTGACCCCCGGAAGCATGGTTTCGCTGGTCGCGAACCGGTCCTGGCCCTCTGCCGGACGGTCCCTCTCTCCTCGCGATGCCTGCCGGATCGACCCTGTGGGATCCCATCGCACCTCCTGCCGGCCGCAAGGCCAACATCGCCAGCCTGCCTGACCTCGCTTTCCGGCGAGCGCCCGGGCGCGCATGCCAGAAGTAGATACCCATGACCGACGTCCGCGACACCGATCCGACCGCGCCCGCGACCGAAACCCTGGATGAGGTTTCCAACGAAGTCTCCGCCGCCGACCTGCCGATGGTCGATCAGGAGGCCGATGAGGATGAGGACGGCGAGCCGATCGTCCCGAACGGCCGCATCACCCTGGCCGAGCTGAACGCCAAGACCCCGGAAGATCTGGTCGCCTTCGCCGAGGGGCTTGAGGTCGAGAACGCCTCGAACCTGCGCAAGCAGGACCTGCTGTTCGCCATCCTCAAGGCCCTGGCCGAGGAAGAGGTCGAGATCATCGCCGACGGCGTTCTGGAAATCCTGCCGGACGGCTTCGGCTTCCTGCGCAGCCCGGACGCCAACTACCTTCCGGGTCCGGACGATATCTATGTCTCGCCGTCGCAGATCCGCCGCTTCGGCCTGCGCTCGGGCGACACGATCCATGGCGCCGTCCGCGGTCCGCGCGAGGGTGAGCGTTATTTCGCCCTGCTGAAGGTCGACACGATCAATCTGGAAGACCCGGAACTGGTCAAGACCAAGGTCCTGTTCGACAACCTGACCCCGCTCTATCCCGAAGAGCGGATTCACATGGAGATCCAGGACCCGACCCTGAAGGATCGTTCGGGCCGGGTGATCGACATCGTCGCCCCACTCGGCAAGGGCCAGCGCTGCCTGATCGTCGCCCCGCCGCGCGTCGGCAAGACGGTCATGCTGCAGAACATCGCCAAGTCGATCGAGCGCAACCACCCGGAAGTCTTCCTGATCGTCCTGCTGATCGACGAACGCCCGGAAGAAGTGACGGACATGCAGCGCACGGTGAAGGGCGAGGTCATCGCCTCGACCTTCGACGAGCCGGCCACCCGCCACGTCGCCGTCGCCGAAATGGTGATCGAAAAGGCCAAGCGTCTGGTCGAGCACAAGAAGGACGTCGTGATCCTGCTGGACTCGATCACCCGTCTGGGCCGCGCCTACAACGCCACCGTCCCGTCGTCGGGCAAGGTGCTGACCGGCGGTGTCGACGCCAACGCCCTGCAGCGGCCCAAGCGCTTCTTCGGCGCCGCGCGGAACGTGGAGCAGGGGGGCTCGCTGACCATCATCGCCACCGCCCTGATCGACACCGGCTCGCGCATGGACGAGGTGATCTTCGAAGAGTTCAAGGGCACCGGTAACTCGGAAATCGTCCTGGACCGCAAGGTCGCCGACAAGCGTATCTTCCCGGCCATCGACGTGCTCAAGTCGGGCACCCGCAAGGAAGACCTCATCACGCCGAAGGACCAGCTGGCCAAGACCTACGTTCTGCGCCGCATCCTCAACCCGATGGGGCCGCAGGACGCGATCGAGTTCCTGCTCGACAAGCTGCGCCAGTCCAAGAACAACAGCGACTTCTTCCAGTCGATGAATACCTGATCCGCAGCCGCGGACCGGATATGGAAAGGGCCCCGGAGCGATCCGGGGCCCTTTTCTTTTGTGTGGGGATCAGGGGATCAGCAGCGTCGATCCCGTTGTCTTCCGACCGGCCAGAGCCTCATGCGCCTGACGCACCTCCGCCAGCGGGAAGGTCTGGCCGATCTCGACCTTCACCGCGCCGGATCGGATGACGGCGAACAGGGCGGCGGCGCTGGCGTCGAGTTCTTCCACTGTAGCGACATAGTCGAACAGGGTCGGGCGGGTAACGTAAAGCGAGCCGCCGCGCGACAGGCGCAGGGGATCGAACGGCGGCACCGGGCCGGACGCATTGCCGAACAGGACCAGGGTTCCGCGCCGCTTGAGGCTGGCCAGCGACGCCTCGAAGGTGTCCTGACCGACGGAGTCATAGGCGACGGCGACGCCCCGGCCTTTGGTGATGTCCTTCACGCGGGCGGCGACGTCCTCGCGGTCATAGAGGATGACGTGGTCGCTGCCGTGGGCCTTGGCCAACTCGGCCTTGGCCTCGGACCCGACAGTCCCGATCACCGTGGCGCCCAGCGACTTCGCCCATTGGCCAAGGATCAGGCCGACCCCCCCGGCGGCGGCGTGGAGCAAGATCTCGTCGCCCTGTTTCACGTGAAACGCGCGGTTGACCAGAAACTCGGCGGTCATGCCCTTCAGCATGACGGCGGCAGCCACCTCCAGGCTGATGTCGTCCGGGACGGCGACGGCGGCGGTTTCAGGCATCAGGTGGAATTGGCTGTAGGCGCCGACCGGGGCGGTGGCGGTGGCGACGCGGTCGCCGACCTTGAAGCGCGTGACGCCCTCGCCGACCGCCTCGACCACGCCGGCGGATTCCTTGCCGAGGCCCGACGGGAGGGGAAGGGGGTAGAGGCCGGTGCGCTGATAGATGTCGATGAAGTTCAGACCGACCGCGACATTGCGGATCAGGATTTCGCCGGGTCCGGGGGAAGGGACGGGAACCTCGACCAGATCCAGAACCTCAGCCCCGCCGTGGTGATCGAAGCGGACGGCGGATTGGGTTGAGGGGAGGCTCATGCTCGGGTTCCTTTGGCAGGCCGGATTGGTCTAGGACTGTCCCTGACAGATTGGAGCGATCCCATGAAAATCAACGTCGAGATCGACTGTACCCCCGCGGAGGCGCGGGCCTTCCTCGGCCTGCCTGATGTGACCCCGTTGAACGACGCCATGGTCGCCGAGATGCAAAAGCGGATGGAGGCCAATGTCGCCGCCATGCAGCCCGAGGAACTGATGAAGACCTGGACCAGCTTCGGCCTTCAGGCCCAAGACCAGTTCCGCCGCCTGATGGAAGGGGCGATCAAGTCGTGACCCGCCGTGTCCTCCCCGCGACGCGGGGAGGGGGACCGCGAAGCGGTGGAGGGGCTTTGTCCGTTCTCGCCGCCGCCGACCCCTCCGTCACGGCGCAAGCGCGCCGCGCCACCTCCCCGCAGATCGGGGAGGAGATTCTGACGCCATGAGTGACACTATCTTCGCCCTCGCCACCCCGCCGGGCCGGGGGGCGATCGCCATTGTGCGGTTGAGCGGCCCGGGCACGGATGCGGCTCTCGCGGGTCTCGGCGCGCGCGGACTGAGGGCGCGGATGGCGTCGCTTCGGACCCTGAGCCATGAGGGCGGAGTCGTCGATCAGGCGCTGGTCCTGCGTTTTCCCGGACCGAACTCCTATACCGGCGAGGACTGCGCTGAGCTGCATCTGCACGGCGGACGGGCGGTGGTGGAGGCGGCGTCGAGGGCGCTGATGGCCTTGGGTCTGCGCCCCGCTGATCCGGGCGAGTTCACCCGCCGGGCGTTCGAGAACGGCCGTATGGATCTGGCCCAGGCCGAGGCCGTGGCCGACCTGATTGACGCCGAAACGACAGCGCAGGCGGCCCAGGCGCTGGGCCAGCTGGAGGGCGCGCTCGGCGCCGCCTATGCCGGTTTCCGCCGCGATCTTCTGAAGGCTTTGGCTTTGGTCGAGGCTGAAATCGACTTTCCGGATGAAGAGGTCCCGGACAATCTGGCGCGCACGGCCGGGCCGGTTCTGGACGGACTGATCGCCGACCTGAAGGCCGCCCTGGCCGATGCCGGACGGGGCGAGCGGGTGCGTGAAGGCTATCGCATCGTTCTGATCGGCGAGACCAACGCCGGCAAGTCGTCGCTGTTCAATGCGCTGGTGGCGCGGGAGGCGGCGATCGTCACCCCCATCGCCGGGACGACCCGCGACGTGCTGGATGCGGATCTGGTCATCGGCGGCTATGCGGTGACCCTGTCCGATACGGCGGGGCTGCGCGAAAGCGATGACCCGGTCGAGGCCGAGGGCGTTCGCCGGGCGCGCGTTCGGGCCGAACAGGCGGAACTGCGTCTGTGGGTCCGGGCGCCCGGAGACGCCGAGGGTGTCGCCGCCGACTATGCGAAGCCCGAGGACCTGTTGGTGCTGACCAAGGCCGACATCGACCGCGCCGCCCCGCCGCCTGATCGGGAGGCGCTGGTGGTCAGCACGACGACCGGGGAGGGGATGGCGGCCCTGCACGACTGGATCGCGGCTCGTCTGGCCCGAGACCTGTCCGGCGCGGACTTTCCGGCCGTCACCCGTGAACGCCACCGCCGTCGGCTGGAGGAGGCCCTGATCTCGGTCGAGGCCGGACGTCGGGCGCTCGATCTGGCGCCGGAGATGGCGGGAGACGACCTGCGACGAGCGGCCGAGGCGCTGGCCCGGGTGACCGGCGCCATCGGGGTGGAGGACATTCTGGGCGAGGTCTTTTCGACGTTCTGCATCGGGAAGTAGGCGGCGAGCGAGCGGTGCTGGTGAGCAGCGGGGTGAGCGGAGCATGGTGTTTCACGTGAAACAGCGGCTCACTTCCTTGCTCACCAGCACTCTTCACCCCCACGGCGCCGGTGGAATTTCGGCCCGGTTTAGACTATCTCCCGGCGATGAAATCCTTTGATGTCATTGTCATCGGCGGCGGGCACGCCGGGTGTGAGGCGGCGGCCGCGTCGGCGCGGACCGGCGCGCGCACCCTGTTGCTGACCCAGAAGCTCGAGACCATCGGCGAGATGTCCTGCAACCCGGCCATCGGCGGTCTGGGCAAGGGCCATCTGGTGCGCGAGATCGATGCCCTGGACGGCGTCATGGGTCGGCTGGGCGATGTGTCCGGCATCCAGTTCCGGCTGCTGAACCGCTCCAAGGGCGCCGCGGTGCAGGGCCCGCGCAGTCAGATCGACAGACGCCTGTACCGCGAGGCCATGCAGGCCGAGCTGGCGCAGACCCCGAACCTCGAGCTGATGGCCGGGACGGCCGAGGGTCTGATCATGGACGGCGACCGGGTGGTCGGCGTGATCACTGACAGTGATGAGCACCTGTCGGCGGGCGCGGTTGTGCTGACGACCGGCACCTTCCTGAACGGGGTCATTCACAAGGGCGACGAACGCACACCCGCCGGTCGCCATGGCGAGGCCCCCTCGACCGGTCTGGCCGCGGACCTCTATGGCGCGGGCCTCCAGATGGGGCGGCTGAAGACCGGCACCCCCGCGCGTCTCGATGGCCGGACCATCGCCTGGGATCGGCTGGAGCATCAGGCGGCGGATGAACAGCCCGTGCCGTTCAGCTTCCTGACCAAACGTATCGACGTGCCCCAGATCACCTGTGGCGTGACCCACACCACGGAAGAGACGCACCGGATCATCGCCGAGAACCTGGGCGAGAGCGCGGTCTATGGCGGCCACCTGTCCGGCCGGGGTCCGCGCTATTGCCCGTCCATCGAGGACAAGGTGGTGCGGTTCGCCGACAAGACCTCGCACCAGATCTTCCTCGAGCCCGAGGGTCTGGATGATCCGACGGTCTATCCAAACGGCATTTCGACCTCGGTGTCCGACTCGACCCAGCTGGCCTTCCTGCGGACCATCCCGGGTTTGGAGCAGGTCGAGGTGTTCCGCTTCGGCTATGCCATCGAATACGACTACGTTGATCCACGTGAACTGAGCCCTGCTCTGGAAGTGAAGAAGCGGCCCGGCCTTTATCTGGCTGGCCAGATCAACGGCACGACCGGCTATGAGGAGGCGGGCGCTCAAGGGTTGATGGCGGGGCTGAACGCCGCGCGCGCGTCCGCCGGAAAGGCCCCGATCATTCTCGGTCGGGATCAGGCCTATATCGGCGTGATGATCGATGATCTGGTCACCAAGGGTGTGACCGAGCCCTACCGGATGTTCACCAGCCGGGCCGAGTACCGGCTGACCCTGCGCGCCGATAACGCAGATCAACGATTGACCCCACTGGGTGTCGAGGCGGGCGTCGTCGGTTCCAGTCGCGCGGAGTCTTTCGCGCTGAAGGCCGCTGAACTGTCGGCGGCGACCGCTGTTTCACGTGAAACGCTGTTTACGCCCAAGGAGGCGGGGGCGCTCGGAATCCGCGTCAACGCCGATGGTCAGCGTCGCTCGATCCGCGATCTGCTGCCCTTCCCCGGTGTGACGCTCGACACCTTCCTGCCGGTCTGTCCGCAGATCGCGGGCTGGTCGGCGCAGGTTCGCGAGCAGATCACCATCGACGCAGGCTATGCCGGTTATCTGGATCGTCAGGCGGCCGATGCCGAGGCCCTGCGTCGGGAAGAGGCGCTCGCCCTGCCGGTCGACCTCGACTATGCGGCTATCGGCAGCCTGTCGAATGAGGTGAAGGAGAAGCTGAGCCGCGTTCAGCCCCGCACCCTCGGACAGGCCGGGCGGATCGAGGGCATGACGCCCGGCGCCCTGACCGCCCTGTTGTCGCATGTGAAGAAGGCGCCACGGCCTTTGGAGGCTGATGCGTGAGTACCTATGATGCGGCCGCCTTCCAGGCGGAGTTCAACGCCACGCCGGCGCAGATGGGCGATCTGGAACGCTTTGTCGTTCGTCTGACTGAAGCCAATGCGGTGATGAATCTGATCGGGCCGGACACCCTGCCGGACGTCTGGAGCCGCCATTTCCGGGACTCGGCTCAGTTGCTGGATCTGGCCCCGGGCGCGAAAAGCTGGGCCGACCTCGGCGCGGGGGCGGGCTTCCCGGGCGTGGTTCTGGCCATCATGCTGAAGACCGACCCGAAGAGCCACGTCTGGCTGATCGATAGTCTCGGCAAGCGGTGCCGGTTCCTGCAGGAGGTGGTCGACGCCCTGTCCCTGCGCGCGACCGTCATCAACGGCCGCGCCGAGGACAATGTGGTTACCGTAAATGTCGTCACCGCGCGCGCGGTGGCGCCGATGGAGAAGCTGTTGGGCTATGCACAGCCTTATCTACAGCGCGGCGCCCAGGGATTGTTCCTGAAGGGCGAAAAGGCCGAGGTTGAGGTGGCGGAGGCTCGCAAGGTCTGGCAATTCAAAAGTGACCTCTCCGTCTCGCGCAGTGACCCGCGCGGCCGTATCGTATCTGTCCGGGGCATCAGCCGTGTCAAAAACTGGTAAGACCCGCGTCCTCGCCGTTTCGAACCAGAAGGGCGGGGTGGGAAAGACGACCACCGCGATCAACCTCGGCACCGCTCTGGCCGCCATCGGCGAGAAGGTGCTGATCGTCGACATGGACCCGCAGGGCAATGCCTCGACGGGTCTGGGTGTTCCACGTGAAACACGGCGAGTGACCATCTACGACGTGGTGGTGGACGGCCGCTCAGTCGATGACGCCGCAGTGCAGACGACCGTGCCCGGTCTCTTCATCATTCCGGCAGACGCCGACATGTCGGGCGTGGAAATCGAGCTGGGGCAGGCGGATCGCCGGTCCTTCCGCCTGCGTGACGCCCTGGCGGCGCAGGGCCGGGATGGCCAGACCCGGTATGACTATGTCCTGATCGACTGTCCGCCGTCGCTGAACCTGCTGACTTTGAACGCCATGGCCGCCGCCGACGCCGTCCTGGTGCCGCTGCAGTGCGAGTTCTTCGCGCTGGAGGGACTGACCCAGCTGATGAAGACCGTCGAGATGGTGCGCCAGAGCCTGAATCCGGCGCTGGAAATCCAGGGGCTGGTCCTGACCATGTATGACCGCCGCAGCGCCCTGTCGGGGCAGGTGGCCAACGATGTGCGCAATCACTTCGGCGACAAGGTCTATGACAGTGTCATTCCGCGCAATGTGCGCGTGGCCGAAGCGCCGTCGTTCGGCAAGCCGGCGCTGATTTACGATCTCAAATGCGCGGGCAGCCAGGCCTATCTCAAGCTGGCGCGTGAGGTGGTGGCGCGCGAGCGCAAACGCCTGAAGCAGGCCGCCTGATCAATGATTAGAAGAACGGAATCCGTATCTTGAGCGAACGTCAGCGCGGCCTCGGCCGGGGATTGTCAGCCCTTCTGGGCGAACAGGCGGCGGAAGCCGTCCCGGTCGACGGTTCTCCGGCGCCCGCGGGCGTGCGGATCGTGCCGATCGAGAGCCTGAAGCCTAACCCGGATCAACCGCGCAAGATCTTCACCCCGGAAATCCTTGAGGAACTGTCCGCCTCGATCCGCGACAAGGGCGTTCTGCAGCCGATCCTCGTGCGCTCGCAGCCCGGTGAGGACGGCGTCTGGCAGATCATCGCCGGTGAACGCCGCTGGCGGGCGTCGCAGATGGCCCGCCTGACCCAGGTGCCGGTCGTTGTTCGTGAAATGGACGACGTCGAGGTGTTCGAGGTCGCCATCATCGAGAACGTCCAGCGCGCGGACCTCAACCCGCTGGAAGAAGCCGATGCCTATCGGCAGTTGATGAACCGGTTTGGCCGGACGCAGGATGCGGTCGCGGGCATCGTCGGCAAGAGCCGCAGCCATGTGGCCAACACCCTGCGCCTGCTGCAGCTGCCGGACGAGGTGCTGGACTATGTGCGCGACGGCCGGATGAGCGCCGGCCACGCCCGCGCCTTGATCAACACCGTCGATGCGGGTGATCTGGCGGACAAGATCGTGCGCGAGGGGCTGAACGTGCGTCAGGCCGAAGCCCTGGCCCGCCGGTCAGCCGAAGGGCCCAAGCCCGGAAACGCCGGTGCGCCGCGCGCCGATGGCGAAGGCTCGGCCGACGTGGCGGCGCTGGAGCAGGATCTGGCCGACGCCCTGGGCCTGAAGGTCCAGCTGTCCGACAAGGGCGGCAAGGGCGAGATCAGCATCCGCTACGGTACGCTGGAGCAGCTGGATGACCTTTGCCGCCGTCTGATGCGAGGCTGAGCGGCTATGCCGGGGCCGGCGGACGAGGTCGTTGATCTCTACAGCCGCCGGGCCGCGGACTGGGATGCGGATCGGGGCCGGTCCCTGTTCGAAAAGCCGTGGCTCGACCGGTTTCTGGATCGTATCCCGATCGGGGGACATATTCTCGATCTCGGCTGTGGCTCTGGCGAGCCCATCGCCCGCTATCTGATCGAGCAGAATCTGAGGGTGACGGGCGTGGATGCGGCGCCGGGCCTGATCGACCTTTGCCGTCGGCGCTTCCCGGAGCAGGACTGGATCGTCGCGGACATGCGCGGTCTGGCTCTGGGGCGTCGATTTGACGGCCTGATCGCCTGGCACAGCGTCTTCCACCTCGACCCGGAGGCCCAGCGCGAGATGTTCTGGGTCTATGCCCGGCATCTGAAGCCGGGCGGCGTCCTGATGTTCACCAGCGGGACGGAGGAGGGTGACACCGTCGGTGAGTGGCGCGGAGAGCCGCTGTACCACGGCAGTCTGTCGACGGCGGCGTACCGCACCGGGCTGGAGGCGATCGGTTTCGAGGTTCTGGCCCAGGTCGAGAATGATCCGGATTGCGGCGGCGCCAATGTCTGGCTTGCCCGGCGCGCCGGTGGCAGGATGGACGAATGACCGACAAGCCGAGCAATCCGACCGCTGAAGCGATGAAGAAGGCGCTGGCCGCCAAGAAGGCTGGGGGCGGAAAGCCGTCCGCCAGCGGCGGTTTCAAGCCCGCCCAGCACGCCGAAAAGCTCAGCGCGCACCAGAGCGCCTCGGCCAACAAGCCGGCGTTCCGCAGGGCGTCCAAGCGGGGCTAGAGCCCCAGACGACGCGCCCGGGCGGAAATCTCGAGCAACAGACGCTCCGCGATCAGCTGGTCCGGAGAGCCCGTGGTCTTGGTAGCAATGTCGGCGGCGTTGACGCTGTCCAGAACCTTGTCGAGGTCCTCCAGACGCCAGCTGCGCGCCTGACGGAGCATCTCCGCCTCCTGCTTCCAGAACACACCGGCAGCCTTGGCGGCCTCCTTGGCGTTGGCTCCGTTGCCTTGCAGGATGTTGATCCGCCTCAGTTTCCCGAGATGAATCGAGGCTTGTCTCACGGCCATGACAGGGCTTTCGCCCTCGGCGAACGCGCGGCGAAGGCCGGACTGTGCGGGACCGGGACGACCGCCGAAGGCCTGAAGGGCGGCGTCCTGAAGGGAGGCGTCAGGCTCGACGCCCAGATGCAGCTCCAGCTCGGCCGCGTCGATGGTCCGGCCGCTGCCCGGGCCGATGTAGAGGATCAGGCGCTCGATCTCCTGTCGCATCAGACCGCGCTCGCGGGGCAGGCGGGAGACGAAGCGATCCAGGGCGTCCTGCGTCAGCCCGACCTTGTCTCCGGCCAAGGCCTCGCGCGTCATGCGGGCCACGTCGCCCGTCTCGTCCTCATAGCAGGCGATGCCGACGGCGGCCTTGTCGGCCTCGGCGGCCTTGCGCAGGGCGGAGTCCCGCCCCAGCGCCCCGGCCTCGATGACCAGCATACAGTCGGGGTTGAAGTCACCGGCGGCGTGGCTCTTGAGCGCCGCGGCGAGCATCTTGTCGATGGACGCCTTCTCGTTCGACAGGCGCACGCGCACCAGACGACGGCCGCCGATCATACTGAGCGCGGTCAGGGCCTCATCCAGCTTCGTTTCGTCACCGTCGATGTCGCTGTCGGTCAGAAGCGTGACGTTGAACGGGTCGTTCAGGTCCGGGGTGATCGTCTTGCACAAAATCTCGGCCCGCTCAGCGACGCCGGAACGGTCCTTGCCGTGGATCACGGCGGCCCGGACGCCCCTGTCCGGGGCCCTGAGAAAGCGGTCGACCTCGGGCCGTTTCGCCAGAATCACGGGTTGGACAGGGTCCGGAGGAGCTCGAGACGGATCAGCCGCGCCAGTTCGGCCGCGGCGCGTTCCTCACCGTCCTGCTGGGCGGCGATGGCGGCGTAGGGCTGGTCAGCGGCGGCATAGGTGGTGGTGACGGTCTCGACGCCGGTGACGGGATCGCCGCCCGTGGTCGGGGTCAGGGTCCAGCTGCCGCGCACGGTCAGCTCGTACCGGGTGGCGGTGTCGTCGATCCGGCGACCTAGAGGACGGCGCGACTGCACGATCGCGGTCTCCAGACGCCACAGGGGCGGCTGCGAGCCGTCACGGCCCAGCGCATCCTCAAGCTGCTCGCGGACCCGATAGCCGAGGCGATCGTCCTGTGTGGTCACGGCGATGCGCGACAGGGACGTTCCCGCGGCCCCGCTGGCGTACAGCGGGGTGAAGCCGCAGGCGGACAGTCCCGTCAGCGAGACAAGGCCGAGCGCGAGGGCGAGGAGACGGGCTCTCATCCGGCCACCACGACGTTGACGATGCGGTCCTTGACCACGACGATCTTCTTCACCGTCAGACCCTCCAGCCGCGCCTGAACGTCCGGATCGGCCAGGACGAGGGCTTCGACTTCCGCCGGCTCCAGACCCCGGGCGACGCGGATCTCGCCGCGACGCTTGCCGTTGACCTGGATGGGCAGAATGACCTCGTCGTCAGCCGCCAGCGCCGGATCATACTCCGGCCAGGGCGCGTTCAGGATCATCCCCTCTTCGCCCAGCCGCGTCCAGCCTTCCTCGGCCAGGTGCGGCGTGAAGGGCGCGACCAGACGCAGCAGGGCCGACAGGGCCTGACGCCGGGCGTCGCCGCCGGCCTTTGGGTGGTCCCGCACGGTGGCGACGAAGGCATAGAGCTTGGCGATGGCCGAGTTGAAGCGGAAGCCGGTGATGCCCTCGCTGACCGCCTTGATGGCCTTGTGAGTCTCACGCAGCAGGGACGCGTTGGCGTCGGCCTCTCCGGCGAAGGCGGGGTCATAGCCGTCGACCTCGGCCCAGACGCGCTGGACGAAACGGCTGGCGCCCTCGACGCCGCCGGGCGTCCATTGCACGTCCCGCTCGGGCGGGCTGTCCGACAGGACGAACAGACGACCGGCGTCCACGCCGTAGGTGTCGACGATCTCCTGCGGGGCGACGACGTTCTTCTTCGACTTGGACATCTTCTCGATGTCGCCGATGGTCAGGACGGCGCCGTTCGACAGTCGGGTGGCGACGCGTTTGCCGTCCACGGTCTCGATATGAACATCGGTGGGCTCGACCCAGAGCGGCTTCCCGACACCGTCCACGCCGTCGGAATAGGTCTCGTGGACCACCATCCCCTGGGTGAACAGGCCGGCGAAGGGCTCCTTGACCGTCATCAGGCCCGCGTCCGACAGGGCGCGGCTGATGAAGCGGGCGTAGAGCAGGTGCAGGACCGCGTGCTCGACGCCGCCGATGTACTGATCCACGGGCAGCCAGTGGTCGGCCGCGCTCTGCGAGATCGGTTCGGCCGCGGTCGGATCGGTGAAGCGTGCGAAATACCAGCTGGAGTCCACGAAGGTATCCAGGGTGTCGGTTTCGCGGGTCGCATCACCGTGACACGACGGGCATTTGACGTGTTTCCAGGTCGGGTGACGATCCAGCGGATTGCCGGGGGTGTCGAAGGTCACATCCTTCGGCAGTTCGACCGGAAGCTCGGCGGCCGGGACCGCGCCACAGCGGTCGCAGTGTATCACGGGGATGGGACATCCCCAGTAGCGCTGGCGGCTGATGCCCCAGTCGCGCAGGCGATAGATGGTCGCGCCCTTGCCCTGACCCGCGGCTTCCAGACGGGTGATGGCCTCGGCCTTGGCGGCCTCGACGTCCAAGCCGTTCAGGAAGTCCGAATGGAAGATGGCGCCCGGACCGGTATAGGCCTCGTCGCCGACGGTGAAGTCGTCACCCGCGCCTTCGGGTCTCACGACCGGGACGATGGGCAGGCTGTATTTGGTGGCGAATTCAAAGTCGCGCTGGTCGTGGGCCGGGCAGCCGAAAATGGCGCCCGAGCCGTAGGTCAACAGGACGAAGTTGGCGGCCCAGACCGGCACGGTGCGTTCCGGGTCGAACGGGTGCTGGACCCGGATTCCCAGATCGACGCCCAGCTTCTCGGCCTTCTCGATATCGGCCTCGCTGGTGCCCGAGCGGGCGCAGGTCTCGATGAAGGCCTGAACCTCCGGCCGGTGTTCCGCGATGGCCCTGGTCAGCGGATGGTCAGCCGACAGGGCGAGGAAGCTCGCTCCGAACAGGGTATCGGGGCGGGTGGTGTAGACCTCGATCGGATCGCGGGCGTGGTTGGGTTCGCCTTCCGGCGAGGCGGGCAGGAAGGCCGGCGCCTCGACGATGTTCCACCACAGGGTCGCGCCCCGGCTCTTGCCGATCCAGTTCTCCTGCATCAGGCGAACCTTCTCGGGCCAGCGGCCTTCCAGCTCTTTCAGGCCCTCGATCAGGTCGTCCGCGTAGTCGGTGATGCGCAGGAACCACTGGTTCAGCTTGCGCTTCTCGACAGGTGCGCCCGAGCGCCAGCCGCGGCCGTCCACGACCTGCTCATTGGCCAGAACGGTGTTGTCGACCGGATCCCAGTTGACGACCGAGTCCTTGCGATAGACGAGGCCGCGCTTGAACAGCTCCAGGAACCACGCCTGCTGCTTGCCGTAGTAGGCCGGGTCGCAGGTGGCGAACTCGCGGCTCCAGTCGAGCGACAGGCCCAGCAGCTTCAGCTGGTCGCGCATGTTGGCGATGTTGGACCAGGTCCAGTCGCCGGGATGGATGCCGCGCTCGATGGCGGCGTTCTCGGCGGGCAGGCCGAAGGCGTCCCAGCCCATCGGATGCAGGACGTCAAAGCCTTGAGCGCGCTTGGAACGGGCCACCACGTCGCCCATGACGTAGTTGCGGGCGTGGCCCATATGGATGTTGCCCGACGGATAGGGGAACATCTCCAGCACGTAGTATTTCGGCTTTCCCGTGCCTTCGGTCGGCGTGCGGAAGGCGTCAGCGGCCGCCCAGCGGGCCTGTTGGCGGGGTTCGGCGGTCTTGGGCTCGTAGCGGGCCACGGGAATCCTTCAGGCATCGCTCCTTGAGGGCGCGCCTGAAGGAGGCTGTGGTCGTAAAAAGAGGCTTAGCCGGCGTTCTGCAGATTGAGCTGACGCGCCTTGGTCAGAATCGCGTTTTCCAGATCGGTTTCCGTCTGGGCGGCGACCGGAGCGCTGACCCACTGGCCGTCCGCGCCGCGGACTTCCTTGGTGATGGTCACGTTCAGGGCGTCGGCGCGAAGGCGGGTGTCAAGAATGAAGACGGTCGCCTTGAAGCGCTCGTTCGGGGTCTGCGGATCAGTGAACCAGTCGTAGTTGATCACCCCGCCCCACGGATCGGCGTTGGCCAGCGGCATGAAGGCGAAGGTGTCCAGGGTGGCGCGCCACAGATAGGCGTTCACGCCGATGCCCGTCTGGGCGGCGGTGCGAGCCGTGGCGGAGCCTTCGGACGGGGCGGTGCCCGGCAGTCTCGGAAGCGAGCTGCACGCGCCGAGCATCAGACCGGAAGCGATCAGGGCGACCGCTGCGCCGCGAACCAGCACCATAGAGAGTTCTCCATTCGAACGGGACGCACGCCAGACTTTCCGGCGCGCGCGCCGGACCGCCCGAACGCGGGTCGGAACCGAAGCGAGGCTCTATAACACGGTCAAAAGGGGCGATGACAAGGCGAAGACGTTGGATACGGCGCCACTTCGTGTCGAACCGGCGCCCAGGGGCTGTAAGGGCCGTGACGCTCGCGCCACAGGAGTCTTCCCGAGTCGCGAGGAACAGAGCTTCAGCGTCGCCGTTCCGTTGACCGGACTTGGGCGCAAGGTTTACTTGGGTTCAATGGATCGCGTCGGGACGCCCGGCGCGACGAAAGGGCAGGACATGCGCAAGAGCGCCGTCATCGCTGGACTGGTCGCGGGGCTTGCCCTCGTCGCTGTCGCCGACGTCGCGTCGGCCCAGACCGCCCAGTCGCGTTCGCGCGCTCCCGCCGTCAGCCTGAACGAAGCCAACGCCGCCCGCTCCAGTGCGCCGGCGGGCCAAAGTCGTCTGCGCTTCACCGAACGCGGGCGCTGGGGCCTCGACCTGAACCTGAACCAGCCCGTCGGTCGCGAGAACAATCTCGGCGACGTCGAGGCCGGCGCCTACTACAGCGTCAACCCGCGTTTGCGGGTCGGCGCCTCAGCCGGACTGGCCGAACAGGAACGTGATCCCGCCCGTGCGCCGCAAGGTGAGCGTCCGGCCGCGCGCTTCCGTCTGGAATCGATCTTCCGCTTCTGATCAGGCCCCGAAGGCCGCCTGCAGCGATCCCACCGCCGCTATTCCGCACGCGCCCGAGCCGATGAGGTCCGGGGCGTTCGACGCGTCGATCCCGCCGAGGGCGTAGATCGGAAGCAGGCTGGTCCGGGTGATGACGGTCAGCCGGTCGAGGCCCAGAGGCGGTTTTTCGCCCGAAGCCCCGCCCGCCGGAAAGACCGGCGAGACGACAAGGGCGTCCAGACCGGTCAGGTCGGGCAGGGGCGTCAGGGCGTGGAAGGCGGCGGTAAGCGTCCAGCCCGGATGGGCGGCGGCGAGGTCCGGGGCACGCGCGATCAGGGCCTCGGGCAGGTGAACGCCGTCCGCCGCGACCGCTTCCGCCAGTTCCGCATCCCGCCCGATCAGAAGCAGGCCGTCGCGCCTGCGGGTGGCGTCACGCAGTCTTTGGGCGGTCTGGAGCGCGTCGGGCGCGCCGAAATGACGGAAGACCACGCCCGATCCGACCGGCAGACGCTCGGCCACGCGCCAGGGCTTGGGCGTCCGTTCCGGGTCGGTGAAAAACAGCAGGGGCGGCAGATTGAGGCGCGGCGCGCCGGTCGCCCGGCTGACTTTGGCCGCGTCACGGGCTAGACAGCCGGCGATCCGCCACAGGGTATCCGCATCCGACCGGTCCATGACCTCCTCTTCCCCCGATCTCCTCATCACGTCCAGCTTCGAGACGGTGCGTCGCAAGATCGCCCGGGCCTGCCGCATCGCCGGGCGGGATGCGGCGGAGGTGACGCTGGTCGCCGTGACCAAGACCCAGCCGGACGAGGCGCTGGATGCGGCCCTGGCCGCCGACCAGCGGGTGTTCGGCGAGAACCGGGTCCAGGAGGCGCGGTCGCACTGGACCTCGCGTCGCGGGACGCCGGGGCTGGAGCTGCGCCTGATCGGACCTTTGCAGACCAACAAGGTCGCCGACGCCGTGGCCCTGTTCGATGTGATCGAGACGGTGGACCGTCCGAAGCTGGTCGAGGTGTTGGCCACCGAGGCGGTGAAGACCGCTCGGGACCTTCGGGTTCTGGTTCAGGTGAACACAGGAGCGGAACCGCAGAAGGCCGGCGTTCTGCCCGAAGAGGCGGACGCCTTGATCGCACAGGCGCGCGCCGTGGGTCTGACGGTCGAGGGCCTGATGTGCATCCCGCCCGCGGATGAGGCGCCGGGTCTGCATTTCGCCCTGTTGCGCAAGATCGCCCGCCGGAACGGGCTGACGGTGCTGTCGATGGGCATGAGCGGCGACTATGAGATCGCGATCCGCTTCGGCGCGACCCATGTGCGGGTCGGATCGGCCCTGTTCGGAGACCGGAAACCCGCTGAAATTCACCCCAAGGACTGAAAAACACCTCGCAACGGACCGGCGCCCTTGGCGTTTGGACCGGCTCTCTCCATTGTTGCACCCATGCCGACGCCCAAGACGATCCTGATCATCGACGACGACGACGACCTGCGCGAGGCGCTGGCGGAGCAGTTGGCCCTGCATGAGGCCTTCCGCCCCGTTCAGGCCTCGACCGCCACGGAAGGCGTGAAGATGGGGCGTGAGGTTCGCGCCGATCTGATCCTGCTCGACGTCGACCTGCCCGACATGGACGGGCGCGAGGCCTGCCGCCTGCTGCGCAAGGACGGCGTCTCCACTCCGATCATCATGCTGACCGCCCAGTCGTCGGATTCCGACACGGTGCTGGGGCTGGAAGCCGGGGCCAACGACTATGTGACCAAGCCCTTCCGCTTCGCGGTCCTGCTGGCGCGCATCCGCGCCCATCTGCGCAGCCACGAACAGTCGGAAGACGCCGTCTTCCGCATCGGCCCCTATGAATTCCGCCCGGCCTCCAAGGTGCTGGTCGACGACAAGGGCAAGAAGGTCCGGCTGACGGAAAAAGAGACCAACATCCTGAAGTACCTCTATCGCGCCGGGGCCAAGGCCGTGTCGCGCGAGGAGCTGCTGACCGAGGTGTGGGGCTACAACGCGGGGGTCACCACCCACACGCTGGAAACCCACATCTATCGCCTGCGCCAGAAGATCGAGCCCGAGCCCGGTCAGGCGCGCCTGCTCCTGACCGACGCGGGCGGGTACCGGCTTCAGCCCTGAGGCAGGGCCTCGGCTGAGGCCTTCTTCTCCATCGACAGACTGAGGACCGCCAGGACGAGCGCGGCCAGAGGAACGGCGGCCGAGATCATCGGCACGGCGCTGATGCCGATGCCCGCGATCACCGCGCCGCCCAGCCAGGCGCCGAAGGCGTTGCCCAGGTTGAAGGCGGCGATGTTCAGGCTGGAGGCCAGACCCTGACCCGCGCCGCCCGCCTGTTGCAGCACCCGCATCTGCAGCGGGGCGACGGTGGCGAAGGCGGCGGCGCCGAGCAGGAAGGCCGCAGCGACGGCCGCATAGCGGTCATGGAAGGCCCAGCCCGAGGCGAACATCACCACCGTCAGGGCGAGAAGCGTGCCCAGCAGGGCCGGGGCCAGACGTTTGTCGGCCAGTTTGCCGCCCAGAAGGTTGCCGCCGACCAGACCGGCGCCGAAGACCAGAAGGATCGGCGAGACGGCGGCCTCGGACCAGCCGGAGACCCCGGTCAGGATCGGCTGGATGTAGGTGAAGATGGCGAAGACGCCGCCGAAGCCCAGCACCGTCATGGCCAGACCCAGCAGGACCTGCGGGCGTTTCAGCACGGCGAACTCGTCGCGCAGGCGGCCCAGAGGCTCGGTCGATTTCACCGCGGGTACGGCCAGCGCGAGAACCAGCAGGGCCAGAAGGCCCATGCCCGTCACCGCCCAGAAGGTCGAGCGCCAGCCGAAATGCAGGCCCAGCCAGGCGCCGAAGGGGACGCCCATCAGGGTCGCCAACGTCAGGCCGGTGAACATGATGGCGATAGCCGAGGCCTTCTTCTCGGGCGCGACAAGGCCGGTGGCGACCACCGCTCCGACGCCGAAGAAGGTGCCGTGGGCCAGCGCCGTCAGGATGCGGGCCGCCATCAGCAGCTCATAGGTGGGGGCCAGCGCACAGGCGAGGTTGCCGAGGGTGAAGATGGCCATGAGGACGAGAAGGGTCGTCTTCTTCGGCAGGGTGCGGGTGGCGATGGTCAGAAGCGGTGCACCGACGAAGACGCCCAGCGCGTAGCCGGTCATCAGCAGGCCGGCGGCGGGGACTGAGACGCCCAGATCGCCGGAAACCTGCAACAGCAGGCCCATGATGACGAACTCGGTGACGCCGATGCCGAAGGCGCCGACGGTCAGGGCATAGAGGGCGAGCGGGGTGCGGGAGGGTGCGCTGGTCATGACGGGCCAGATGGCGGAGCGCCGTCATTCGCACTAGATGTCATCAAAGACCTTCATCTGTGAGATCAAGTCAACGATGGCGCGACTGGACCTGAACCGCTCGGGTGAGATGGAGGTGTTCGTGCGCGTGGTCGCCGCGGGCGGCCTGTCGGCGGCGGCGCGGTCGTTGCGGATGACCCCGTCGGCAGTCAGCAAGCTGCTTTCCCGGCTTGAGGCGCGTCTGGGCGCGCGGCTGATCAATCGCTCGACCCGCCGCCTGACCCTGACGCCCGAGGGGCAGGCGTTCCACGATCAGGCGGTCCGGGTGCTGGCCGATATCGATGAGGCTGAGCGGTCGGTGACGGCCTCGGCCACGCCGCGCGGGCGGGTGCGGGTGAATTCCAGCGTACCGTTCGGCCTGCACTGTTTGATCCCGCTGGTCCCGAAGTTCGCGGCCCGGTATCCGGAGGTGACGCTGGATCTGGTGCTGACCGATCAGGTGGTGAACCTGATGGACGAACGCGCGGATGTGGCGATCCGGGTCGGGCCGATGGCGGCGTCGTCCCTGATGGCGCGGAAGCTGGTCGAGACGCCGATGATGATCGTCGGCAGCCCGGACTATCTGGCCCGGCGAGGCACGCCGCAGACGCTGGACGATCTCGCCGATCACGACCTGATCGATTTCAACTTCACACGACACATCGACGGCTGGCCCTTCGTGAGCGCGGACGGACAAAGGATCACCCGGCCGCTCCATGGCCCGGCGACCGCCGGGGACGGGGAGACGGCGCGGGCGCTGGTGCTGGCGGGGGCGGGCCTCGCGCGGCTGTCTCTGTTCCACATCCAGCGTGATCTGGAAGCGGGTCGAATGGTGAAGGTGCTCGAACCGTTCAATCCCGGCGACATCGAGGAAACCCGCGCCGTCTATGTCGGCCACGGCGGACGGCTGCCCTCGCGCGTCCGGGTCTTCCTCGATTTTCTGGCCGAAGAGGTGCGCGCCTAGACGTCCAGATCCATGGTCACAGGCGCGTGGTCGCTGGGCTGTTCCCAGGCGCGGACGTCGTCGTGGATTCGGGCGGAGCCTGCGGTCACGGCGGGGGTCAGACCGGGCGAGGTCCACAGGTGGTCCAGGCGCAGGCCGCGATTGGACTTGCGGAAGTCGGCGGCGCGATAGCTCCACCAGCTGGCCAGCTTGGTCGGTTCGGGGATCTGGGCGCGCAGGACGTCGGTGAAGTCGCCCGCGTCCTGAAGCCGTTTCAGGGTCTCGACCTCGATGGGAGTGTGGCTGACCACCTTCGACATATAGCGGTGGTTCCAGACGTCGTTCTCGCCGGGCGCGATGTTGAAGTCACCGGCCAGAACCAGCGGGCGCCGGCGGTCGCGGGTGGCCATGTCGGCGGTCAGGCGCTCGTAGAAGTCCAGCTTGTGGTCAAATTTCGGGTTCAGGGTGCGGTCGGGAATGTCGCCGCCGGCGGGGATGTAGAAGTTCTGGATCTCGACGCCGTCGACCATCACGCCGACACAGCGGGCGTGACCTTCGCGGCAGACGTCGAGTTTCGGCGCCTCGGTGATCGGCTTGCGGCTGGCGATGGCCACGCCGTGCCAGCCCTTCTGGCCGCCGATCTTCAGGTGCGGCAGGCCCATGGCCTCGAATGCGGCCCGGGGGAACTGGTCCTCCAGACATTTGATCTCCTGCAGGCACAGGACATCCGGCGCCGCCTCGGCGACGAAGCGGGCGACCTGATCCACGCGCAGGCGGACCGAGTTGATGTTCCAGGTGGCGATGCGAAGCATGGGAGGGGACTTAGCAGCTTCGATGCCTTGTCGCGCTATCGATCGCCGCGCGGCGGCTCACTGCTTGAGCGCGGGTCCGGTGTTGGCAGGCCAGCCCCCCCGAAGCGCCAGGCCGCGTCGGGTCGAGAAGGCGGAGCCTTCTGACCGCGGCCCAACAAAAAAAGCCGCGGTGGGTCGGGAGGTCTGGAAGGGCCGACGGTCCACAGTTGACAAAAAAGCGCCCGGTCGGGGGCGACCGGGCGCTGAAGGTTCGTCTCTCTCGCCGCCGGGAAGGGGATGATATCCGTAGCGGTGTTGATCGACTCCCGCCGATCTGTGACTAAAAGGCCACTCTCGGCGGAAAATGTCAAGCCGTCGAAAGGCAGGCTGCTTTCGTGTCGTTACAGCCACGCTTCGCGTGGCTGGCGAGCGTCCTAGTTCCGGCCGGGGCGACGGGTCGGGTCACGCAGCTGGAACAGGCTGGCGGCCAGGTTCGACGCCGGTTGCAGGGTGGTCAGGCGCGTCGTGGTGCGTCCGCCCTGGGCATCGATGATCGTCCACTCCTGCAGGCGCAGCGGGGCGCCGCCGAAGGACAAGACAATCTGGCCGTCGTTCGGACGGCGCGAGTCCCGCGCATTGATGGTGAAGGCGCCGCCCTGCATCCGGGTGACGCGGTCAATCCGGACGCCCTGATCCAGACGGACGTTGCGCGACAGGAAGGCCGACAGCGGCGTCTGGCCCAGCGGCACCTGCTGGAAATTGTTCAGGCGCGGGTCGTAGCGCTTCACATTGTAGCCGTCCGAGACGACCAGAAGGCCGGCCGGGTTGGTGTACTCGAACCGCATCTTGCCCGGGCGTTGCAGGTAGAAGCGACCGGCGCGCTGGGTGGGGCCGGAGGTTTCGGTGAACGTGCCCTGGGCCGAGGTCAGGCCCTGAAGATAGGTCTGGGCGCGTCGCAGCGTGGCCTGATCCTCTGCGGACAGGTTCGACTGGGCATGGGCGGGCAGGGCCGCGACGGCGGCGACAGCGGCGGTTCCAAGCGCGAAGGCGCGACGTGAGACGGTCATCAGGCTTCTCTCCCGTTCGGGATGGTTGTCGATCATGCCGTCTTGCAGGTCGTGTCTGTCAGGGGCGTGACCCAAGCCTGACCATATTCCGGCGCTCCGATGAAGGGGTGTTCATCGGAACATCGCAAAACAGCGGGGCAGTAACGGCCGGGCCAACGACACGTTCCTCTTCTCTTCCGCTCAGCAGAGGCAAGAAGCGGGCGCCAAGCGCCAGGCCGCGTCGGGTCGTTTGACCGCGGCCCAAACTAAAGTGGCGGGGGACCCGCCAGGACGTCGCGCTTGCCCGCGTGGTTGGCCGGGCTCACCACGCCTTCCTGCTCCATCCGCTCGATCAGGGAGGCGGCGCGGTTATAGCCGATCTGCAGGCGGCGCTGGACGTAGCTGGTCGAGGCCTTGCGGTCGCGGGTGACCACGGCGACGGCGCGATCATACAGGTCGTCGCCCGAGGAGCCATTTCCGCCCTCGTCGCCATAGGCGTTGTCGCCGTCGCCGTCCGGATCGTCGGTGATCAGGTCCAGATAGTCGGGCTCGGCCTGGGCCTTCAGGTGATTGCAGACGGCCTCCACCTCCTTGTCGTCCACGAACGGGCCGTGCAGGCGGGTGATGCGGCCGCCGCCGGCCATGTAGAGCATGTCGCCCTGACCCAGCAGCTGCTCGCCGCCCTGTTCGCCCAGGATGGTGCGGCTGTCGATCTTCGACGTGACCTGGAAAGAGATGCGGGTCGGGAAATTGGCCTTGATGGTGCCGGTGATGACGTCCACCGACGGGCGCTGGGTGGCCATGATCAGGTGGATGCCGGCGGCGCGGGCCATCTGGGCCAGACGCTGGACGGCGCCTTCCACATCCTTGCCCGCGACCAGCATCAGGTCGGCCATCTCGTCCATGACCACGACCAGATAGGGCATGGGCTCGGGACGGATCTTCTCGGACTCATAGACCGGGCGTCCCTGCTCATCGAAGCCGGTCTGGACGGTGCGCTCGAAATGCTCGCCCTTGGCCTGGGCCTCGCGGGCGCGGTCGTTGTAGCTGGCGATGTTGCGCACGCCGAGCTTGGACATCCGGCGATAGCGGTCCTCCATCTCCCGCACGGTCCACTTCAGCGCGACGACGGCCTTCTTCGGATCGGTGACGACCGGCGCCAGCAGGTGCGGGATGCCGTCATAGACGCTGAGTTCCAGCATCTTGGGGTCAATCATGATGAAGCGGCACTGGGCGGGCGTCAGCTTGTAGAGGATCGACAGGATCATGGCGTTGACCCCGACCGACTTGCCCGAACCGGTGGTGCCCGCGATCAGCAGGTGGGGCATGCGCGCCAGATCGGCGACATAGGGCTCGCCGCCGATGGTCTCGCCCAGCGCCAGAGGCAGCAGGTGCGAGGGCTTGTCGTATTCGGTCGAGGCCAGCAGGTCGCGCAGATAGACGGTCTCGCGCCGCGCGTTCGGCAGTTCGATGCCGATGGCGTTGCGACCCTGAACCACGCTGATGCGGCAGGCGCGGGCGGACATGGAGCGGGCGATGTCGTCGGCGAGCGCCACCACGCGGCCGTGCTTCACGCCGGGCGCGGGGACCAGTTCATACAGGGTGACCACCGGGCCGGGGCGGATCTGGTCGATCACGCCGCGCACGCCGAACTCCTGCAGCACGCCCTCCAGCATCTTGGCGTTCTGCTTCAGGGCCTCCTCGTCGACCGAGGCGACGCGCTTCTCCGGCTTGGACAGCATGCCCAGGGGCGGCAGATCGAAACCGTCCAGTGAGTCCGCCTTGGCGAAGTCGAAGGCGCCCTGATTGTCATCAATCTCACGACGCGAGGCCTTGGGCGCCTTGGCGGCGGCGACCTTCGGTTCAGGGGCGGCCCGGGGAGGGGCCGGGGTCGGGGCGGGATCGGCCCAGGGCGGGCTGTCGTCCCCGGCGTCGTCCAGCGAAACCGGTGCATAGGTCGGTTCGGGCGCGGGTTTGGAGGTCGCCGCGCGCGGGGCGGGCCCGGGCTCGAAGTCCGGTTCCGGCTCGGGCCGTTGGCGCGGCGCGCGTTTCGGCGCGGACTGTGCGGCGGCGTGCCTGGGCGTGGGCGTCAGGGCGCCGCCCCGCCCCGCGCGTTGACTGCGCGCCCACGTCAGGGTCTCGCCCAGATCCGCCAGCCGCAGGCCGATGGCGTAGCCGACGCCCCACAGGCCCAGCGGCAGGAACAGGAGGGCGGCGATCAGGCCGCCCGCGCCGATGCGCAGCGCCTCGCAGGCCATCTTCACCAGACCGGTGACCGCGTCGCCCCACAGACCGCCCAGACCGGCGGCCAGCGGCCACGCGGCCGGGTGGGCGAAGGCGGAGAGACCGGCGGACAGGGCCAGAACCCCGCCGGTGGCCGCGAGTGCGCGCAGGGGCGTGGGCTTCAGGCGCTGCTGGATGGCGTCGCCGATGGCGCCGGCCAGTCCGAAGGCGACCAGAAGCAGGGCCGCTGGCCAGGCCGCGAGACCCAGTGACTGCATGAACAAATCGGCGAACAGGGCGCCGTTGGCCCCCAGCCAGTTGGTCGGGGCGTTGGAGGAGGCGGCGTTCAGGCTGGGATCGGCCGGATTCCACGAGATCATGGCCACGACCAGCAGGGTCGCCAGAAGCGCCTGCAGCACGCCGCGGAAGCGGACGACGAAGGGCGCGTCCCACAGGATGCGGGCGCTGACCCAGGCGCGTTGACCAAGGGCGAGGGCGGCGGACATGCGGTCGCGATCTCCGGGACGGCGGGACTCGACCCCTGTTGTCGCGCGCGGAGGGTTAAGGGCCGTTTACCAGACGGCGCTCGGGAGGTGATTGGTGGTTGGTGATTGGTGGTTCGATGCCGCCTGCACCGACGTTCGACCCTCTGAACACCAGTCGCGCTCCCGACATTCACCAATCACCCGTCACCAATCACCTTTCACCCCGGCCGCGCGACGTTCAGGCACTGGACGCGGACACCACACGGCGCGACAAGCGGGGCATGAGCACGCCGGACCGCTATGACATCATCATCGCCGGGGCCGGGATGGCCGGGGCGACCTTCGCGCTGGCGGCCGCCCAAGGCGGGCTGAGGGTGGTGCTGATCGATCCCCAGCCTTTCGACGCCCAGCTGGCGCCCAGTTTCGACGGGCGGTCGACGGCCATCGCCTTCGCCACCTTCCGCATGTTCGACGCCCTCGGCGCCGGGGCGGCGATGCGGCCCCACGCCTGTCGGATGGACCGGATTCTGGTGACGGACGGCCATCGCCCCGGCGCGGCCAGCCGTCGTCCGTCATCGGCCTTCCTGCGCTTCGACGCGGATGAGATCGCTGACCGCACCGACGGCGAGCCGCTGGGCTATATGGTCGAGAACCGCCGCATCCGCACGGCGCTGGCCGAGGCGGTGATCGCCGCCGGGATCGAGGTCCGGGCTCCCGCGAAGGCGGCCTCAATCGAGGTCGGGCCCGGCAAGGCCACCATGACCCTGACCGACGGCTCCGTTCTGGAGGCTCCGCTGGTGGTGGGCGCGGAGGGACGTCAGTCGCCGGTGCGCAAGGCCGCGAAAATCGACACCCTGGGCTGGGGTTATGGCCAGAGCGGGGTGGTGGCGACCGTGTCCCTCGGGCGGGACCACGGCAATGTCGCCCATGAGTACTTCCTGCCGGGTGGACCGTTCGCCATCCTGCCGCTGACGGAGCAACGCGCCAGTCTGGTGTGGACCGAAACCACGCGCCGGGCCGAGGCCTTGCGGTCGGCGTCGGATGAGGCCTTCCAGTCCCATCTGATGCGACGGTTCGGCGAGTTTCTGGAAGACGTCACGGTGGTGGGACCAAGGTTCGTCTATCCGCTGTCCCTTCAGTTGGCCGAGGAGATGACCGCGCCGCGCGTCGCCCTGATCGGTGACGCCGCCCACGGGGTGCATCCGGTCGCCGGCCAAGGGCTCAACATGGGTCTGAAGGACGCCGCCGCCCTGGCCGAGGTGCTGGTGGAGGCGATGCGGACCGGCGAGGACATCGGCTCGGAGATCGTGCTGGACCGCTACGCCCGCTGGCGCCGGTTCGACAACGTCGCCCTGACGGCGGGGTTCGACGGCTTCGTGCGGCTGTTCTCGAACAATCTGCCGCCGGTGCGTCTGGCGCGCGATCTGGGCATGGCGGCGGTTAACCGCATCCCCGCCCTGCGCAAGGCCTTCATGCATGAAGCCGGCGGCGCGACGGGCGACCTGCCGCGTCTGCTGAAGGGCGAGGCTGTCTAGGGCGCTATCGCTCGCCGCGCGGCGGCTCTCTGCTTGAGCGCGGATTCAGTTGATGTGTCAGCCCAGCTGGCGGGCTTCCTCGGCCAGCATGATCGGCACGCCCTCGCGGATCGGGAAGGCCAGCCTGGCGCTCGCCGACACCAGCTCCTGCGCCTCCCGATCGTAGGTCAGCTTGCCGCGCGTGACGGGGCAGACCAGCGTCTCGAGCAGGCGCGGATCGACGGTGTTCGGGGTGTGGAAGGCGTCGGACATGGGGAGCAGATTACAGGCTCAGGGGCCGGGGGTCGACCCGATCACTGCATTGACGGTCCGTCGCCCTCGCCGGGATCTCCGGCGGCGGCGCCGATCTGCATCAGGGCGGTCAGAACCTCGGCGCGTCGGTCCAGATCAGCGGCTTCCAGCAGGGCCTGTTTCTCGGACGGTTCGAAGGGCAGGGCCATGGACAGGCTGTTGACCAGCGCTTCGGGCGGGGCGGTTTCGGCCATGTCCCAGTCGATATCCAGGCCGCGGGTCTCGAGATAGGCCTTCAGGGCCTCCAGCAGACCGTCCCGGTCCAGCGCGCCTTCGCCCGGCGGCGGCGGGATCAGATCGTCAGCCCAGGCGTCGAAGGCCGCGCGGACCTGACGATAGGGTGTCTTGACCGGAAGTTCCGTCGCGATGCGGTAGCGGGCCACGCCGGTCAGGGTGATCAGATAACGGCCGTCCGAGGTCTCGTTGAAGCTGGTGATCCGCCCGGCGCAACCGATCGGGGACAGGCCCGGCAGCTGGAGGGAGCCGCCCGACGGCTGGATGATGCCGATGATCCGGTCTCCGGCCATGGCGTCATCGATCATGTTCAGATAGCGCGGCTCGAAGATGTTGAGCGGCAGCTGGCCGCGCGGCAGCAGCAGCACCCCCGACAGGGGAAAGACGGGGATGACCTGCGGCAGGTCGGCGGCCCTGATGTAACCCTGAGCCACCGGAGCTCCTTAAGCGAACAGCAGCGACGACAGGCGACGACGACCGTCACGGGCCACGTCGGACGTGGCGCCGGCGGCCTCGAACACGGTCAGCAGCTGCTTGCGGGCGGCCTGTTCGTTCCACTCGCGGTCCGCGGCGACGATCTTCAGCAGATGATCGACCGAGCCCTTCAGATCACCGGCGGCGGCGAGGGCCTGGGCCAGATCGAAGCGGGCCTGATGATCGTTCGGGTTGGCGGCGACCCGGGCTTCAAGCTCGGTCGAGGCGCCGGTGGGAGCCGCGGCGCTGAGCGACAGCTGGGCGCGGATCGACTGGACGGTCGGATCGCGCGAGTCCTGCGGCGCCATGGCGATGGTCTGGCGGGCCTGATCGACGTCGCCGTCGGCCAGATAGACCCGTGCCATTCCGGCGATGCCCCTTTCGTTGCCGGGATCGAGCGTCAGCACCTGGGCGAAGCCCTGGGCCGCGCCGCCGAGGTCGTTCAGCGACAGGGATTCCTCGCCCAACGACAGCAGATGCTCGATGTCGGAGTTGCCGCTCTGACCGCCGGTCAGCTTGTCGATGAAGGCCTTGAGCTGGCTCTCCGGAACCGCGCCCTGGAAGCCGTCGACCGGCTGGCCGTTGACGAAGGCGTACACCGTCGGGATCGACTGGACGCGGAGCTGGCCCGCATAGGCCGGGTTCTTGTCGACGTCGATCTTGACCAGTTTCACGGCCCCGCCGGCGGCGCGGACAGCCTTCTCGATCATCGGGGTCAGGGTGCGGCAGGGTCCGCACCAGGTGGCCCAGAAATCAACCAGCACGGGCTGGGTCTTCGAAGCCTCGACCACATCGGCCATGAAGCCGGCGTCGGAGCCTTCCTTGATCAGGTCGTCAGGCAGGTCGGTAAGGGTCATGTCGGTCCTGGTCTTCGATCAGTCATAACGCGCGAGCTCGTCAGATGGTCCCGGGGACCGTCGCGCTCAAGAGGGGTCGCCGCCGGCGCCCGCCGGGCTGAGCTTCCAGCGAATCTTGGTCTCGGAATCGGTGCGGGCCGATCCTCGCACAACGATCTGCAGCGACCGGCGGGTCAGGCCTTCGTCCACATGGACCGAAGGCTCGATGGCGACGTCGGGACCGTCTGTGCGGAACCACCAGCCACGGCCCGAATGGCCGCGCAGCAGGATCGAGCGGCGGTCGCGGGCCAAAGAGGCCTGAACGCCGGGCTCCAGCTGGAAGCGGACGGCGTAAGGGGCGGCGATGGCGCGCACGACCTCCTTGCGGCCCGGCGCCGGGTGCAGGCGCTCCTCGGCGCGCAGTTCATCCAGACGCTGGTCGAGATAGAGACGGCGCTGATGCATCAGGCCGAACTCGTGGACCCAGCCGTCGTGTTCGATCTCCAGCCAGACGGCGCCTTCGCCGTCGCGCTGGTCAACCTCGACATGCAGGGGGGCGCCGACGAGGCGTGAGCCGAGCAGGTCGGCTTTCCAGCCGCCCAGAGGTTCGCCGGTCGAGATCTCGCCCAGCGTCAGGGTCGAATGGCCGGGCGTCAGGCGCAGGCCCTGCCGATCAGCCGCGCGCGGCGTCCAGCCGCAGCCGGTGACCAGACGGTCCTTGCCGCAGACGATCTCGAGCGACAGCGGTTGGGCGCAGGCGGCGGTGGACCACGCCCCGCGCGCGGGGGGCGCGGTGTCTGCCGTCACGGTCAGGAGGGGGCTGCGGATGCGGCTGAGCCCGCCGACGCCGCCGGAGACGTCTTCCGGCCGACCCTCGATCCCGCGCGCGGCGGCCACACGCTCGACCGTCGAGGGGCCGCCGCCTTGCAGGGTGGCCAGTCGGCCGTCCGGCAGGGTCTGGATGATCAGGGCCTTGCGCAGCCGGTGGATCGCATCACTGACGGCGTCGGGCGTGGGTTCGGAAATCCGGGACAGGCCGTCGTCCAGCGTCAGCAGGTCGAGCAGGAGCTCAAGACCGGCTTCCGGGCTGCGACCGGCATGGCCGCCGTCCACGCCGACGGTGCGGGGCAGGGCGCGGGAGAGACGGGCGAGGGCCTTGCGGCGCAGCGCGGCGCCGGGCGGACCGGACAGGACCGCGCCGATCAAGGCCGCGGCGGTCATTCGTTCGGACAGGGTGGCGACCCCGCCGGGCGGACGCAGCAGCTGGCGCGCCTGACGACCCAGAATGCTCGCCAGTTTCAGCCGTTCGGCCTCTGTGGCGACCTGGCCCATGCGACGGGCGGCGCAGGCCAGGTTGACCGCGCGCCGGGCCAGAATGTCGGGATCCCAGGCGAAGGGCGACCAGCGCACGAAGACATCCGCCCAGATCAGGGTCAGGCGCAGGGCCTCGCGGGCGCCGCGTTCGCCCTGGGCCATCAGGGACGGCAGCCAGGCGAAGGCGTGCAGGTCGGTCGCGAACGCGCGATTGGGGCTGGGGCGGTTGAAGGGGTCTTCCGTCGCCTCGATCTCAAGGCTCGAGCCGGCCAGAACGAAACGGCCTCCAAGGATGCCCTTGCCGACAGCCGGATCGACCGGGCGGAAGTCGCGCGGCGTCGAGGCGAAGCTCTGGGCCGTGCGACCGCGCAGGGTCAGGGCGTAGCCGGGCAGGCCATAGGCCTCGATCCACAGCTGGCGGCTGAGCAGCTTGCCGATGATGGCGGGCCACAGGGCAGGACCGGTCGAGGCCCCGGTCGTGCGCACAGGGGTGCGGACCGGCGCGCCGCGCAGGCCGGGAATCTCGCCGGGCGCGGGGGCGTCGCCTTCCGTCCGGGAGAAGGGGCCGAGAGGGCTCACGCGGCCTTCAGGGCCTGAATGTTGGCGGCATAGGCGTCGGGGCCGCCCTTGAACACGAAGGAGCCGGCCACAAGGGCGTCGGCGCCCGCCGCGACACAGGCGGCGGCGTTGGCCGAGGTCACGCCGCCGTCGACCTGCAGGTGGGCCTTCGATCCGGCGGCGTCCAGCAGGGCGCGGGCCTTCTCGATCTTGCGCAGGGAGGTCGGGATGAACGACTGCCCGCCGAAGCCCGGGTTGACCGACATGAGCAGCACCAGATCCACCAGTTCCACGACTTCTTCCAGAACGGTCAGGGGCGTGCCGGGGTTCAGCACCACGCCGGCCTTGGCGCCCAGCTGCCGGATGCGGCCCAGGGTGCGGTGCAGGTGCGGGCCGCTTTCCGGGTGTACGGTCAGGATGTCGGCGCCCGCCTCACGATAGGCTTCCAGCCAGGGATCGACCGGGGCGACCATCAGGTGCACGTCGAACGGCAGTTTCGTGTGCGGCCGGATGGCCTTCACGATGTCGGGGCCGAGGGTGATGTTGGGCACGAAATGGCCGTCCATCACATCGACGTGGATCCAGTCGGCGCCCGCGGCGTCGAGGGCGCGGACTTCCTCGCCCAGCTTCGAGAAGTCGCTGGCGAGAATGGAGGGACAGATCAGGGGCGCGGCCATGGACCCCGGATAAGGCGGGTCGCCCGCGCGGGCAAGCCGGGTCCGGGTTCCCGCGTGAAGCCGTGCTACACGGTTTGGTCATCGGCCTGAGGATCGCAGGAGAGGAAGGACCGCCATGAGTGAGTATGTCGCGACCGTTGAATGGGTCCGGGGCGAGCAGCCCTTCCTCGACAACCGCTACAGCCGCGCCCACGACTGGCGTTTCGACGGCGGGGCCGTGGTGCGCGGGTCATCCGCGCCGGGCAGTGTGCCGGTTCCGATGTCCGACCCGACCGCCGTGGACCCGGAAGAGGCGCTGGTGGCCGCCGTGTCCAGCTGTCACATGCTGTTCTTCCTCGCCTATGCGGCCAAGGCGGGCCTTGTCGTGGATCGCTATGTCGATGAGGCGGTCGGGATCATGGGGCGCGATGACCGGGGCAGGGTGTCCATCGTCTCGGTGGTGCTGAAGCCCGCGGTGACCTTTTCGGGCGCGACCTCGCCGGACGCGGCGGCGCTGGCGGAACTGCATCACCGCTCGCACGAGCATTGCTACATCGCCAACTCCCTGCGGGCGTCGGTGACGGTGGAGCCGCGCTAGGGGTTCGCAGGCGCGACCGCCACGTCTTCCAGCAGGGCGGCGAAGCGGCGCAGGGCCTCGTCGGCCAGAGCCGGATCGTACAGCATGGGTTTGGCCGCACCCGGTTCATCGAAGGCGTGGCTGCCGTCCGCGATCCAGGTCTCGACCTCGGCGCCGCAGCGGCGGACCATGTCGTGGACCTGTTCGGCGTTGCGCACGGTGCTGAGGTGATCCGTGCGCGAGATGACGGCGAGGGTCTTCGGGCAGTGCGTCCAGGGCCGCATTCGGTTGAAGGCGCCGAAGCCGATGTAGGGATAGGCCAGATAGGCGCCGACGACGCCGTCGAGGGACGCCGCCCCGGGATCGCGGAGGCCCAGACTGCCCGCGCGCCGATCCGCGCTCATCGCCTCCATGATGCCCCAGCCGCCGTGGCTCCAGCCGGCGAGGGTGATCCGCGATCGATCCACGTCTCGCCGACGTGACACGCCGTCCAGGGCGGCCAGCACGTCGCCCGCCCGCTGGTCGCCCCGGAAGGTCATGCCCGAGCAGACGGCGAACAGGGCGCGTTGTCGGCTCCAGCCGCGCGGTCCGAAGGAATCGATGATGAAGGCCCGCCAGCCCACGGCCTTCGCCGCCTCGGCGTAGTGGGTCATGTGCTCGCGAATGCCGCCGCAGCCATGGAACAGAAGGACCGCCGGGCGTGGGCGGTCGTCATCCGGTCCGATGATCGTGACCCCGGCTTCGAGAAGGGCCCAGCGGCCGGCGAGCGTATCCATGCCCGGAGTGAGCCGCGCTTCGACCAAAAGCGCCACCCCCTTGCGGACCTGTAGTTTCAGATATATCTAAATCTCGATGAATAGATATATCGAAAAGAAGGATGCGATGATGTGGCATCAACGATGGGGCCATGGTAGCCCCGATAAGGTCGGGCGCGGCATGCGCAATGAGTTCGGTCGCGGATGGCCCGGCGGTCCAGGCGGTGGTCGGGGTGGTCCGCGAGGTCATCGCGGCGGCGGCAAGCGGCTGCTGGCGCGGGGCGACCTGCGCTGGCTGATCCTGTCGCTGATCGCCGAGGACGGCCCGGCGCATGGTTATGAGCTGATCAAGGCCATCGAGACCCGGATGGGCGGCGCCTATGCGCCCAGCCCCGGCGTCATCTATCCGACCCTGACCCTGCTGGAGGAGATGGGCGCGCTGGAGGGCCATGAGGACGGCGGCAAGAAGCGCTACGCCATCACCGGGGCCGGACGGACCCTGCTGGAAGAGAATGCGGAGGCCCTGACCGATCTGCGCGAGGTGCTGGCGAAGTTCGCTCATCGCGCGGCGCGGCCGACGCCCATCGCCGAGGCCATCGTGCGTCTGCGTGGCGTGGTTCACGCCAAGCTGGCCGAGGACATCCCGCTGGACGAGGCGCGGATCAAGGCCGTCGCCGACATTCTCAATCAGGCCGCGGATCGGGTGGAAAAGGCATGACGGACGCCCTTCGTATCGCCCGGCGTGTCCGGCACCCGCTGAAATTCCGCCTGCTGGAGGTGGTCGAGGTCTCGGACCTGACGCCGTCGCTGAAGCGGGTGGTGCTGACCGGAGATCTTGAGGACTTCGTCTCCCTGGGCTTCGACGACCATGTGAAGATCTTCCCCGTCCGTGAGGGCGAGACCCTGGCCCTGCCGACGGTGGGGCCGGACGGGCCGGTCTTCGCCGAGCCGCGCCCGGTGATGCGGGATTATACGCCACGCCTGTGGGACACGGCGGCGAAGACCCTGACCGTGGACTTCGCGGTCGGCCACGGCGGTCCGGCGACGGACTGGGTGATGACGGCCCGGCCCGGATCGAAGCTGGGCGTCGGCGGGCCGCGCGGATCGTTCATCGTCCCGACCGCCTTCCCGCATCACGTCCTGATCGGCGACGAGACGGCGGTTCCCGCCATCTCGCGGCGGTTGGAGGAACTGTCTGGAGGCAGCAAGGCGCTGGTGATCGTGGAGGTCGAGGATGAAGCCTCCGCCCCGCCGCTGAACAGCGCCGCCGACCTGACGGTGGTGCGCGTGGATCGCAAGGGTGGCCCGCGTGGTCGCGTGGAGGGCCTGCAGGCGGCGGCCGAGACCGCGCTGGCCGATCTTCCGCGCGACGACGCCTATGTCTGGATCGCGGGCGAAAGTCAGGTGGCGCGGACCCTGCGCGGCGTGGTGGTCGCCATGGGCTTTGATCCGAAGGCGCTGAAGGCCGCCGGCTACTGGCGCGCCGGAGCCGTCGGGGCGCACGAGGTGATTGAGGACTGACCCCTCCGTCTCTCCGGCTTCGCCGTCGAGCCACCTCCCCACTGGGTGGAGAGGTGAAAACCGGATCACCTCTCCAGCGAAGCTGGGGAGGGGGGCCACCCGCAGGGTGATGGAGGGGTGAGGCGGACCTGCGCTCAAGCAGCGAGCCGCCGCGCGGCGAGCGGTAGCGCCAGGATTAATGCCGGAAGACCCGCACGCCGGTGAAGGCCATGGCGATGCCCTTCTCGTCGGCGGCGGCGATGACTTCGGCGTCGCGCATCGAGCCGCCCGGCTGGATCACCGCCGTGGCGCCCGCCGCGACCGCTTCCAGAAGGCCGTCGGCGAAGGGGAAGAAGGCTTCCGACGCACAGGCCGAACCCTCGGCCAGCGAGGTGGTCAGGCCCTTGGCCTCACCGGCTTCCCTGGCGCGGATGGCGGCGATGCGGGCCGAGTCGCGGCGGTTCATCTGGCCGGCGCCGATGCCCGCCGTCTGGCCGTCCTTCGCATAGACGATGGCGTTGGACTTCACGTGCTTGGCCACGGTGAAGGCGAACAGCATGTCCTGGATTTCGGTCGGCGTCGGCTGGCGGCGCGTGACGATCTTCAGGTCCGACGGCTTGATCAGCGACCGGTCGCGGCTCTGGACCAGGAAGCCGCCGGCGACCGAGCGGAAGACCTCGCCCGGCCCATGGGGATCAGGAAGGCCGTTGGTGATCAGCAGGCGCAGGTTCTTCTTGGCGGCGAAGACGTCCTTCGCCTCATCGTCGGCGCCGGGGGCGATGACGACTTCGGTGAAGATCTCGGTGATGGCGCGGGCGTCGGCCCCGGTCAGCACGCGGTTGACCGCGATCACTCCCCCAAACGCGGAGACGGCGTCGCACTCGAGCGCGCGGGCGTAGGCTTCCGACAGGTCCTTACCGACCGCTACGCCGCAGGGGTTGGCGTGTTTGACGATGACGACGGCGGGCTGCTCGAACTCGGCCACCAACTCATAGGCGGCGTCTGCGTCGGCGATGTTGTTGTAGCCCAGTTCCTTGCCCTGGATCTGGGTGGCGTAGGCGACCCCGGGGCGGGCCTCGCCGGTGCGATAGAAGGCGCCCGTCTGGTGCGGGTTCTCGCCGTAGCGCAGGGTCTGGGCCAGCGAACCGGCGATGGATTTGCGAGCCGGAGCCTCGTCGCCGACCTGACCGGCGAACCAGCCCGAGACGGCGGCGTCATAGGCGGCGGTGCGGGCGAAGGCGCGGGCGGCCAGACGCTTGCGCAGCTCCAGCGTGGTCGCGCCGTCGGCCTTGAGGGCTTCCAGAACCTGATCAACCGCGTCCTTGTCGACGCAGACGGCGACATAGCCGTGGTTCTTGGACGCCGACCGGATCATGGCCGGGCCGCCGATGTCGATGTTCTCGACGGCGGCTTCAAAGCCCCCGCCGGAAGCCACGGTGGCCTCGAACGGATAGAGGTCGATCCAGGCGATATCGATGCCGCCGATGCCGTGTTCGGTCATGGCCCGGGCGTGGGACGGCTCGTCCCGAACGCCCAGCAGGCCGCCGTGCACGACGGGGTGCAGGGTCTTGACCCGGCCGTCCATCATTTCCGGGAAGCCGGTCAGATCGGCCACGTCCTTCACCGGCAGGCCGAAGCCCGCGATGGCGGCGCGGGTGCCGCCGGTCGAGACCAGTTCGACGCCCAGATCGTGCAGGGCGCGGGCGGCGTCCTCCAGCCCGGTCTTGTCGCTCAGCGAGATCAGGGCGCGCTTCGGCGCCACGCGGTTCGGCGCGGGGGGAAAGTCGGGAGCGGCGGGCATGGCGACGTCCGTGATCTGGAATGGGGTCGGGGAGACGCGCGGGGCTCTAGCACTGTCCGGCCAAGGATTGAACCTTGGAACCTCAGATCAGGTCAGAGAAATCCACCACCGTCACCGGAGCCCGGCCCATGGCGTCGAGCGCCTTGCGGAACTCGCCTTGCGCCAGCGCGGTCGTGGCGGTGTTGGTCAGGGGGTGGAAGTTGACGATGTCGGCGTCCCACAGGGCCTTGTCGAGGATGAAGGTCACGCGCTGATCGGGGTCGTTGATCAACGCAAGCGCCGTCACCGAGCCGGGCCGGACGCCGAGGGTCTCGTACAGCAGATGCTCGTTGCCGAAGGACAGGCGGTCCGAGCCGATGGTCTTGGGCGCGCGCTTCAGGTCGACGACCGTGTCCTGCCGGGCCGAGATCAGCCACAGCTTCCCCTTCTTGTCCTTGAGGAACAGGTTCTTGGTGTGGGCGCCGGGCATGGCGGCCTTGAGCTCCAGCCCTTCCTCGACCCGGAAGACGGCGGGGTGATCATGGGTGGTCTGCGCGATCCCCTGCTCGGCCATCCACGCCAGCAGCCGGTCGCGGTCAAAGGCGGGCTCGGCGACAGGAGCGGCAGCGATCGGGTTGTCTTCGGTCATCTGGCTTCGGTAGGGAGGAGGGGACGTATTCGCTTACCCGCCGGAGACCGCCCGTGGAACTGGAATGCTATCCGATGTCGCCGCAGCCGCCTGATCTGGTCCCGGGCCGGGTCTCGCGCGACTGGATGGACGCCTTCGCCCAGCGACACCCCTATCGCTGCCTGCCGCTGAACATGGCCAACACCACGGGCTGGGAGATCCAGTGCCCGTTCACCTTCACGGCCGAGTGGAACGGCGGCCCGTCGCAGGCCGACATCACGATCACGCCGGAGCGGCCGACGCCGCGTTTGAACCACTTTGTGACGTCGCACTTCTCGCGTGGGGTGCTGACCCTGCATCCGCAGTATCTGTTCCGCACCCCACCGGGCTGGGGGATGCTGGCGGGCGGGGCGCCGAACCACGTGAAGGACGGCATCCAGCCGCTGACCGGCCTGATCGAGACCGACTGGCTGCCCTTCCCCTTCACCATGAACTGGATCTTCACCCGCCCCGGCAAGGTGACGTTCAAGAAGGGAGAGCCCTTCTGCTTCATCACCCCGTTCGAGCATCGCAAGGTCGAAACCCTGGAACCGGTGATCCGGACGCTGGAGTCAAACCCCAATATGAAGGGTCAGTACGAGGCCTGGCTGAAGGCGCGCGGCGAATTCAATACAGCGCTGGCCGCCGGTGATCCGGAGGCCGTGAAGGAGCAGTGGCAGCGCTTCTACTTCAAGGGAGAGATTCCGCAGAACCTTGGCTCCGCGCCCGCGACCCACACCAACAAGCGGCGGCTGAAAGCTCCGCGCGTGGGGTGAAAAAGAGGCCCCGTCGGCGAACCGGCGGGGCCTCCTCATTTCAGTCCGACGAGTCTCAGCCGCGCGGCACGCGGGAGCCGAGGTTGTTGACCACCTCGCGGGCGTCGAAGGCGTTCGGATCGCCGGCGGGCTTGGCGCCCCGGCCCAGGACGATCTCGGCGGTAGCCTCGAACCGGTCGATCTCCCGCACGTCAAAGTCCGGGCCGAACGGGTCGCGATAGCCCCACGGGCTCCACAGCCCGCGACGCTGATAGCGCCAGGACGGACCCCAGAACGGGCTGTAGCGGTCATAGTAGAAGGGATCGGGCGTCGCCTGCAGGCGGACGTCCCGGTCCGTCGCGCGATTGACGGTGGCGAACCAGTCGTGGCCGCTCTCCAGCGTCAGTTCGGCGGCGCGCAGCAGCAGCGACATCTCGACCTGCTCTCGCGAGGTCACGGAGTTGCCGGCGAAGCTGACACGATAGCGGTCGGCGTCAACGCGTTGCTCGGAATAGCCGTAGCGGCTGTTGGGGCCGGCCGGGCCGTAGGGGGTGGCGGTGGCGCAGGCGGACAGGGCGAGCGCCGCCGCCGTCACCAGCAATACGGGCTTAAGGAAACGGGTGTTCATCGGATGCTCCTTGAGCGCGAAACTACGCGCTCCCTTGGCTGAACGGTACATGAACGTCGCCGGTTCCGGGATGCGGCAAACGGCTATAAACGCGAAAGAATAAGCACGGCGGCGGCGATCAGCAGAACGCCTGTCAGCAGGGCGAAGCCCTTGCGAAATCCGGGTTCGGACATCCGCCGCGCAAGGGCCGCGCCACCCAGACCGTATGCGGACATGCTGATCACGTCCATGCCGATGGTGGCCAGGGCGAACAGGGCCAGCTGGGGCGCCGCCGGACGGTTCACATCCAGAAAGGGCGGCAGGACAGCGGTGAAGAAGAGGATGGCCTTGGGGTTGGCGATCTGGACCATGAAGCCGTCGACAATCGCGCTGCGGCCCATCTTCACGGTCGGCGCATCGGGATCGGCGGCGGTGGCGAAGGCGCCGCGCAGGGCCTTGTAGCCCAGCCAGCCGACATAGAGGGCGCCCGCGACCGAGATGAAGCGGAAGACGTCAGGAAAGGCGACAACCAGGGCGCCGAGACCCAGCGCCGCCGCGCCGAACCACACAAGCGTGGCGGCGTTCATGCCGATCACGCCCGCCATGGCTCCGGCCTTGCCGCGCTGGATGCCGTTGGCGACCGAGAAGACATTGGCCGGTCCCGGCGTGATCGCCATGACGGCCATCACTCCAAGGAAGGTGGCGTAGAGGTGTGGATCGACAGGCAGGACCATGCGCCGATCCTGTCGGACCGGCGCTGTTCCGGGTCAAGCGTCCAGATGGATCAGCGGACTTCGGCGCGGACCGGGACCGCGACGGGCGTCGTGACGGTCGTGGCGGCGTTGACCGGAACGGCCGCATCCTCATCGTCGCCCAGATCAATGCTGATCTCGCCTCCGGTCGCCTCATCAATGGCGTCCATGGCCTCGCCCAGCGCGTATTCGGCCATCAGGCCGTAGGTCGCCATATGTTCGGGATCGTTCGAGGCCCAGGCGCCGTTGGTCGCGATGCCGGTGGCGGCGCCGAGGGCTCCGGACTCCTCCACCGCCGTCATCGCCTCGGCGACGATGCCTTCGATATCCACCTCGGCAAGAGCCGCGCCCGCGATGGCGCCGACGTGTTCGGTCACCGTGGCGGTGAAGGCGGCGACGTCCGGCTCATACTCGGCCCACAGGGCGGCGATGCGGGTCTTCTTTTCCAGCTCGGTGAGGTTGGCGTCTTCGGAGATGGCGTCGGCGCGTTCGCCGAAGGCTTCCATGCGCGCCTCAAACCGTTCGGCGGCGGCTTCCACCGCGGCTTCGGCGGCGTCGGACGACGCGCCTGGCGCGGTTTGGGGGTCGGCCGCGAGCGCCGCCGACAGCGGCAGGACGGCGAGGGCGGCGGCGAGGGACAGGGCCTTGATCATCGAAGGACTCCAGCGAAGGGCAGGACTGAAGGGTCCGCCCAACGCCGGTCGATCTCAAGTGAAATCGCGGTAAGGCTTATTCGCCGTCCGGATCTTCGCCCGTCACAAGGGCCTGGGTGATCTGCGCCGACACCATGGTGCTGACCATGGCGGCGGCCTCGGCGGCCTCCTCGGGCGAGGCGCCCTCGGCGGCGGCCTTGATCAGCATGAGCCCCTGCAGGGCCGAGTTGAACTCATCCAGCACCGGCTGATGTTCGGCGATCATGGCGCGGATGCGGGTTTCCTTGTCAGCGGCCGACAGGCTCGCATCGGCGCGGACAGCGGCGGCGCGCGGCTCAAGATCCTCCATGACCTCCTGCAGCGCTTCGCCGGCGGCTTCGACGCGGACCATGATGGCCTGTTCTTCCGGCGTCGGTGCGGGCGCGGGGGCCGGCGCCGCCGGGGGTGCGGGCGGGGCCGCGGGAGCCTGTTGGGCGAAGGCCGGGGTGGCGAGGGTCAGGGCGGCGGAGGCCGCCAGAACGATGCGCAAGGACATCGGGTATCCGATCAATACAAAAAGGCCACGGCGGCCGTGAGGCCTACCGTGGCGCATTTCGTCACCGCGTGCGAGCCGGATTTGCGGCCCAGCTTCAGCTCCTGTCGCGGGCGTCGCGCTTGCCCAGCACGCGCAGGCGCAGGGCGTTCAGCTTGATGAAGCCCTCGGCGTCGTGGTGGTCATAGGCCTGGACGCCTTCCTCGAAGGTGACGAGGTCCTGATCGTACAGGCTCTGGCTGCTCTCGCGGCCGATGACGGTGGCGTTGCCCTTGTAGAGCTTGACCCGAACCGTGCCGGAGACCTTTTCCTGCGACTTGTCGATGGCGGCCTGGAGCATCTCGCGCTCGGGCGCGAACCAGAAGCCGTTGTAGATCAGGTGGGCGTATTTGACGGCCAGCTCATCCTTCAGGTGCATGGCGCCGCGGTCGAGGGTGATCGACTCGATGCCGCGGTGGGCGGCCAGCAGGATGGTCCCGCCCGGGGTCTCGTAGACGCCGCGCGACTTCATGCCGACGAAACGGTTTTCGACGAGATCCAGACGGCCGATGCCGTTGTCGTGACCGTACTGGTTCAGGGCGGTCAGGATCGTCGCCGGGCTCATGGCCTCGCCGTTGATCGAGACGGCGTCGCCCTTCTCGAAACCGATTTCGATGACGGTCGCCACGTCCGGCGCGTCTTCAGGCGAGAGGGTGCGCTGGTGGACGAACTCGGGGGCCTCGACCGCCGGATCTTCCAGCACCTTACCTTCGGACGAGGAGTGCAGCAGGTTGGCGTCGACCGAGAACGGGGCTTCGCCGCGCTTGTCCTTGGCGATCGGAATCTGGTGCTTTTCGGCGAAGTCCAGAAGGGCCTCGCGCGACCTGAACTCCCACTCGCGCCAGGGGGCGATGACGTGGATGTCCGGGTCCAGACCGTAGTAGCCCAGCTCGAAGCGGACCTGATCGTTCCCCTTGCCGGTCGCGCCGTGGCAGACGGCGTCGGCGCCGACCTGTTTGGCGATCTCGATCTGGCGCTTGGCGATCAGCGGACGCGCGATCGAGGTGCCGAGCAGGTACTGGCCCTCGTACAGGGCGTTGGCGCGGAACATCGGGAAGACGAAGTCGCGCACGAACTCCTCGCGCAGGTCGTCGATGAAGATGTTCTCGGGCTTGATGCCCAGCTTCAGCGCCTTTTCGCGCGCCGGCCCGAGCTCCTCGCCCTGACCCAGGTCAGCCGTGAAGGTGACGACCTCGGCGTTATATTCGGTCTGCAGCCACTTCAGGATGATCGAGGTGTCCAGACCGCCGGAGTAGGCGAGCACGACCTTCTTGACGGGCTTCTTGGGGGCGGAGGACGACATGGGCAGAATCCTTCGGCGAACGCGGGGAGGCGTTCCTTCTATTGCGCGCGCTTAAAGGGCCAGACGCCCCGCGATGCAAGGGCCGGATTGGGGCGTGGCCGGGTCTGGTTCGAATTCTTCCCAACTCTCGCCGAGTGATCTTCCAGATCGCCGATGCTCCGTGGCGAAATTCTCCTGTGGATCACCGCGTTTTTCCCGCCCCGGGATTTCCGCGTCATTCAGTAGTTAGTCCTTTGTAAAACAGAAGAAATATGAACAAACCGGCGTTCCGCGGGTAAGATTCGGTCAATGTCTCGGAAGGGGGGCCTTAAGCATTCGCGCGCAAGGTAGGGTCGTGATCCCCAACCGTGCTCCGTCCCCGGTCGACAAGCTGGCGCTCGCCGTCGTGCACCAGCCTGAACGCGCCCTGCCCGCGCCCGCCGGTGCGCGCGAGGAGGCTCTGCGCTTCCTGCTGCAGACGGCCGCCGACGCGGGCGTGAATCTGGTGGCGACCCGGCCGGACGGGGATGGCGAGCGTCTGCTGGGTCAGGCCTGGCCCTTCCCGTCGCCTTTCCGTGTGACGGTCCGCACCGTCTCCATCGAGGAGGGCGTGGACCGGGTTGAGGCCCGCGCCCGGCGTTCGCTGGAGCGGATGGGCCTGCCGCGGGGCGACACCCTGCTGGCCTCCAAGGCCTCGGATCTGGTCGGCGCCGAAGGTCGCGCGCTCTGGGATCGTATGCAGGCGCTGAAGGATCGCGGCCTGTTCCGCCGCATCGGTTTCTGCGCCACCGTCGAGGACGGCCCGGCGCTGCTGGCCCGCCGCTTCCAGCCGGACGTGGTCCAGCTGCCCTGCAACCTGCTGGACCAGCGCGTCCACCGGACCGGGATTCTGGACGAGATCGCCGATCTGGGCGCCGCCATTCACCTGTCGTCCGTGTTCGCGGGAGGGGTGATGTTCATGAGCGGCGACGCCTTGCCGCCCGAGATGGCGCATCATGCGCCGCAGCTGTCGCGCATCCGCCGCCGACTGGCCGAGGCCCGCGTCGATCCGATGCAGGCGACGTTGGCCTATACGCTCGGCTTGCCGCAGGTGTCGGCGGTGGTCGCCAGCGCGGCGTCCGCCGCCGAGGTTCGCGCCATTCTGGCCGCCGCCCACGCGCCGGCGCCGGCGCTGGACTGGCAATTGCTTCAGCTTGAGCACCCGGCCGCCGTAGCGGCCGGGCCTCGCGCCCGGATCAGTAGCGCAGCCTGATCCCGACGTAGCCTGAGCGACCCGGCTCGCCGTAGCCCAGCACCTGCTGGTAGTGCTCGTCCGCCAGATTCTCGACGCGCGCCGTCAGGGTGATGTGATCGGTCAGGTCGTAGGCCGCATTCACATTGGCCGTGACGAAGCTCTCGCGGACACCACCACTGTCATCCTGATCGCCTTCCGCCCGCACGGTCAGGGCGCCGGACAGCCGGTCGCCCGTCCAGCCGAGGGTGACCGAACCGGCGTGTTCCGGCACGCGCAGCAGGCGGGCGCCGGTGGTCTCGTCCTTCGCGTCGGTCCAGGCGTAGGCCAGGCTCAGGTCGAAGCCGTTGATCAGCGCCGCCCGGCCCTCCAGCTCGACCCCGTCCGTCGCCGTCTCGGCGATGTTGACGTAGTAGCTGTCGAAGGTGGTCGTATCGAAGAAGAAGCTGATCTGGTCCTCGACCTTCAGACGATAGACCGTGGCCCGGCCCTCGATACGGCCATCGGCCGAACGCCAGCCGATGGCGGCTTCCAGCCCTTCAGCCCTTTCCGGACGCAGGGTCGGGAAGGGGATGGCGGCGAAGCAGAAATCACAGGCCGCCTGACTGACCGACGGCGCCTTGAAGCCCGTGCCGTAGGCGCCGGACAGGGTGAAGCCCGGACCGAAGTCCCACGCCGCCGAGACGCGCCCGGTGGTCTTCGAGCCGAAGTCGGTGTCGTCAAAACGCAGGCCGCCGGTGACGCTCAGGGCGTCCGTGACCTGATAACGGCCGGTGGCGAAGGCCGCAGTACTCTCCAGGCTGACGTCGGCGCCGGTCGACAGGCTGCCTTCGCTCTCTTCGCGTTCCAGACCGAAGGCGTAGGTGGCCGCGCCGGTCTCGCCGTTGGCCTGCCAGCGCCAGGCCTGACGGTTGGCGTCGAAGACGCCGCCGAAGACGCTGAAGGTCTGGCGTTCGATGTCCGAGCCCGAGACGCTGAACTGATGTTGCAGGCCCAGAGCATCGACGGTGGCGCGGACCACGCCCGACCATTGCTCGGACTCCGATCGGTCGCCGTTGTCGGCGATGGGGAAGCCGTTATCGAGATCAGCCTCGCTTCGCGACCAGCGGGCCGAGGCGTCCAGCTTCACCGCCGGGGAGACGGCGTAGCGGCCGCGCAGGCCCACGGTGGTGTTGTCGAAGCCGTCGGCTTCCGGATTGCCGTCGGCCTCGTCCGCGACCGAGATCCCGTCGGTGGTGAAGCGGGAGACATAGCCGCCCAGCGCCCAGGTCTCGTTGGCCGTGCCTACGGCGATACGACCGCGCAGGGTGTCGAAGTCGCCGGCCTCTGCCTCGGCGCGCAGGCCATTGATCTCTCGGGTGGTGAAGGCGATCACGCCGCCGATGGCGTCGGAGCCCCACAGCGAGGACTGCGGGCCTGACAGGACCTCGATGCGCTCGACATCGCCCAGGTCGAAGCCCGAGACATCATAGGCGCCGTTGGGCTCGGCCGCATCGTTGACCGGGGCGCCGTCGACCAGAACCAGTGTCTTGCCCGGGGTAGCTCCGCGCATGCGGACCTGGGCGACACCCCCGAACGCTCCTGACCGTGTCACGGACAGGCCGGGCACGTCGGTCAGTATGTCGGCGGCGAAGACGGCGCCGCGCTGCTGGATCGTATCGGCGTCGATGACGCGGGCGCCCGGGGTCTCGGCGACGATGGCCGGGATGCGGGTCGCGGTGACCACGACTTCAGGAAGCTCATCCGATGACCGGGCGAAGACGGGCGAGGCGAGGGCGGCGGTCAGGGCCGCCGTGGAGAGGAGAATGGAGCGCTTCATTGAGCGAGGACCCCTTGTCGGCCCCGCGAAGACGCGCGTGGGGCCGTATATGAGCGAGCCGATCCGCCGGGCCTGAATGGTCCGGACGGCGCAAGATCGGGTCGCTGCGACGGAAGTCCCCGCGCCTCTGTCTGGTCCCGGACAGGAGCGAGCGACATCGGCGGCCAGGTCTCCTGGCTTGCGGGTCAACAAGCGAAGCCCTCGCCTTCCCGGCCCGGAGACCAGTGGCGCCGGGGCGAACCCCGGACGGACGACGCTCTCGCCGCCTACAGTTGCGGGCACAGCCGCGGTGTCTGACCGCGTTCCCTTAACCGCCGGTGCGGCTTGTCGCAGCGCGAAGACGCTTGTGCAAGACAGGCGGATCACGCTTGAGACGACGGGCCTGATCCGTCACCCTGTCGCCACGCATGAACGCTCCCCTCGCTCACCCGCCGCAAGCCGACGCCGTCCCATCCGTGGAGGGCGCGACGCCGTTCATGGCGCAGTATCTGACGGCCAAGGCCGGGCAGCCGGACGCGATCCTGTTCTTCCGGATGGGCGACTTCTACGAGCTGTTCTTCAAGGACGCCGAGATCGCGGCGGCGGCGCTGGGCATCACCCTGACCAGGCGAGGCAAGCATCAGGGCGAGGACATCCCGATGGCGGGCGTGCCGGTGCACGCGCTGGACGGCTATCTGGCGCGGCTCATCCGGCAGGGGTTCAAGGCGGCGATCTGCGAACAGCTGGAAGACCCGGCCGAGGCCAGGAAGCGCGGCTCCAAGTCGGTGGTGCAGCGCGGTGTCGTGCGGGTGGTCACGCCGGGCACCCTCACCGAGGACAGCCTGCTGGATGCGCGCGGCGCCAACCGGCTTGCGGCCGTGGCCGTGCGCAAGGGGCGGGCCGCCGTGGCGGTGGTCGAGCTGGCCGGCGGCGTGGTCGATGTGGTCGCCTGTTCCCTGGACGACCTCGGCGCGACCCTGGCCTCGTTCCGGCCGTCGGAAGTTCTGGTGCCGGACCGCCTGTTCTCGGATGAGGAGACCAAGGACGCCCTGAACAGTTCGGGCGGGGTGGTGCAGGCCCTGCCGCAGGCGCTGGCCGAACCCGTCGGCGCCAAGGTGCGGGTCGAGCGGCTGTACGGCGTCGCCTCGCTGGACGGGTTCGGGGCGTTTGAAGAGGCCGAGGTTTCGGCGCTGGGCCTGATCGCGGCCTATCTGGAAACGACGCAGGCGGGTAAGATACCGGCCCTGACACCGCCGCGTCGGTCGGGCGACACCGGCTTTCTGGCCATCGATCCGGCGACCCGCCTCAGCCTCGAGATTGATCGCACCCAGCGGGGCGAGCGCGACGGCTCCCTGCTGGCCTGCATCGACCGGACGGTGACGTCCGGCGGGGCGCGGGCGCTGGCCGAACGGATCGCCCGGCCCCTGCGCGACCCGGTCGCCATCAATCATGGACTCGATGCGGTCGAATGGCTGCTGGAGCGGCGCGACCTGAGACGGGACTTGCGCGACGGGTTGAAGGCGTCGTCGGATGTGGCGCGGGCGGTGTCGCGACTGGTGCTGGGCCGGGGCGGGCCGCGCGATCTGGCCGCCATCCGCAACGGCCTGTCCATCGCAGGGAGGATCGCGGGCCTGTTCCCGCCGGTCGCCGATCCCCTGACCGGACCGCCGCCGCGTATCGCGGCCTGCATCGACCGGTTGACGCTGTCGCCGGACCTCGGCCGCCTGCTGGCCGATCTGGGCGCCGGACTGGTGGCCGAGCCGCCGCATCTGGCGCGTGACGGGGGCTTCGTGAACCCCGACTTCCGGCCCGAGCTGGATGAAGCGCGACGCTTGCGCGACGACAGCCGCCGGGTGGTCGCCGATCTGGAGGCTCGGGCGGTCGCCGAGTCCGGCGTGGCCTTCAAGATCAAGCACAACGCCGTGCTGGGCTATTTCCTCGAGACCAGCGCCAAGGCCGCCGAGCCCCTGCTGCGTCCGACGGAGGAAAGCCCCTTCATCCACCGCCAGACCCTGGCCAATCAGGTTCGCTTCACGACGGTGGAACTGTCGGAGCTGGATGCGAAGATCAGTCAGGCCGGGCATCGGGCGCTGGCCATCGAGGGCGAGACCTTCGAAATCTGGCGGCGCACGGTCCAGACCCTGTCGCAGCCGCTTCAGGCCGTGGCCGAGGCGCTGGCCGAGCTGGACGCCCACGCGGCTCTGGCGGAATGGGCGGAAGAGGTGGGGGCGGTGCGGCCGTCAGTGGATGACACCCTGTGTTTCGAGGTCACCGCCGGGCGCCACCCGGTGGTCGAGGCGGCGGTGAAGGCGGCGGGCGATCCCTATACGCCCAACGATTGCCGTCTGGACGGATCGGGTGCGGGGTGCGCCAGGCTGTCGATCGTCACCGGTCCGAACATGGCGGGTAAATCGACCTTCCTGCGCCAGAACGCGCTTCTGGTGGTGCTGGCCCAGGCCGGGGCCTTCGTGCCCGCGCGGGCGATGCGGCTGGGCGTGGTCGACCGACTGTTCAGCCGCGTCGGCGCCGGAGACGATCTGGCGCGCGGGCGCTCCACCTTCATGATGGAGATGGTCGAGACCGCCGCGATCCTGACTCAGGCCACCGACCGGTCGTTCGTGGTGCTGGACGAGATCGGGCGGGGCACGGCCACCTATGACGGTCTGGCCATCGCCTGGGCGACGGCGGAGGCCCTGCACGACCGCAACCGGGCCCGGACGCTGTTCGCCACCCACTATCATGAGCTGGCGGCGCTGGAGACGCGGCTGGCCCACGTCTGCAATCTGTCGATGCGGGCCAGGGAATGGAACGGCGAGCTGGTCTTCCTGCACGAGGCCGCGCCGGGCGCCGCCGACCGCTCCTATGGCGTGCAGGTGGCCAAGCTGGCGGGCGTGCCCGGCCCGGTCGTCGCCCGCGCACGCGAGGTGCTGGACCGGCTGGAAAGCGACAAGGCCGCCGGCGCCAATCTGAACGACCTGCCGTTGTTCGCGGTCAATGAGCCGCCCGCGCCGGAACCGGCAAGATCTTCGGCCGTGGATGAAGCCTTGCGGGGCATCGAGCCGGATGATCTCACGCCGCGCGAAGCCCTGGAGGCCCTGTATCGCCTCAAGGGCCTGTCAAAGGGAATGGAGGGTCG